>DFDK01000114.1:0-41134 GCA_002367695.1 Acidimicrobium sp. UBA3029 | reverse complement strand
TAGCTCGAACTGTTGGAAGCATTGGCAACAACTCGGTGCATCTCTCGGCAGTGCGACGGTCTTGCCAAACAATTGCTCGACCAAAAGGAACTCCACTTGATTTGTCCCATGCCACGATGGTTTCGCGCTGATTAGTAATACCGATTGTGACGATTTTGGCATCGGGCAGGGGGGCAAGTTGGGCAATAACGTCGCTCAGCGTTTGGCGAACAGCGGACAATATTTCAAGTGCGTCGTGTTCTACCCATCCTGGTTGCGGAAAGTATTGGGGAAACTCGAGGTAACTCGAGACCGATGCACGACCATCGGTGAATATCGCGCGCGAGCGAACGCCGGAGGTGCCGGCATCGATTGCGATCACAACGCTCATTGCTCTATTTGCCGTTTAATTCGGTTTGACGCGATGGGTCAATATCGCGTGGAAACTCATCGGTATGAATACCGCAAGACGGAAGAGTCATCGCAACAATCAAGATAATGCCGATCGAGAGTCTGATACGTAATTTCATGAACTTGCCTCAGTGCTCGGTGGTGCAAGTATGGCTGGTTGATTTTTAACAAAAATATCGAGATCAACAATGAATCTTGCCCCACGAATACCATCACGTCTATTTTCGGCCCAGATACTTCCAGAATGCAGCGCAATATGTTCGGCTGCCAGGGCAAGACCAAGTCCTGCTCCTTCAGACCCAGCACGTTGGCCTGCGGACCCTCCACGTGAAAAGCGTTCGAAAATCTTTTCTTCCTCGCCTTCCATCAAACCTCTACCATCATCTTCGACGATCACCCACACACGTGATTTGGTTGGATCATCGTCGGCAAACTGAATGATGATCTTTGGATTGCCGCCACTATGAATCCGAGCGTTGTCGATCAGGTTGGCAAATACGCGGGCGAGTCGGCGTTTGTCGCCTTGCACCATTATCTGGTCGGTGCCTGCCAGGAAGATGACATCGGTACGGGGTAGTGAACTCACGGCAATGGCCTGACGAACAAATTCGAGTAGTGCAAGTGGTTCCTTGATGAGTCGAATTGCGCCAGCGTCAAAGCGCGATATTTCAAGCAAGTCCTTAACGAGGCCCTGGAAACGAGTGACATCTCCAATAAGTAAGTCGAGGGCAGCCTGCGATCGTTCGGGAAGTTCGCCGCGGCGCGAATACATGACCTGCGCCGAAGCTGCGAGTGTCATGAGTGGCGATCTCAATTCATGACTGACATCGGATGTGAATCGTGCGTCACGCTCCACGCGCGTTTGAAGCGTGGCGACCATGTCATTGAACGCAGTGGTGAGCATTTGCAGATCACGATCTTGGGTTGTTTCAAGTCTGGTGTCGAATCGCCCCTCGGCAATTGCGCTAGCAGCTTGAGCTGCTAGTACGAGTGGACGCACCGTTCGTCCCGAAACCAAAAGTCCGAGACCGATACCAACAGCAGTTGTGATAGCGCCAGAAAGCATGAGCGCAATGAAGACGCTTCGCAGTGCGTCTTGTGTCTCGCGAAGACTTTCAAGTTCGAAGTAATAAGCATTCGCCCGCTCAAGCGGAATGCCAACGATGATGGCAGCATTTGCGCCATGATTACTGATCATGTTGGCAGCCTTGAGATTGGTGACTACTTGAGTTTTGAGTGATGTCGGTATATCGGACTGAGTAAAACTCTGAGCGTTACTTGTCCAAACCCCGCTGCTGTAGAGCAATCGCTTTGCAGAACCAAATTGCTCGAGGGCACCAATCACATCAGTGGGGTTGGCTAGTAGATCAGTCTGTACGCGCTTCGCGTTTGCAAACGCTTGATTGATCTCGGATCTTTCGCGTTGCTGGACAAAACTGTTGCGCGTAAAACCGTAAGTAGTGATGGCTAATACTCCCGAGAGAATCATGGCGCCAGCACCGAACGAAATAAGAATGCGGTGGCGTAAGCCAATTCGACGAGGCAACAGTGCTCGAGCTGTGTTTCGAATTACTCGGCGGGCACGTGTGCGCCGGTAGCGGGGCGGTCGCGTTGCTGGGGATGTAGCGGTCACGACTGCAGGCGATAGCCGAGCCCACGGACTGTCACTACGTGTGTTGGTTCGGCAGGGTCTACTTCAACTTTCATCCGCAGACGGCGAATGTGAACATCGACCAACCGTCCATCACCAAAATATCCGTGACCCCAAACCTTGTCGAGCAATACTTCTCGGCTAAACACACCATTTGGATCATGGGCTAATTCGCACAGCAAACGAAATTCGGTTTTGGTCAGTGGTACATCTTTGCCACTGAGCGTTACCTTGCCCTCGTCGGGGATAATTTCAAGATTTCCGAAGACAAGTTTTGAATGTCCTGGTGCGGACGGGTGCACTCGTCGCAATAGCGCACGAATGCGGGCCGAGAGTTCTTTCGGTGCAAAAGGTTTGGTGAGGTAATCATCTGCGCCAGCCTCGAGTCCGGCGACAACATCATGAGTGTCTACCCGTGCAGTGACCATGACGATCGGGACATCACTCAATTTGCGAATCGTGCGACAGAGTTCGAAACCGTCGATGCCGGGAAGCATGATGTCAATAAGTACGACGTCGGCAGGAGTGCTTTGAAAGATCGCAATCGCATCTTCGCCCGTCGGAGCCTCGTCAACGATCCAACCTTCGTCTTCGAGAGCAAGTTTGACTGACGCTCTGATGCGCTCGTCGTCCTCGACAGTTAAGACTCGAATCTCCATGGGCCTAATACTTACCGATCAGAGGTGCTGGAAGTCAAAATAAGGTCGCCAAGTTGGCTGAATATATTGGGATTGGAGACTAAAACTTGGGCGGGCCGCAATGGATTACCTACAAAGTCGCCAGTTTGACACCCTGCTTCGCGAGCGATCAGATCACCGGCAGCGATATCCCACGAGTGAAGGTTCTCTTCAAAGTATGCATCGAACCTGCCGCAGGCAACAAAACACATGTCGATTGATGCCGCTCCGAAGCGTCGAATGTCACGAACCTGATGAATGAACTTTGAAACTCTCGTGGCCTGGATCGTGCGCTGTTCTGCGGCATAACTAAAACCGGTGCAGACGAGTGCCTGAGAAACGTCACTGAGCGAATTGCAGCGGATTGGCTTGTCGTTGCAAAATGCGCCGCCACTGCGAATTGCCGTAAACATTTCGTTTAGGGCAGGGATGTACACCGCTCCTGCAAGTGATCCATGTTCGTCGACAGCCCCGATCGACACTGCCCATGTTGGCAGGTCGTAAAAGAAGTTGGTTGTGCCGTCGATCGGGTCTAGATGCCACGTGATGCCTGTTGTTCCCGAATGACTCGCACCTTCCTCGCCAATAATCGCGTCATCCGAGCGCATTCTGGCAAGTCCCTGGACGATCAGTTCTTCGGAAGCTTTATCAAACTCGGTAACCATGTCGGTTGCAGTTGACTTGGTTTGAACATGTTTGAGCCCATTGCGACGTCCGTCGAGTGCCATGTCTCCAGCTTGTTTGGCCAACGTGGTTGCAACGTGCAGAAGTTGGGATGCGAGTTGATTAGTCGTCTGCAAGTTCGCGCCATTCTCCGACCGCACGTAGCACTAGGACGCTCACTACCGACATGCCGATCGCACCAATAACTGCACCTAGCAAGAGACCAATGCCAGTGCCAACCGAACATTGTCCATCACATTGCAAATCGACGAGAGAAAATCCGATTGCAGCTCCAGCGGCACCCGCAATCAGTACTCCAACGAATGCGATGACTCGGGCGAGAGGTGATGGAAGTGCAGAAAGAGTGCGCTTGTCGATCGGGGTTTGCGGCACCCGATTAGCGTAGTTGTTGTCATGAAACCAGCCCGAACAATTCTGCATGTCGATATGGACATGTTTTATGTGGCTGTGGAGTTACGCCAGCGTCCCGAGCTACGGGGTAAGCCAGTTGTCGTTGGGGGAGTTGGGAAGAGGGGTGTTGTTGCCGCCGCATCGTATGAGGCACGCAGGTACGGAGTGTTTTCGGCAATGCCATCGGTGCGGGCACTCAGATTGTGTCCAGAAGCAATTTTTCTGCCCGGCGATATGGATCTCTATGTACAGGTCAGTTCGCAAGTGTTCGACATTTTTCGAGACTTCACGCCCCTTGTTGAGGGGCTTTCTCTCGACGAAGCTTTTTTAGATGTGACCGGAGCACAACGATTGCTTGGCGATGGAGTGGCAATTGCTGAAGCAATTCGAAAACGAGTCTTGGATGAAGTGGGTTTGGTGTGCAGTGTTGGGGTTGCAACGAGTAAATTCGTTGCAAAGTTGGCATCGAAGACGGCAAAGCCGATTGCCGATCACTTGAGTGTGCGTCCTGGGCTCGGAGTTGTGCGAATTGAGAGTGGCAAGGAACGAGAATTTATCCACGGCCTCAACGTTGAAGCACTGTGGGGTGTTGGCCCGGCCACACTCGCAAAATTGCAAAGTGTAAGCATCAAGAGTGTTGCAGAATTGGCGGTCATCGATCTGCAGATTTTGAAGCATTTACTTGGTGATGCGCATGCCACCCACCTACATCAGCTAGCGAATGGCGTCGATAACCGGGAAGTAGAGCCAAACTCGGACTCGAAATCGATTGGTCACGAAGAAACGTTTAGTGCAGACATCTTCGATATCGAGACCGTGCGTGGGCATCTTGTACGAATGTCGGATCTGGTTGCCAGGAGGTGTCGAGACGAAGGGTTAGCGCCACGAACCTGCACGATCAAAATTAAGTATTCAGATTTTTTGTCGATTACACGATCGAATACAAGTACAACGCCGGTTACGAGTGCGCAAGCAATGATGCAGATGGTCGAAGGTTTACTGGTTGATGTTGAGGTGGCACGAGGTGTGCGACTGGTAGGTATTTCAACTCGTAACTTTGCCGCACCTGAAGCGCAATTGAGTCTGTTTGATCAAGGGACCCATAGCCAGGATGCCACTTCGCTAGACGAGGTGTGGGCTCCAGCCACCGCAGCCATTGACGATATTCGCGAACGATTTGGAGATGATGCTATTGGTCTTGCGAGCACCATGCATTCCAAGCGTCGACCGGGTTCATCAAAATGGGGTCCCGGGCAATAAGATGGGGTGACCATGACACTGTCAGCAGAAGAACAACGGATCTTGCAGCAGATCGAGCAATCGCTAGAGACAGATGAGCGTTTTGCGAGTGCTGTAAAACCGTCTGGGATTTATGCGCACTCTGCACGTAGGGCGCAGTGGGCCGGTCTTGGCGCAATTGCATCCCTGGTGTTCACTGTTATTACATTGCAGGTGCATTTCCTTATTGCATTCGCTGGGTTTTTAGCAATGCTCGGTTGCGTGTTAATCATTGAAAAGCAATTGCGGGCGATGAGCGTAGTTGGTTTGAAAGACGTTGCGGCGTCGTTGCGTAAGGCGCGCACGAATGCTGCTTCGAGTCGAATCAAATTTGGCAAAGACATCTAACTCTTCGGGTTTTCTTGCCATTGATATTGGCGGAACAAAACTTGCTGTTGGTGTGGTGTCGAGAAGCGGTGAGCTGTTGTCGCAGATGCAAACCCCAACGCCTGTAAACGACGTCTGGGGTGCGCTCAAAAACCTGATCGACGCACAAATGCTGCAAACCAATGTGCGTCTCGAAGCGTGCGGTGTCGGTTGCGGCGGACCGATGACGTTGGGTGGAGAAAGTGTCTCACCACTGAATATTGCCGATTGGAGAGGTTTCGGTTTACTCTCTGCCGTTGAAAGCGCAACTGGACTTAAAACGTATATTGCTAATGATGCCCAAGCATTGGTGCTTGGGGAGGTGTGGTGTGGCAGTGCGGTAGGAGTTTCGGATGTGATTGGAATGGTGGTATCGACGGGAGTTGGTGGTGGCATCATTTCAAACAACAAACTTTTGACTGGGAGACTTGGTAACGCTGGACATATTGGGCACGTAATTGTTGAACCCGATGGCAGGTTGTGTGAGTGCGGAGCCTACGGATGTTTGGAGGCACATGTTTCTGGTAAGTCGATTCAAGCGATGACAGGAAAACCGAGCGAACATGCCACGAACGAAGTGAGGATCGAGGCAGGAAAATTGGTTGGGCGAGCACTTGTGTCCGTTGGTGCGCTCATGGATTTACAGCTTTGTGTGATTGGGGGTTCGGTTGCCCTCGGTTTTGGTGCTCCATTCTTTGCCGCCGTCCAGCATGAGATTGATCGTTCGGCGCGCCTTGAATTTATTCGTGGATTGAAGGTGTTGCCCGTTGGTCTAGGTGACTCAGCACCATTGATTGGCGCTGCGAGTCTGGCTAGGACTTCGTACTAGCGTAAAGACTCATGAACCCGACGTACAGCGCAGCAGCGGAAGAGTATCGCGAAAAAGTACAGGCCTTTTTGGCCGAAAAGTTGCCTCCAAATTGGCAGGGGATAGGCGCGCTTACTGGCGAAGCGCTTGAGCATTTTATTACCGAATGGCGCGCAACACTGTTCGCATCTGGGTACCTTGCTCCCGGTTGGCCTGTCGAGTTTGGTGGCGGCGGTTTATCGGAACTTGAGCAAGTCATCATCGCTGAAGAGTTTGCTCGCGCTGGTGTGCCAACTGGAGGGCACAACGATGTTTTCAGTATCCAGATGCTTGGTAACACGTTGTTACTGTTTGGTACCGAAGAACAAAAACGTTATTACTTACCTCGTTTGCTCGCCGGCGAAGATACATGGTGCCAGGGTTACAGCGAACCAAACGCTGGTAGCGATTTGTCAAACGTTGGTTTGCGTGCAGAGTTGGACGGCGATCAATGGGTGTTGAACGGACAAAAGATTTGGACGTCAGCCGGTCATCTTGCTGATCATATTTTTACGCTTGCACGAACAGACCCTGATGCTCCAAAACATAAAGGCATCTCGTTTTTGCTCGTAGATATGAGGCAGCCAGGGGTCCTGGTGCGCCCAATCAAGATGCTGTCGGGTGAGAGCGAATTTAACGAAGTGTTCTATACAGACGCTGTGGTGCCAAAAGAAAATGTTGTTGGCGGAGTCAACAACGGTTGGGCTGTTGCCATGGGTCTGCTTGGTTTTGAGCGCGGGGCTGCAGCATCAATCGCCCCGATTGCGTTTGAGGCTGAGTTTGATCGGTTGTTGCAACTGGCAAAGGATCGTGGTGTCAGCAACGACCCACGTATTCGCCAAAAGTTGGCATGGTGTTATTCCAAGGTGCAAGTGATGCGTTACCTGGGCATGCGCACATTGACAAAGTTTTTGGCCGGACACCACCCTGGACCTGACGGAGCAATCTTTAAGTTGTATTGGAGTGAGTACCACAAGATCGTTACCGAATTGGGTGTAGATATTTTGGGAATGGATGCAATGGCCCCAACAGGTCGTAAGCCTTCAAGTGCGTTCTCGACCGACGACGCCGGTGCGCCAAATGATTCGATGAGTTGGGCGATGACGTTTTTAAATGCTCGCGCCGGAACCATCTATGCGGGTTCGTCTCAGGTACAACGCAACATCATCGGCGAGATGGTATTGGGCCTACCCAAGGAACCAAAGCCAGGCTGATCTGATGCTGGCCTTCCGCACATATCTGAAACTGATTGGTGTTGTCGTTTTGCGGCCCAGTTTGTGGATGACGGCGCTTCGTTCTGCAAAGCGGTTAGTGCCACGACAGTGGTGGCGTAATGGTTCGCACTTGCCAGTGCCTTCGCGTGCATATATCGATTTTCGATTGACAACTCAATATGGATACGGCGTCGAACAACCAGAGATTGCCGACGTCATCGATTATTTGGAGTGGTCAAAAGATTGGCACAGTACCGGCACGTCGATGCGTCGACGACTCCACAAGGCATAACTGATGCGAAGCGCGCTGGTATTAAATGCAACATACGAGCCGCTGAGTGTTGTGTCAGCGCGACGCGCTGTGTGCTTGGTGCTTTCGGACAAAGCCGAAATCATTGAGGATGATGGAACGTATGTGCATTCAGAAACGATGAGTATTCCTGGTCCGCTCGTAATTCGGCTTCGATACATGGTCAAGGTTCCGTACCACCGTCGTACAGCCCTTTCTCGTCGTGCGGTGTTTGCGCGAGACGATCACCGCTGTCAGTACTGCGGTGGAGTTGCGGACTCGATTGACCATGTAATGCCGCGCTCGCGGGGCGGTATGCATATTTGGGAAAACGTAACAGCAGCATGCCGTCCTTGCAATTTGCGTAAACGCGATAGAACACCCGAAGAAGCTGGAATGTTGCTCGAGTCGCAACCCCTTGCCCCTCGTGAATTGGCGTGGATCACTGTGTCGGTGGGGCGTGTGCCCGACGAGTGGAAGCAGTATCTTGCCGCTGCATCCTGAATCGACATGGCGTATGCACGATGTGCGTACAACTGCGAGTGAGCAACATGGGCGTGATCTTCCAGCAGAACGAAGTGTGTGGAATGTGGATATCACCTCTCCTGCGATCGTGCTGGGTTCGCGACAAACAGAGACCGAACTCGATCTTGTTGCGTGTGCGAATGAGAATGTAGAAATAGTGCGCCGAAGAAGTGGCGGCGGGATGGTGTTCCTATCGCCCGGGAAGCAGGTCTGGCTCGACGTGGTTATCCCTAAGAATGATCGACTCTGGATAGACGATGTTGGGCGAGCTTCATGGTGGTTGGGCGACGTATGGCTGGGGGTGATCAAATCGCTCGCACCCACAGTTGCTTTGACGGCACATGTGCATCAACAAAATCTTGCCACGGGCGAGTATGGAGACTTGGTCTGTTTTTCTGGTGTCGGGCCGGGTGAAGTGGTGATGCCCGATACTGCAGGTAGGCCTGCAAAAATTGTTGGCATTAGCCAGCGACGCACTCAAGAAGCCGCGCGTTTTCAGTGCACGATGTATTTGGAGTGGGGATCTGATTTGTCTGAGCAGCTTGCTGGATTGCTCAGTGGTCTAAACAGCGCTCGTACTGGAATTAAATTAAATCTCGAACACAGTGTGATGCCCTTCAGCCAAATCGCAGTTGGTGTCTCAGCTGCTGATGTACTGGCAGCCTTTACGGCGCAATTAGCTCTCGTATAGCGCGCGCCCACACCCAGTTTCTGATTGCCCCGCGGTGGCTTCTCCATGTCCAGGAGTCATGTCAATAAAAAGTGGAGAAAAGTGGGGCATAATGCTTGTAAGTGGGGGAAAGTGGGGATAGTCTCTTTTCACTTGGTTAGGGCGATGGCCCAAACCCAGTGGCAGCAGGGAAAAGCACGGAATTGCAGCAATAAGTAAACGGCAGCGGAGGCCACAAGTGTTTGTAGGGGTGCATGAGCGACAGTTGGACCCAAAGGGTCGGCTTGGATTGCCCGCTTCGTTTCGTCCCCGTTTAGAACCCCGTTGTTACCTTTCAATTGGTCGCGATAAGTGTGTCGATATTTTGACGGCAGAGGCATTTGAAGCAGTAGCCAAAGATGCGGTTGAGAAAGTGCGCTCGGGCGAGATGGACCGCAATCAGCAGCGTGCGCTCGCGAGCAACACATTTGAAGTCGTTGTAGATGCACAAGGTCGGATCAATATCGATGAAATCTTGCGCGAATATGCCGGTCTCACTCTCAATTCGCGAGTAGTAGTAAGCGGCTCTTTCGACCGCGCAGAAATTTGGGATCCAACGCGCCATCAGCGCATCAGTGACGAAGGCTTGCAGCAAATTGCGGGCACTGGTCAATAGAGAAACCGACGAAGGGAGACAGGTCACGAACCAACGCAACGTGTAGCAAGTTCGAGATCACTTCAAAAGGTTTCGCTCTTCAGCAGTCTTCCGGTGAGCAAGGTAGACAGCATCAACTCCGCCCGCTTCTATCTCGTACGCGCGGGGAGACATCCCGGCGGCACCGCAAGCCGGGGGACTGCTGAAGAGCGAAGCACAGGTGTCCTGAAGTTACACAAACGAATTGCGATCGTGAACAAGCAATTATGTCTAACTCGTTAAACAGCCAAGTAAATAGTGCAGCGACGTCAAATGGATTGAATTCATTTGGCCATGAGCCAGTCATGGCTGCAGAGATCGTAGAAGTATTTGCACCCGTGCCCCACGGTGTAGTTGTCGACGCAACCATGGGCGGCGCAGGTCATACGGTTCGGTTATTGACCGCATATCCGTGGATGCGGGTGCTTGGCATTGATCAGGACCCAGTTGCTATTGCGCATGGCCGCAAACTTGCTAACGAAAATACAGAGGTTGGCGAACGCTTAATAATTGAGCAGGGACGCTTTGATGGGATATCGGCAATGCTTGAGCGCAACAGCATTACCGAAATATCTGGTGCGCTTTTTGATCTTGGCGTCTCGTCGCCCCAGCTCGATATGGCTGATCGTGGTTTTTCATATCGCAATTCTGGACCACTTGACATGCGCATGGATACCACGCAGCAACTGAAGGCTTCGGACGTGGTGAATTCTTACGACGTAGAACAACTGACACATGTTTTGAGAAATAATGCAGACGAGCGATTTGCTTACCGGATTAGTAAAGCAATTGTTGCTGCGCGACCGATAACCGACACGGTGCAACTGGCCGAAGTTATTGCGGGAGCAATTCCTGCGCCAGCGCGACGTACCGGAGGCCACCCCGCAAAGCGCAGCTTCCAAGCAATTCGTATCGAGGTCAATAAAGAACTCGACGTATTGCCTCATGCTCTCAATGAAGCAATTCGTGTAACCAGTCCTGGCGGGCGCATAGCGGTGCTGTCATATCACTCTGGGGAAGATCGAATTGTCAAACAAGCATTTAAAGATGCAGAGGCCGACCCAAAGGTGCAAATAATTGCATCGCCCTACCACCACCACGCGTCGCCACTACACAAACTGGTTCGCAAAGTGCGAGTGAGTGAGCGTCCGAGTGCGAATGAGGTCGAAATTAACCCGCGAGCTGCTTCGGCGCGGTTACGGGTCATTGAGAAAGTGAGTAGTTGAGATGGCGCTAGCGATTGCAGTCGAACGAAGACCACATTCTGGTCCACGTCGAGTTCAGTCGATACCCCCTGAGCGCCATCTCGCTCTCGTTCCTCAGACAACTCGTCGAACGCTGCGGATATTTGCTGCAGGTGCTATTGGCCTGTTTCTCTTGATGAGTATTGCAATCGGTTTTCAGGCTGTCATTGCTGAACAGCAATTGAAGTTGGATCATGTGTCGAGTGAATTGCGCTTGGCAAAGTTGTACCAGGACCAGCTTCGCCAGCAGCGAGCAGGTTTGCTGGCGCCAGAGTATTTGCGCACACAGGCTGGTTTGCAAGGGATGTCGCAAGGTCTCGGCTCAAGATTCGTTGAAGTTCCCCAAGATGTCGTAGCACAAGTAATTATTGCAACTGGTTCGATGGATCCCAAGATCGCTGAACCATCCGCAATTTCAAGTTTGAATCCTCTCGCTGCCTTTACGACATTGCAACAAGGACAGGTAACACCATGAGCGTTGTAGCTGGGGGACGGGGTGGGCGAGTGCCTACGTCACGCGTACAGCCACGACGTCAGTCGGGGAATCAGTCGCGACAGCAAGCTCGACGTCAAACAAATGCGGTTGATGTGGTGCGTGATCGTGCTCGCACTTCGGTTACATCTTTTTACACAAATCTGCAGGGTGGCAAGATTCGGTTTCGGCTTGTTGCAATGTATGTGCTGGTCTCGTTGTTATTGGTGACAATGCTTGTTCGGGTTTCGTATTTGCAGACAGTCGGAGCAGGTGCCTATCGCGAAGCAAGCGTGAGTCAACGAACCCGAATATCGACGGCACGTGCAGAGCGCGGCTCGATCCTTGATCGCAACGGTTTAGAACTGGCATTGCCAGTACCGACGCGCACCGTATTCGCTGATCCTCGAATTGTCGTCGATCCGGTTGCAACTGCACATGCGATTGCTTCTGTTCTTGGCCTGTCGCCAGAAGACGAGTTGGTGCTTGCAAGCAAGCTCCAAAATATGGGCTCTAGTTTTCTCTACATAGCCCGCCAGGCCACAACTGAGGTTTCTGATGCGCTGGCTGCACTCAATCTCCCGGGAATCTCTTCGTATCCAGAACAAAGCAGAACTCTGACATCGGATGGACTGCGTGCACTTGTTGGTCGAACTGATATTGACGGCATTGGTATTTCGGGTCTCGAGGAACAGTTCGACGAGCTGCTTGCAGGCGCTGATGGGCGAACGGTGCGCGAAGTGAATAGCAAGGGTCAATCAATACCTACTGGTGATGATTCAAGTCAGGCCGCAGTGCGAGGTCAAGACCTGGTGACAACGATCGATCGCAATATTCAGTTTCAGGTGGACGCAATTGTTACTCAACAGATCACTCGACTTAACGCCCGTGGTGGTGCGGCCATTGTGATGGATTCGACAACTGGTGAAATTTATGCAATGTCGACCATTCGAGTAAATACTGATGGCACGTACACCGCAGACTCAGGCAACTTTGCTGCAGTGGATGCATACGAGCCAGGGTCGGTAGCAAAAGTATTTAGTATTTCCGCCGCGCTTAACGAAGCAACTGTAGAAACGAACTCGGTGTTCAAGGTTCCAGGCAAGCAGGTATTTAACCAAGGAACCCGATGGGTGCACTCAATTACTGACGCATACCCGCACGGACTCGAAGAGATGACAGTGCGTAAGATCATCGTCGACTCATCAAACCTCGGAACAGTGCAAATCGCGCAGACAATGCCAGCAGAGACGCTGCACAAGTATTTGCAAGAGTATGGATTTGGAGCAAAGACGGACGTCAATTATCCGGGCGAGAGCAAGGGGTTGCTGAAATCCTTTAATGAGTTGCGTGGTACTGAAAAAATAACGACTGCATATGGTTACGGATACTCTGCGAGTGCATTGCAGCTAATCGCGGGTGTCAATGTGGTTGCCAATAACGGTGTATACGTTGCACCACGACTTGTCAGTTCGGTGATTGACTTGGACGGCATTAATCAGCCAAGCACGCCATCGGCTACCCACACCGTGATCAAACCAGAAGTGGCAGCAACGATGCGTTCACTGATGAGTGACGTCGTGTGCTTTGGAACTGCCTCGCTTGCAAAGGTGCCAGGCATGACCGTTGCAGGAAAGACAGGCACTGGCTACAAACGTCAAGACAACGGTACCTACATCAAGGATGATGGCTCGCGTGCGTATTTTGCTTCGTTCGTCGGATTCTTGCCAGCAGAAAATCCACGCTTCACCGTTTTGGTGTCAATTGACGAACCGGACCCAGCATCACGCGACCGTTTCGGTGGTACCGCTGCTGCGCCAGTATTTGCAAACATCGCTCAGGTACTTATCAACGAACTTGATATTCGACCTGCAGCTACGGATATGGGTTGTCTAAAGGTGCGACCTGCCGAGCTTGGGGCTGCACACTAGTTATGAAGGCGACGACGGATACGGTCGCGTCAGTAGCGCTTGGCAAACTGCTCGAAACAACGTATGCCGGTCATTTGCCCGGTGTGATGTACACCTCAGTTGGCTCGCTCGATCCGATAATCAGGGATATCACTAACGATTCGACGCAGGTGAGTCGTGATTCGTTGTTTTGTTGCGTCGTGGGAGAGCATGCGGACGGTCATGAATTTGCCCGAGATGCACTGGATGCTGGTGCATCTGCACTTTTGGTCGAGCGCGAACTTCCTCTCGACTGTGCTCAAATAGTTGTAACTGATACTCGCCGCGCAATGGGAGAGATTTCGAGCACTTTTTACGATCATCCGAGCCAAAAAATGTGTGTTGTTGGTATCACTGGTACGAACGGTAAGACAACAACAGCACATCTTCTGGCCGCGATTTTCAGGCAGCAGGGTCTGAACACGGAAGTGCTTGGAACGTTGTCTAGCGTCAGGACAACTCCAGAGTCATGCGACTTACAGCGAAGTTTGTGGCAGGCAGTCAATGTTGGCATGGAAGCGGTCGTAATGGAAGTGACATCACATGCAATTGTCTTGCAACGCATTGTCGGTACGCAATTTGATGCGGTTGTTTTTCTCAATCTTTCACCAGAGCACTTAGATTTTCATAAAACTCAAGAGCGTTATTTTGCTGCAAAAGCAAGTTTGTTTGAAAATAAGTTTGCGGGTATCGGAATTATCAATCGTGATGATGTATACGGGCAATTGTTGCTGGACGCGACCGAAATTAAAACAGTGAGCTTTGGATTGGACGATGTAGAAGGTCTTGAAGTCACAACAAGCAGCCACTCGTATGTTTGGCGGAACAAGACTTTGCATGTTCCAGTCGGAGGGAAATTTAATGTGTCAAATTCGCTTGCCGCCGCCACTGTGGCGGTCAGTCTTGGGGTTGACATCATCGACATTGTTTCAGGATTAGCAGCTGCGGGAACGGTCGCTGGCAGATTTGAATCCATCTCAAATGGTGCACCGTTTGATGTGATAATTGACTACGCACATACTCCGGATGCGCTGCGTCGCGTTCTGGACACAACGCGAGAAATCATTGCCCCGGGTGGGAAAATTATCTTGGTGTTCGGCTGTGGTGGTGATCGAGATAAGACAAAGCGTCCGCAGATGGGAGCAATTGCAGCGTCACAAGCAGATTTCGTGATCGTGACATCTGATAATCCTCGTTCAGAGGAGCCTATGGACATCGCACAACAAATAATTTCTGGCATCGAAGATGCTGACCGACGGGCATCGATAAGTGTCGAGTTGGATCGTCGATCTGCAATAGAATTAGCTCTAAGGACAGCTAGAAAAGGTGATGTTGTGATCATCGCTGGCAAGGGTCATGAAATTACCCAAACCATTGGCAATCAGGTTCTGCCATTTAATGATGCTCAAGTTGCTAATCAATTGATAGGTGCGCTCTCATGATTCCAATCTTCATTGCTGGTTCAACCGGCATGATCCTTTCGCTCATTGCTACCCGTGTATTGATGGTTGTTTTTGCGCGGCTTGGCAAAGGTCAACCGGTACTTGGCGCGGAGGATCATGGTCCAGTGCATCAGGTAGGCAAGCAGGGGACCCCAACCATGGGTGGGGTCGCAATTTTGTTTGCAGGTGCAATTGGGTGGATTGTCGCACACTTACGTGTCGGCCTTCCGTTTTCTGATCAGGCCGCAATTATTTGGCTCACAGTGTTCGTACTTGGTGCTATTGGTTTTCTTGATGACTATCTGAAAGTTCGTCGCCAGCACAATCGTGGAATCTTTTGGAAGAAAAAGGGTTGGATCACATTTGGCATCACATTGTTGTTGCTGTGGCTGTTGGCGAGTACGACCGGCGTCGTGGAGACTCTTTCGTTTACGCGAGCGACAAGCCCTGGTTGGGATATCTCCGGACCGATTTTTATCGTATGGACTGCAATCATGGTGTGGAGTACCACCAATGCCGTCAACGTGACTGATGGCTTGGATGGCTTGGCTGCAGGTTCGGCATTGTTCGGCTTCTTGGCATTCACTGTGATTGCGTATTGGGCATTTCGCAACCCGCGTATCTATGACATCGTCAATCCGCTCGACCTAGCCGTTTTGTCAGCGTCTCTAGCAGGAGCATGCGCAGGCTTTTTGTGGTGGAATGCTGCTCCGGCACGAATTTTTATGGGAGACGTTGGAGCGCTCGGACTTGGTGCCGCACTAGGAATGCTTGCGGTCACCACCAATACTCACTTGCTCCTTCCGATCGTCTGTGGGATCAATGTTTTGGAAGCTGGTTCGGTCGCGGTGCAGATGGGCGTTTTTAAGGCATCGGGCCGCAAGCGCCGTTTGTTCAAAATGTCGCCGATCCATCACCATTTTGAATTGAGCGGATGGCCAGAAACAACTGTGATTATACGGTTCTGGATTATCTCAGGAATTTGTGTTGCAACGGCTGTAGCACTCTTCATCGCAGATTTTACGCATCAGGTCGGCTTGCGTTGAGTACTGAACAAACAACGTTGGTGTTTGGACTTGGAGTGGCAGGAATGGCAGTCGCAAACGCTCTCTGTAAGAGGGGTGAAACAGTGATTCTTGCCGACGATGAAAATACGAAGCAACACCAAGATTTTGCGCGCGGGTTGAACTGCGAATTCGTAAATACAACAGACGAGACGGCAGTGATGAGTGTGTTGAAGCGTATTAATCGTCTTGCTCCTGCTCCAGGTATTCCGGAGGGTCATCATGTGATGAGAGTTGCCAGACAGATGGGTCTGAGTATTTCATCCGAACTTGAGTTGGCTTACAACTTTGAGGAACTACGCGAAGGTGGACCTCGCCCGATGCTCGGCATCACGGGCACCGATGGCAAGACAACAACAACGTTGATGACGGCGGCAATGCTGCGTGCAGCGGGATACCAGAGCATGGCGGTTGGCAATACCGAAACACCACTAGTAGCTGCACTCGACACTGACGCCCAAGTGTTTGCTGTGGAGTGCTCTAGTTTCCGCTTATCAAATTGTGAACACTTTCGTACGAGCGCGTCCGTATGGCTCAATCTTGCACCAGATCATCTCGACTGGCACACCAACATGGAAAGTTATACAGCGGCAAAAGCGCAGCTATGGGCGCATTCGCGTGCAGGTGATGTTGCAGTGGCACCAGTTGATGACGCACGAATCTTGAAGTTTGCTCAAGAGAGCACTGCACGCATCGTCACATTTGGAGCGATAGAGGGCGACTATCACGCACAAGATGGACGACTTAATTCTCCCCATGGATCAATCATGAATATCTCAGAAATGAAGCGTGCGTTGCCGCACGACATCACGAATGCTTTAGCAGCTACTGCAATTTCGATCGAGAGTGGTTTGGTTGAGCCGAGTGACGTGGCGCGCGCACTTTCAGAGTTTGATAACGCCCCTCACCGGATTGAGTTCGTAGAGATAATTGACGGCGTGAAGTGGTTTAACGACTCGAAGGCAACAAGCCCTCATGCGTCAGCGGTTGCGATTAAGTCATTTCAAAACATTGTGCTGATTGCTGGTGGTCGCAATAAAGGTCTTGATTTGGCGGAGCTTGCAAGTCAGCCACAACGGGTTAGGGCGGTTGTGGCAATTGGTGATGATGCAAACGAGATTGAGAAAGCATTTGATGGAGTGTGTCGTGTGGTGCATGGGGAATCAATGAAGGAAGCCGTTCGTCTTGCTCGCACACTTGCAGTCCATGGAGATGTTGTGCTGCTATCACCAGCGTGTACTAGCTACGACTGGTATAACAATTACATGGAACGTGGCGAAGACTTCATGCAGTGTGTGCGAAATGAAGCCAACTTAAACCAACAACACAGTGAATAGATAAGGCACCTATGGCAACGATCTCTGCAGATAGTCAACTCACACCAGCCGAGAGGCGCCGTGCGGTGTTGAACAAAACTGGTAACGCGCAGACAAGCAGGCTTGCGACCGATGCTCCGAGCCGTGTCTATTACGGAATTGTTGGCGTGATCACGGTGCTTGTTGTGTTCGGTTTAATCATGGTGTTGTCTTCTTCGTCGATCGTGTCAATCAACAATGGTGGATCTGCTTGGTATATGTTTCGCAAACAGCTTGCATGGTCTGTGTGTGGATTCTTTGCGCTCTTAGTTACTTACCGAATGCCGTATCACATTTGGCATAAATGGGTGAAGTATGTACTTGGTGCAGGATTCATTTTGATGCTGCTGCCGTTTTCGCCAATTGGTGTGACGATCAACGGCGCCCGCGCATGGGCAGAAATTGGTCCCGTTAGATTTCAACCTTCGGAGATTTTGAAAGTTGCTGTGCTCCTATACTGCGCGAGCGTTTTGGGGCGCCGTCGAAAAGAAATAGAAAATGTGCAGCGAACATTTGTGCCAATCGTGGCAGTGTGGTGTGTATCAGTCGCATTGTGCATGATGCAGAAAGACTTTGGTGCCGCGATTGTTTTTACTTGCGTAATTCTCTCAACAATGTTTGTGGCGGGTACACCGCTACGGCTTATCGGCACCATTGGCGCGCTATCAGCGTTGGGTTCTGTCGTGGCTATTTCGGCAAGTTTCCGAATGCAGCAGCGCTTCTTGTCGTTTCTTGATCTTCAATCAAATAAGGGGCATTCGGCGTATCAAGTATGGCAATCAATTTTGAGTATCTCCAATGGAGGCATTACTGGTGTGGGTGCGGGTCGTGGTACAGGTAAGTGGGGGTATGTGCCTTTAGCGCACAGTGATTTTATTTTTGCAATCATTGCTGAGGAGTTTGGTCTGATTGGATCAATAATGGTGATCGGTTTGTTCTTGGCACTCGCATTGCTCGGTATTCAGGTTGCGCTTAGAGCGCGAGATCCATTTGGCGCAGTGCTCGCAGGAGGCATCACGACATGGTTATGTATCCAAGCGTCAATTAATATTGGAGGAGTAATTGGTGCACTCCCCGTTACGGGTTTGACCTTGCCATTTATCTCATATGGGGGAAGCTCATTATTTATGGTGATGGCAGCCTCGGGGCTTTTGCTCAATGTTGCTCGTAATATGAAGTAGAGCCATGGTTGCCCCTGCCCCTACGACTTATGCCGTTATTACGGGGGGAGCGACAAGTGGGCATGTAGTTCCCGCACTCGCAATTATTGAGTTGTTGGTAGAAGCAGGACACCCTCGTGAAACACTGATGTATGTGGGTTCGGATCGAGGAGTTGAAACAACTCTTGTGCCTCAAACAGGTATTGCGTGCGTGTTTCTTGGTGTTGATGGTTTACAGCGTGGTGTGAGCGTCGCCAAGATAAAACGCAATCTGCGAATGTTGCCAATCATGATGCGCGCCACGCAGTTAGCAACTCAGGTGTTGGTTCAGCACCGACCACGTGTAGTGGTTTCAGTCGGCGGATATGTGAGTGCTCCAATCTGTCGAGCGGCCCGTCATCTCAAGATTCCCGTCGTAACTTGTTCATATGACAGTAAGCCAGGAATGGCGACAAAGATGCAGGTCAAGTATGCGGCGGCAGTTGCAGTAGCGCATATGCCGAGCACGTTGAGTGGTGCTCAACTCACCGGTGCTCCTGTGCGTGCAGAGTTGCGACGTCTCGACCGGGATGCTTCCCGTGCTACATCACGAACAGAACTGGGGTTTAGCACCGGCGCAAAACTCGTTGTGGTGATGGGCGGATCACTTGGTTCGGCAGTGCTGAACAGCGCAACTGAGAGTCTGATGACGCAGATGGATACTCCGCCATTATCGAATGCGGCAATTTTGCACATTGCTGGGTTGAGATATATGGAGGGGCAGAGTTTGCCGAGTGAGATCAGACGTCCTGACGGTTCGATTATGTATCAGCGAATTGCTTATAGCAATAATATGAATGACATTTATGCAGCAGCCGATTTGGTTGTTGCGCGAGCGGGTGCTTCGACGGTTGCAGAGATTGCTACTGTCGGCATTGCCTCGGTGTTGATTCCTTGGAAGGATGCGGCCGAGAATCATCAACTCACAAATGCAAAGTCGTTGAGTGATCAAGGAGGGGCAGTGTTACTTGAAGAGTCCCGACTCACTGACGATGTTTTTACTCAGCAAATTATTGAACTGTTGACCGATGACGCGAAGCGTCTACGGATTTCTCTAGCAGCAAGAAAAATTGGGGATGTGCATCGCAATTGTTCGATCGCTTCGGTGATTGATGCAGCGGCTGAGACGGTAGTGCGATGAGTGGCAGCGCATATTTTGATCTGAGTACGCCTCGGCGAATTCATGTCGTAGGCATTGGTGGTCCTGGAATGAGCGCAATCGCCCAAGTGCTATGCGAGATGGGTCATCAAGTATCTGGTAGCGACATTCACGAATCTGGTGTTCTCGACCGTTTGCGTGCGCTTGGTGTGAGCATCATCGTGGGGCATGATGCGACAGCAGTGCACAACTGCGATGCGGTGACGGCTTCGACTGCAATCCCTCCAACCAATATCGAACTAGTTGCAGCAGCAAAACAATCTGTTTTGGTTCTGAGCCGAGCACAGGTGTTGGGCGCAATTTGTGCACTAAAGCAGTCGGTTGCGGTGGCTGGCACTCATGGCAAGACAACTACGTCAGCAATGCTGATGCACATCATGACCACTGCGCGACTACAACCGAGTTTTGTGATTGGCGGTGATGTACACGGCCTTGGTTTGGGTGCTGGATGGAGGATTGGGCAATATCTTGTTGTCGAAGCTGACGAAAGTGATTCAACGCACTTGGCATTACCGCTCTTTGGGTCAATCCTGACAAATGTTGATGTTGATCATCTCGATCATTTTGAAACTTTCGACAAGATTGTGGAAAGTTTTGAGCAATATGTGAAAAAGATTGATGGACCGAAGGTGCTGTGCGCCGATGATGCCGTATGCGCAAAAATTGCTTCGATGTATGGATGTCGTACCTATGGCAAGAACATCAATGCTGATGTGCGTGCTGTCAACGTGGTACTTGCAGATGGAGGCAGCCATTTCGATATAGAGGCTCGGCCATCTGGTTCAACAGTAAAACACGTTTTAGTCGGATCCGTCGAAGTCCCATTGCGGGGTGAGCACAATGTACTCAATGCCACGGCGGCATTAACGATGGCGATGGAGCTTGGTGTGGATTTTGTGGTTGCCGCTCAGGCATTGAGCGTCTTTGGGGGGGTTGCACGGCGTTTTGATATGCGCGGCATTGACAACGGTGTGACCTTTGTGGACGACTACGCGCATTTACCAAACGAAATTATCGCTGTGTTACGCGGTGCCCGAGATACGACAGATAAATGGAATCGGGTGGTAGCAGTCTTCCAGCCAAATCGATTTAATCGGATGAGCGTAATGTCTGGCGCATATGCAGACGCATTTGCCGATGCCGATGTTGTCGTAGTTACCGACATCTATTCCTCGGGTACCACTCCGATACCTGGCGTAACTGGCAAACTTGTCGTTGATGCGATCAAGAACAACCATCCGGGTAAGAGAGTTGAGTGGATCGCGCGTCGGGAAGATCTCGTGATTTTTCTTGCATCTACTCTCACAAACGGTGACCTTTGTATCTCAATGGGTTGTGGTGATGTTGCTCAACTTCCTGATGAAGTGATTTCGTTGCGCCAAAGCGATCGCGCCGACGAAGCGCGCAAGCGCTAGAGCGATGAATAGTCCTCGCTCATTTAAGCGTCCGGCAACAGATGCAGAGTTGCGTTTAGCAAGAGAGTTGTTTGGAAAGCGTGTTCACGTGGATGTCTCCCTTGCGCAATTTACGACGTATCGCGTCGGCGGAAATGCAGCATTACATATTCGCGTTGAGTCGATAGATGATCTAGTAGCGATCAGCGCAGTTTTGGCACAGGTTGATCTTCCAGTGTTGGTGATTGGCAGGGGTAGCAACATGCTGATAGCCGATACTGGGTTTCAGGGTTTGGCGATTACCTTTGGAAGTTTTTTAGAGTACATCGACCTGCCCGATCGGTCCGCTAACGCAGATGACAAGTTGGACGTCGAGCCGGTTGCACTTTTTGGTGGATCTGTGTTGTTGCCTGTTGCCGCTCGACAGAGCGTGCATCGGGGGTTGACGGGTTTCGAATGGGGCGTGGGCGTGCCCGGCACAATCGGTGGAGCGGTACGGATGAACGCGGGTGGACATGGATCGGACATTGCTTCATCACTTGTATCGGCACGAATTTTTCATCTACTACGCGGCGTTGAAGCCCATGTTGATGCAGTCGATCTGGGTCTCAGGTTTAGAGGATCTGCAATTGCGGATCATCATGTGGTGCTGTCGGCGACGCTCAACTTAAGTTGGTCTACTGCTACGGAAAAGGCAGAAAACCAGGTGTCAGAGATTGTCAAGTGGCGTAGAGAGAATCAACCGGGCGGACAAAATGCGGGATCAGTCTTTGTCAATCCTGTGCCTGGGGAAGTCTCGGCTGGTGCGTTGATTGATCAAATCGGTATGCGTGGTTTTCGTATCGGAACTGCCCACATCTCTGAGAAGCATGCAAACTTCATTCAGGCCGAAGAAGGTGGCTTGGCATCAGATGTAGTGCGGGTGATGGCCGAGATTCGTCGTCGGGTCAAAGAGTCGACCGGGTACGACTTGCGTAGCGAGATTCGTCTCGCTGGTTTTGATCCGACAATGGACCCTTCGCTTGTTGAGGTGCTGACGAGCGAATCGGACACCAGTGTGGCAACAGTGCGACTTGAACATATTTTCGATCGCAACGCAAACACATCTGTTTCTACCGACACATCTATACCGATTTCAGTGCTGACCTCAACGTCATTTCGAGATGCGTTGGATGTACCAACGGAAGTACTCGACGAATTGCGAACGGTGTTTAATGATGGGACGTCAGATACTCAAGAGCAGCCCGTGGTTGCTTCAGTGACCGACATCAGAACACGAGAAGTGACGATGCCTGTCGAGCCACCAGCGACTGAGTCCACCGCCGCGCCGGATCGTGTTGTCATAGTGGACGAAGACTTTCGTCAGCCATCGGAGAGCGATTTTCCATCGGACACCGCATCGGAGTCTGTGCACCAAGCACCCACTTCGCTTCGGGTATTGATAACAGACGATGATGTTGCGCAAGACCTCAACGCTGAGATAATTGTTGGTACTCAGTGGAGAGATACACCTAGATCGCGCAAATTGTTGGGCCTTCTTACAGGCAAGTTTGTTGGAGGCAACAAGCGCAAACGCCTAGTGATGACAGGTCTTGGAGTCGTCGTTGCAATCGGTGTCGCACTTATTATTTTGGCATCACCAATCGTTGCGGTTAAAACGGTGCGAGTTGAAGGTGCAAAATATGCAGACTCTGCGTTGGTGAGAAGTGTTTCCGACTCGCTCAAGGGCAAGTCTGTACTCACTGTCGATACTAAAACTGCCCAAGAAAGACTTGAAAGCGACCCGTGGATCAAATCTGCGCGCATTACGACGAGCCTTCCCAGTCGCGTATTGATTCAGATCAACGAGAGAATCCCAGTTGCATGGTTTCTTGGTGTTGATAATCGGGCGCGTGTAATAGACGAAGATGGTTTAGTGCTAAGTGTGGTGGAGGGGCGACCAACGCAATACATGTGGATCGAGGGAACCGGCCCAAACTTGACAGCGGGGGCGAGTTCTGCCGCCGCCTATAGAGCGGCGGGCCAATTGGCAATGTCGCTGCCAAGCGAGCTTGCGCCAATGGTCAAACATTTGGGCGTAGCGGGTACTGAAGAAATCACAATGACCCTTAAAACAGGCACAGTTGTCAACTTTGGGGCTCCCGTAGACATGCGCAACAAACTCGTCAATGTTGTGGTCTTATTGCGCCGCCAAGACGTCAACTCAATTATCAGTATTGATGTATCGACTGGGACTCCAGTGGTTCAGTCGTGATCACGGTCAGGGTGAACGATCAACTAGCCTGTATCCAACATTGGAACCAGTGTCTGTGACAGAGTTAATATCGTTGTCGCAAGCGCTTCGTAGGAGGAATACATAATGTCTGGTGCACCACAAAATTTCTTGGCGGTTATCAAAGTAATCGGAGTGGGCGGGGCGGGCGTTAATGCAATCAATCGCATGATCGACTCCAATCTGAGGGGTGTCGAATTTGTGGCAGTAAACACTGATGCTCAGGCGTTGTTGATGAGCGATGCAGACTTCAAAATTGATATTGGTCGCGAAATCACTCGCGGTCTCGGTGCCGGCAGTGACCCAGCAATCGGTCAAGATGCCGCTGAAGCAAGTCGCAGTGACATAGAAGAAATTGTCAGCGGTGCAGACATGGTATTTATTACAGCTGGTGAAGGTGGCGGCACTGGTACTGGTGCAGCTCCAATCATCGCTGAGATCGCTCGTGCGGCTGGTGCATTAACCGTTGGAATTGTGACTCGTCCATTCGGATTCGAAGGACGCCGTCGCGCCATGCAAGCCGAAGCTGGTATTGCCAAGTTGCGTGAGAAGGTTGACACGTTGATCATCATTCCAAACGAGCGACTGTTGTCAGTTGCTACTGAGAAGACGAGTCTGCTCGATGCGTTTAAGCGCGCTGACGAAGTGCTGTTACAAGGTGTGGCTGGTATCACCAACTTGATCACCACGCCAGGTCTGATCAATACCGACTTTGCAGACGTCAAAATGATTTTGACAAATGCGGGTACTGCTTTGATGGGTACAGGCAAAGCAAAGGGCGATAATCGCGCAATTGCAGCAGCAACCGCTGCGATCAACTCACCACTACTTGAGTCGTCGATCGAGGGCGCGCGCGGTATTTTGCTTAATATCACTGGTCCATCGGATATGGGCTTATTCGAACTCAATGCTGCAGCAGAGATCGTGCACGCGGTGGCACACCAGGATGCAAACATCATTTTTGGTACCGTAATTAATGACGAACTCGAAGACGAAGTACAAGTGACTGTCATTGCCGCAGGGTTTGATCGTTCGGATTCAGCTACGTCGCGGTCATCTAGGGGTGACGGTCGCGCTGATACGCGTGGTGAACCACGTGGAAGTCGGATTAAAGAGTTGTTTGGTACTGGGGAAGATCCATTGCGTGATTCATCCGATGGCTTTGATGTTCCAGACTTTTTGAAGTAACAGCTTCGGATGGTTGGCGCATTCGCCGGCGAATTTGCGATTGAATTCGCCTTCGAATTCTTATGAATCAGCCACTCGTAGCAACTCGTGTTGCCGAATTGCGCGATCGAATTGTTCGCGCAGGTGGGGTCGGGGTTGGCATTGTTGCTGTTACCAAGAATTTCGGGGCAGACGCCTGGAGTGAAGCAAAGTCTGCGGGCTGTGAGGCTGTTGGCGAAAACTATGCGCAGGAATTAATTGCGAAGTCGAAGCAAGTTGACTCTGCCGATCGGCTACCCGTGCATTTCATCGGACAATTACAGACCAACAAAATTAAGTCGATATTTGAGATTGTTGACGTGTGGCAGTCGGTAGATAGGGCATCGGTAGTAACCGAACTCGTCAAGCGCCACGCAGGACGGGCAGTTATTGGGCGGTGCGAAATGCTGTTACAGGTAAATACCACCGGCGAAAGCGATAAAGGTGGGTGTGATCCCACCGAGGCAAAAACCCTTGTGGATCAGGCCCGTCAAGGCGGACTTGACGTCACTGGTCTGATGACGGTTGGCCCGACCGATATGGATCCAGATAAGACTCGAGCTGCTTTTCGGTTGCTTAAGCAGATGGCTGCCGACCTGGGGGTTGAACAGTTATCGATGGGGATGACATCCGATGTCGAGATTGCGGTTGAGGAAGGCTCCACACTGGTGCGTGTGGGAACAGCGCTCTTCGGCCAACGTCCACGTTCGATCTAGTCGGGTGTTGTAACCTATTACTGATGTCAATGTTTCGTAGAGCAATGGACTATTTAGGTCTTGGCCCAGATGACGCTTACGACGACTACGACGCTTCAATAGCCGTAGAACGTCCGGCTGCTCGCAATGCGCGCGGTGGTGGGGCCGTTCGACGTCCACAGCCTCAGCAGTATGTCGATGACTACGAAGATGAAGATGAAGATGACTACGAAGAGGCACCGCGCCCGCGAACTGCAGCACGGCCAACACCAGTGCGCACGCATGCCCAACGAGATGACTCGAGTGTGCAACTGCGACCAAGTGGTTCAAGTACTGGTGGAACAGTTCGCAAACTCACGCAGACAACTGCTGAACCAGTTGCAATTCGACCAACTCGTTATGACCAAGCAAAAGATATTGCGGAGTTGCTGAGGTCTGGAAAGCCAGTAGCAATGAACATTGGAGCCGCAGATTCGGAAATTGCGCGACGACTGATTGATTTTGCGAGCGGAGTAACCTACGGAATCGAAGGCAAAATGGAAAAGATTGCACCTGGTGTTTTTCTGTTGACACCTCGTGGCACGCGCGTCAATCGTGACTGAGATTCTTTGCTCCCTTGTAGGTCTCTACACGTACCTAATAATCGGAAGAGTGATTCTTTCGTGGTTTCCCGCCAACCCAAACGGACCTCTCGGTCAGGTTGTGCGAATCGTGATATTGCTGACTGATCCTGTGCTTCTGCCAGTGAGACGCGCATTGCCCCTTGCAGGGCCACTTGATCTTTCGCCCCTTGTGGTGTTGCTGTTTTTGCAGATCGTCGTACAGGGCTTATTGCTTCGCTGCTAGGCATCAAGCCAGTAGCACGCATTTGCCTTTACAATGACGCACCGTGACTTATCCAAAGGTTGATCCTCAACCGAACTTTCCAGCAGTCGAAAACGAGACGCTCGATTTTTGGGCTGCTGACGGCACATTTCAGGCTTCCATTGATCAACGCGATGCTGGCGCCAATGGTGCAAACGAATATGTGTTCTATGACGGACCACCATTTGCCAACGGTTTACCGCACTACGGGCACCTGTTAACCGGGTTTGTCAAAGATGCTGTTCCTCGATATCAAACGATGCAGGGCAAGCGAGTTGAACGCCGTTTTGGATGGGATTGTCATGGCTTGCCTGCCGAAGCAGAAGCAGAGCGTCAGTTAGGGATTTCTGGACGACAAGCAATCACAGACTTCGGTATCGAGAAATTCAATGAGTACTGCAAAGAGTCTGTGCTGCGTTACACCAGCGACTGGGAGCGTTATGTAACCCGCCAAGCGCGTTGGGTTGATTTTGCAAACGATTATAAAACCCTCGATGTCTCGTACATGGAAAGTGTGATGTGGGCATTTAAGAGGCTGTGGGACAAGGGTCTGATTTACGAAGGATTTCGAGTGCTGCCGTATTCATGGGCACTTGAGACGCCATTGTCAAACACTGAAACGCGCATGGACGACGCGTACAAGCAAGTGCAAGATCCAGCCTTGACCGTTGCGTTTGTACTTGAAACCGGCGAATCATTACTGGCGTGGACGACTACGCCATGGACATTGCCGAGCAACTTGGCTCTTGCGGTTGCGCCAGAAGTCAGTTACGTGCGAGTGCGACATAACGGAACTATTTACATCTTGGCCGAAGCACGACTTGGTTCGTATGAAAAGGAGTTGGAAGGTGCAGAAGTTCTTGACTCGATACTTGGCGCAGCACTTGTTGGTCGCACGTATACGCCAATGTTTTCGTACTTCGCTGATCAGCCAGATGCATTTCGAGTTATTGCGGGCGACTTCGTAACGACGGAAGACGGTACTGGAGTAGTGCACCTTGCCCCTGGCTTTGGTGAGGACGACCAACGAGTATGCAGTGAGCACGGCATCGGGCTTGTGGTGCCAGTCGATAGTCGTGGGTTGTTTACGAGTGAAGTTCCAGACTTCTTTGGGATGTTGGTGTTTGACGCCAACCCGCTGATTATCCGTGAACTTAAGTCGCGAGGCGTCGTCTTGCGACACGAAACATACGACCACGCATACCCGCATTGTTGGCGCACAGGAAAGCCACTCATCTATAAAGCGGTGAGCTCGTGGTTTGTCAATGTGACAGCTGTGAAAGAGCGCATGGTTGCATTAAACGAAGAGATCACTTGGGTGCCAGATCACTTGAAGCACGGAAGCTTTGGCAAGTGGCTCGAAAATGCGCGCGATTGGACGATCAGCCGCAATCGCTTCTGGGGTTCTCCGATACCAGTGTGGCGCAGTGATGACCCCGCATATCCGCGTATCGATGTGTATGGGAGTCTCGCCGACCTCGAGCGCGATTTTGGTGTCGTAGTTACCGAATTGCATCGCCCGGTTGTAGACGATCTGGTACGACCAAATCCAGATGATCCAACTGGAAAGTCGATGATGCGCAGAGTCCCCGAAGTTCTCGACTGCTGGTTCGAGAGTGGCTCGATGCCGTTTGCTCAAGTGCATTATCCGTTCGAAAATCAGGAATGGTTTGATCAGCACTATCCCGGTGACTTCATCGTTGAATACATCGGTCAGACACGTGGTTGGTTTTACACGCTGCATGTTCTGGCAACAGCGTTGTTCGATCGTCCTGCTTTTTCTACATGTGTCAGTCACGGAATTGTCTTGGGTGATGACGGCGCAAAGATGTCCAAGAGTCTTCGCAACTATCCAGACCCAATGAATGTCTTCGATACTTATGGCGCTGATGCCATGCGTTGGTATCTGTTGTCTTCGTCAATTTTGCGTGGGTCGGACTTTGCGGTAACCGAAGAAGGTATTCGTGACACGGTGCGTCAAGTGATGTTGCCACTGTGGAATAGTTGGTATTTCTTGTCGTTGTATGCCAATGCCGAATCAATGACCGGCGAAGTTCGCTACGACTCAACAAATGTGTTGGATCGATACGTGTTTTCAAAATTGAAGCGTCTGATCGAAGACACAACGGTGTCGATGGATCAATACGATATTTTCAATGCATGCCAACAAGTAAGAACATTTTTGGACGTGCTCACCAATTGGTATATCCGTCGTAGCCGCGATCGATTTTGGAAGGGCGACAAGGACGCAATAGATACGTTGCACACAGTGCTGCAGGTGTTGACCCGCATTGCTGCACCTCTGTTGCCGTTAACTACTGAAAAGATTTACAAAGAACTCACGGGTGAGCGAAGTGTGCACTTGGAGGACTGGCCAGACGCGAGCATTGTGCCGAGCGACGATGAACTTGAAAAAGTGATGGATCAGGTCCGCGACGTGTGTTCAACAACTCTGTCATTGCGCAAGGTGCATTCACGCCGAGTTCGACTACCACTTGGAGAACTTACTGTTGCTTCACCGTTGGCTAATGCGTTGCAATCGTTTGTCTCGATCATCACAGACGAAGTCAATGTTCACAAAGTCACGCTCACAACTGAACTTGGTCAAGTGGCCAAACACGAATTGCAACTCATTCCTGCTGCTCTCGGACCACGCCTTGGCGCCAACACTCAAAAAGTGATCGTTGCAGTAAAGAAAGGCGACTGGTCGATCAACGGAGACGAAGTTATCGCTGGTGGAGTCTCGCTTGAACCGCACGAGTTTCAGGTCAGGCTGGTTGCGGCTGCAGGTGATACCGAAAAAATCGCAAGCGCCGCGCTAGCCGATGGCCAAGGGATCGTATTGCTAAATATTGAATTGACTGATGCATTATTGGCGGAAGGTGCTGCACGCGACATAGTGCGGATGGTGCAACAAGCACGCCGAGAAGCTGGGTTAGCGGTATCTGACCGGATTGTATTAAAGCTTGGTTTGCCAGATTCGCTGCAGTCGCAAGTGTCTCAATTCGAGGCTTATATAGCCTCTGAAACCCTTGCACAGCGTATTGAGTGGGTTCAAGGCCTAGATCCAACGGGGGATTTAGATGGGAATCCCGTCCATATAGGTGTCGATCAAGTACGGTAAAGCGCCAAGTTCGAGAGGGAAACATGCCATCAGTATCAGCAAAGAAGAAAGCCTTAGCCAATAAGGCGGCGGCCGCAAAAAAGAAGGCCGATCTGGCGAAGAAGGTAGCTGCAAAAAAGAAGGTTGACTTGGCAAAGAAAGTCGCCGCACAGAAGAAGCTTGCTGAGCAAAAAGCGCGAGCAACCAAGAAGGCTGACTTGGCAAAGAAAGTCGCCACAAAAAAGAAGCTTGCTGAGCAAAAAGCGCTAGCAACTAAAAAGGCTGACTTGGCAAAGAAAGTCGCCGCACAGAAGAAGCTTGCAGCGCAAAAGAAAATTGCTGATCAGAAGGCACTTGCATTGAAAAAAGCCGAGTTGGCCAAGAAAGTAGCGGCTAAAAAGGCTGCTGATGCGGCGCGTAAGAAGGCAATGCGTGAAAAAGAGATGGAGCGCAAAAAGGTTGCAGCACAGCGCAAGAAGGACATGGCCCTGCAGCAAAAATTGAAGGCATCGGCGGCCAAAGAAGCGGCTAAGGAAAAAGCGCGCATCGCAGCCGAAAAGTTAATACTTAAGGCAGCACAGGAAGCCGAAAAGATTCGCCTTCGCGAAGAAAAGGAAGCAGCTCGACTTGCGCTTGCCGCGGAAAAAGAAGCCGCACGTGAGGCCGAACTTCGAGCAAAGCGTAAGCCTGTACCACCACCGCGTCCACCGATTATCAAGACTGAGTTCGCGGATGGTATTCAAGCAACAAAAGATTTTGATCTGAAGTTCTTGACTGGTCAGCGCGAGTTGATGCTTGAAAAGAAAGTCGTTTTGCTGCGTCAGGCACTGCGTCTTGATGATGAGGCAAATTCACTCATTCAAGATGTGGAAATGGGCGATGTGCAGTTTGACGAAGAGGGTGGCGAAGGTGACACCATGGTGGTCGAACGCTCCCGTGACCTCATGCTGTCAGCGCAAGCCAGGCATATCGTTGAAGAGTTAGATGCCGCACTTGAGCGAATCAAGACCGGCGAGTATGGATATTCTGTACACACTGGTTTGGCGATTCCTCGCGAGCGCCTCAAAGCTATTCCAGAAACAACCGAGTCGGTTCTTGAACGTGTCGGTGGCATTGGCCGTCGATGATCGACGCCACACCTGACGCACTTGACACAACGCATTCAGGAGGCCGATTGACGTTGTTTAGGGCAACGCGTATGAGTCTGTTGGTTGCTATCGCTGTAGCGATGCTTGACCAACTGACTAAAGCGTGGGCTCTTCGAGGTCTCGCTGATGGACACATCATTGACGTGATTTGGACAATGCAATTTAACTTGACCTACAACCGAGGGATGGCCTTCTCGCGAGGAACCGGACTAGGACCGATAATCGGCGTTATCGGATTGGTGGTTGTGGTGATGCTATTGCTCTCGTTGCGTCGGGCTGACAATGTGTTGACGCGCCTGGCGACAGGTCTGATTGTCGGCGGAGCAGTAGGGAACATTCTGGATCGACTGTTTCGAGGGTCCGGGTGGATGCGTGGAGCGGTTATTGACTTTATTGATTTTCAATGGTGGCCAGTATTTAACGTCGCTGACATGGCAATCATGATTGGAGCCGCGACAATGATCGTGGCAATGTTCAAGTACAACTCCCAGATCGATCGAACGGACGGCCAATAGTGCTCAATGAAATTATTCCGGCTGCACTCAATGATCAGCGTCTAGACCGCATTGTTGCTCTCATCGCCGACGTAAGTCGCGCCTCTGCAGCTTTGCTCATTCAGGCCGGCGGAGTGGTGGTCGATGGAGTGTGTGCCAAGACCGGCAAAACCAAAATTGCTGAAGGTCAAACAATTGCTATTGATACTGCGCTATTGCCCAAAAAAGAATTACCAATGGCCGACGCATCAGTGATTTTGGATGTTGTCTACGAAGACACAGATGTTGTGGTGGTAAATAAGCGTGCAGGTTTAGTTGTCCATCCTGGCGCCGGCAATCCAACAGGCACGATGGTCAATGGTGCACTTGCGAGGTTTCCCGAGATGGCGTCTGCTGGTGACCCGTTACGTCCCGGAGTTGTGCATCGACTTGATGCGGGTACGACTGGCTTGATGGTGATGGCAAAAACGCAAGCAGCATACGAAGCGCTTGTGGATGCGTTGTCGAAACGTGAGGTGAAGCGCACCTACTTGGCACTTATTTGGGGACACCCAACTGTTTTGTCTGGCACCATCGACGCTCCAATCGGTCGAGATCAGAAAGACCCAACACGCATGGGAGTCGTTGTCGACGGTAAAGCTGCTCGGACACGTTTTGAAGTGAAATCAAAGTTTGATCTGCCGTTGCCAAGTTCATTAGTTGAGTGCAATCTAGAAACTGGACGGACCCATCAGATCAGAGTTCATCTCGAATCAATCGGACATCCGGTAGTGGGAGACTCGACATACGGGGGTGCGCGAAGTTCTCTATCGGCACCGCGTCCAATGCTGCATGCGCATCAGTTGGCCTTTGTGCATCCGATCAGTGGTGAATCGATGTCGTTTGAAGCTGAAATGCCCGACGATATGAAAGTATTGCTTGCCCGCTGTAGCTAAACGCTTTGTTGGTAAATGAGTTAATGATGCAGTTGTGGCCAAGGCGAAGTGCCTTTGGCCGCAGAGGCAATTTTTGCCAGCGTGTAATCCTCGAGATGTTCGCGCATGTGTTCGCCAGCAACATTCCAGATCGCTAGTAGTACGCAATGACCTTCGTGATCACATGAGCCATCCTGGTGTGGTTTGCCAAAATCACCAAGACTGATCGGGCCGTCTGCTGCTGCAATTATTTGTGAGAGCAAGATCTCTTCTGCTGGTCGGGCAAGTGTGTATCCACCGCCAACGCCACGTTTTGATTTGACCAGGCCTGCGCCTTTGAGAACCAAAAGAATCTGCTCGAGATAAGGCTGTGGAAGCGCGGTACGGGTTGCGATGTCGCGGACCGATGTTGGACCTGGCTCGCCTTCGTGGAGGGCGAGCGAGAGGAGAGCGCGACACGCATAGTCGCCCCGAGTAGATACACGCACGGTTGTAGTGTAGATCCCGTGCTTGATCCAACGCTTCCTCAGTATTCAGGGGGTTGTATCTCCAGCATTATTCCAAGCCTGCTCGGGCCACGGGGTACAGATTCGGTGCCTGCATGGATGCCAAAAGCGGTAGAGGGAGCAAACCAAGTCGTGCTGCTCGTAATTGACGGCCTTGGTTGGCATCAGCTACAGAGCAACATTTCGCATGCACCAACGATTGCGGCGATGCAGGGAGGATCAATCACCACGGTTGCACCATCAACAACCGTGACAGCGTTGACATCGATTGCTACGGGTCTGACACCTGGCGAACACGGCCTTATGGGTTATCGCATGGACATGGGTCGTCATGTGATGCAGATGTTGCGCTGGGGAGATGAAAAGGGCGACTTGCGTGCGACATATCCGCCAGAGATGGTGCAACCATGCCCACCTTTTATGGGTGCTTCAGTGCCAGTGTTGAGCAAAGCAGAACTTGAAGGTTCGGCATTTACCGAAGCGCATCTACGTGGCTCTCGTCCAATGGGCTGGAGATCATCATCGAGCATTGCGGTGCAAGTAGGTCTCTTGTTGCGAGCAGGTCAGAAATTTATTTATGCATATTATGACGGTGTCGACAAAATTGCTCATGAGCGTGGTTTCGGCGACTACTACAACGCAGAGCTGCGTCAAGCAGATCGGTTGGTTGCCAATGTTCTTGAGCAACTCACACCTGGCAGTGTGTTGATCGTTACAGCGGATCATGGCCAAGTACATGTCGGCGACGCGTCAATAACTCCACACCGCGATGTACTTGATCAGGTTGCGTATCAGTCTGGCGAGGGCAGGTTTCGTTGGCTTCATGCGCGTAGTGGTGCAATCCAGTCGTTACATGCAACCGCTAAAGAACTGTACGGTGACGTTGCTTGGGTCGTCACTCGTGATGAGACGGTAGACAATGGCTGGTTTGGTCCACGAGTGACCGATGCAGCGCGCAAGCGTCTCGGAGACGTCGCACTTGTTCCGTTTAAAGACGTGAGTTTTCATGAGCCATTTGACACTGGCCCATATCAGCTTGTATGCAGGCATGGATCCTTGACTGAAGCAGAAATGCATGTTCCGCTGTTGGCAATTGCCCAACGACCATGAGATAATGCAACTATGACTGAAGTAGTGCAAGAAGGTGCCCCAGAAAATCCACCAGTAATTCCAAACGAGACGGTGACAGCTCCAGCCAAGGTGATGCGCATTGGCTCGATGATCAAGCAACTGCTTGACGAAGTGCATTCAATGACGATGGATGGTCCGGCACGTGAACGTCTTGCAGAAATTTATGAAAGATCAATTGTTGAATTGACTGAAGCCCTGTCACCCGACTTGGCAGAAGAATTACGGATGTTGTCGTTACCTTTTCGTGATGGTGTGACGCCATCGGATAGCGAACTGAGAGTTGCCAAGGCCCAATTGGTCGGATGGCTCGAGGGTCTGTTCCATGGGATACAGGCAACATTGTTTGCGCAGCAACTGGCCGCGAATCAGCAATTAAATCAAATGCGCCAATTGCCCGGCGGTCCTGGTGGGGCAGATGCCACAGAAATCTCGGATCGCCCTGGCACGTATCTCTAGCCAGAAGCGAATGAGCCCGGGTAAGCACCACGGGTAAACACCCCACTGCTAATCTCTGTCCTCCAACGGGGCTTTTTAGCTCAAACATCGATCGAAAACGAAAGGAGATCTAAGTGGGAGAATCATTTACCCACTTGCATGTCCACACCGAGTTTTCGATGTTGGATGGTGCATCGCGAATTGACGAGTTAGTTGCCGCAGCCGTGGCCGATGGCCAGCCCGCATTGGGTATGACTGATCACGGCAATATGTACGGAACGCTCGATTTTTATCGACAATGCAAAGAGCAGGGTATTAAGCCAATTATTGGCACTGAGGCGTACATGGCTCATGAGCATCGCTCTGAGCGGCCATCACGACGAGGCAGAGTAGACGATTCGGGTGGTGAAACTGAATCTGGCGGCAAGGTGTATTACCACCTCACGCTCCTTGCTGAAAACAATGTCGGCTACAAGAATTTGATTCAGTTGTCGAGTCGTGCGTTTTTGGAGGGCTACTACTACCAACCACGTATTGATTGGGAGTTACTTCACGAGCACCATGAAGGTTTAATCGCAACAAGCGGATGCTTGGGCGGTCATGTGTTGCAACGACTCATGAAGGGTGACATTACTGGTGCCCATGATTGCGCTGGAAGACTGCAAGATATTTTTGGCAAAGACAATTTCTTTATTGAATTACAAGATCACGGACTTGCGGATCAAAAACGGACTAATCCGCTATTGATTGAACTGTCACGCAAAATTGGTGCTCCTTTGCTTGCAACAAATGACACCCACTACACGCATCGAGACGATCATGCTGCTCACGATGCTTTGCTGTGTGTGCAAACAGGTTGCACAATGTCGGACCCGAATAGGTTCAAGTTTGAGGGAGCCGAACATTATTTAAAGAGTGCTCAAGAGATGCAATGGTTATTTCGAGACGTGCCAGAAGCATGTAGCAATACACTTTGGATTGCAGAGCGAGCAAACATTGAGATTGAGTTTGGAAAGCCGGTACTCCCAAACTTTGAGCTTCCGGAAGGTTTCAAGACCGACGGCGAATATCTGCACCATCTTGCTCTTGAAGGAGCCAAGGAGCGATGGGGTCAGAAACTCCCACCAGCAGTAGTCGAGCGACTCAACTTTGAATTGCAAACCATTGAGCAGATGGGTTTCAGCTCTTATTTCTTGATCGTGTGGGACATGATTCGCTACGCGCGCGACAATGCGATTCGTGTTGGTCCTGGTCGCGGATCGGCTGCTGGGTGTGCCGTTGCGTATTGCTTGCGTATCACCGACTTAGATCCGATCAAATACGACTTGCTGTTTGAAAGATTTTTAAATCCAAGTCGAGTCACTATGCCAGATATCGATATGGACTTTGACTCGCGTTACCGCGACCAAATGATTCGGTATGCAGCAGATAAATATGGCCGTGATCACGTTGCACAAATCATCACATTTGGCACAATCAAGGCACGCAACGCTGTGCGTGATGCTGCAAGAGTGCTTGGAAAGCCATATATCGTTGGCGACAAGATTGCCAAGCTAATGCCGCCTGTGGTCATGGGTCGCGATACGCCTCTCAAGTTTTGTTTAGAGCCCGATCCGAAAGGTGAGCACAAAGACGGATACCGCGCGGCAGCAGAGCTGCGAGCCTTGTACGACTCCGATAGTGAAGTCAAAGAAGTTGTTGATGTTGCGCGAGGACTCGAAGGCCTCAAGCGCAACGTTGGTATTCATGCCGCCGCCGTGGTAATTACAAAAGAAAAATTAACTGAGTATCTGCCGATTCAGCGCAAAACCGAACAGGGTCAAAACCCGGAAGACGCCCCGGTTGTTACACAATTTGAAATGCATGGTGTTGAGGCGCTTGGACTACTCAAGATGGACATTTTGGGGCTTCGCAACCTCGATGTGTTGAGCGATGCTATGGCGATGATCCGTCAGTTCCGAGATAGCGACTTCGATGTTGACAAATTGCCCATCGACGACAAGCCAACTTTTGAGTTACTTGCACGTGGTGACACCATCGGAGTTTTTCAGCTGGAGAGCACCCCAATGCGGGCGTTACTTCGTTCCCTGATGCCAGAAACGTTTGAGCATCTTTCCGCTGTTCTTGCTTTGTATCGTCCTGGCCCAATGGGCGAGAACATGCACAATGATTTTGCCGACTACAAAAACAATCGTAAAAAGAACGAATATTTCCATCCGGATGCGGCAGAACTATTGGGTGATACGTACGGGCTCATGATCTATCAAGAGAGCGTGATGCGCGTGGCGCAGAAGTTTGCCGGGTACTCGCTGGCCGAAGCAGACACGTTGCGAAAAGCTTGTGGCAAAAAAGACAAAATTGCTATGGCGGAACAGCGCGCGGGGTTCGAAGCGGGTTGTATCAACTTGGGCTACGGCGACGAGTTGGGAACAACCATTTTTGACATGATCGAAAAGTTTGCCGACTATGCGTTTGCAAAAAGTCACGCGTACGGTTATGGATTAATTTCATATCAGACCGCATATCTGAAAACACATTTTCCGGTTGAGTATCTCGCGTGTTTGCTCACCAGCGTAAAGACCAATTATGACAAAGCGGCTGTCTATCTTTCTGATGCACGCATGAACAACATCGTTGTCCTCACTCCCGATATCAATCTTTCTGGCGTCAATTTCGAACCAGTGCTCGATGGAGATGTTCGCAAGATCACATTTGGCCTCTCCGCTATTCGCAACGTGGGCGAGGGGTTAAGTACAAAAATTATTGAGCATCGCGACACATATGGGCCCTTCGAATCTTTTTATGACTTCGCTGAACGAGTTCCAACAGATGTGCTGAACAAGAGGGCGATTGAGTCGCTGATTAAAGCAGGTGCATTCGACAAGCTTGGCCATCCACGCAAGGGCTTACTTGCTTCATTTATGCCGATTATTGATACGACTCTGAAGCGTCGTGAAGAAAAAGATCAGGGTGTCATGAGCCTCTTTGGCGAGATGGAAGAAACTGAAGGTGGATTTAGTGAGCGTCAGTTGATTCCTGACTTGCATTTTGAAAAAGCTGAACAGTTGAAGTTCGAAAAAGAAATGCTAGGACTGTATGTTTCGGATCACCCGTTGATGGGTATTGAAGGTGCTCTTCGTCGTCGGGTCGATTGTTCAATCCCTGAAGCACTTGAGTCGCCCGATGGTGTCTTTATGACTATTGGCGGCATAGTGAATCAAGTGAATAGGCGTTATACAAAGCGCGGCGATCAGATGGCAACCTTCATGTTGGAAGATTTGCAAGGGGCAATTGAAGTAACAGTGTTTCCTAAGACGCTCGAGAAGTATGGGCATCAACTTGCTGACGACATGTTGATTTCGGTGCGGGGCAGGATGGATGCTCGAGACGAAACAAAGGTGGGATTCATGGCCACCGAAATAATTGTTCTCGAAGGCTTACGTTCTTCGCGGGATTCATTGCACTTGCGATTCAGTGCGCAAGCAATCACTGAAACTTTGATCTCCGACTTGCAAGCAGTGCTAAAAGAGCATCCTGGAGATTCTCCAGTCTTTCTCCATCTATCGGACGACAAAGCAGTGAGCCTTGGTGCCGAATACACAGTCAATCTTGATCGAGTGATGGGTCAATTGCGAGCGTCGTTTGGGGATGCTGCAACGATTGCATAGATGTCCGTGCCGAAACCGAAGTTTTGCTGGCAGACTGTAGGCATGTCAGTTGTGGTTGAGACTCGTGATTGTGGGTCTCTGACCGATGCCGAACTTGATGAGTTGGCAGCGATGGGTGGGGCCTTCGGGATCGGTCCAGTATCGAAGGCTAAAGATGAATGGGTGTTATTCACCAGCGCGCGCATTGATGGCAAAATTCATGGTTTCACCTTCTCGACGCTTGAGCGCATCGGTGGCACGCCGTGCGTGTTGCTCGGAATGATGAGCATAAAAAAGTCGGCAAAGCGTGACATGGTTTTGAAGGGTTTGATGGGCGAGGCATATCACCGGGCACTCATGGCATTCCCCGACGAAGATGTCGTAGTCGGCTCACGGTTTGCATCGGCGGCCGGTCTTGAAGCCTTTAAGTCGCTCACTGAATTAATCCCTCGACCAGGCCATCGCGCAGTTGGCGAAGAGCGTGCCTGGGGCAAGCGCTTGGCACGACGCTTCGGCGTTGAAAATTCGTATGACGACCAGAGTTTCACAGTCAAGGTCAACGGACAAAGCGGCTTTCTGGATCACGAAACTTTGAAGCCAGAGAAGATCGATGCTGATGTTAGTGCTCAGTTTGTAACTGCTACCAAGGCCAAGAGTGGCGTTGTGATTGTGCACGGTTGGACAATGGCCGAGTCCCTAGTCAAACTCGGCAAACACTAAGCAGTCAATTTTGGAGTTCGCCGACGTAGTACGCGGTCGGCGCATGACGCGCGCGTTTTCAACTCAGCCCGTTGACTCGGAACTCATTTCGCAGGTCGTAGATCTTGCGTCGCGCGCACCGTCTGCAGGTAAGACGCAGGGATGGCATGCACTCATCATCACTTCTGGTGATACGGCAAAATTTTGGAATGACACACTTGCGGTCGAGAAGCGAGAGAGTTTTCGCTGGAAGCATTTACTGGATGCGCCAGTTATCGCATTGGTGTTCGCGGATCCCGTGTCCTATGTGGAGCGTTACTCAGAGCAGGACAAGGCGCACACGGGATTGGGCGTTGGTGCAGAGGCATGGCCGACTCCGTATTGGACTGTTGATGCTTCTTTCGCTGCGATGACGATGCTGCTGGCAGCCGAAGATGCGGGACTGGGGGCGCTATTTTTCGGAGTGTTTCATGGTGAACAACAATTACGAACAAGGCTTTGTGTTCCTGATGCGATGCAATTGATTGGCGCAATCGCAATTGGTTGGCCAGTCGAGAGTGACACAGGGGAAGCAAGTGGAAATACTGGTGCGAGCGCTAGTCGGATTCGTCGCAGCGCCGAGCAAATCATCCACCTGAACGGTTGGTAAATCAACCGGGTGTTGATTGCAGGGCGATGCGTAATGCCTGATCAAAAGTCTTCGCATCATGTGCTGGGGCCATACATGCGTATTGACGACAGACGTAGGCAAGATCATCTTTGCGGTCGTGCCAGATGGGCGAGTCATAGCGCTCGCCCCAGGCGCTAACAACGGTAGGCAACCATTGACTGTGTAATTGGGTTACCAGATCTGGGCGGTTGCCGGTTATCACAATCTCAACAACGCCACGGTGTCGCAGGTGTGCGGCGCTGAGCAGATTGCCGAATGCTGTCGGCGCGCTGGCAGCGATATTTATGAGTAATTGCGAAATCTGGTCGGCGTGATGTGCAAATCGTTCCTCGCCAGTCAGTCCTGCAAGTCGGTACAAGGCGAATGCTGCTGTTGAGTTGGCTGATGGAGTTGCGTTGTCCATTACATCTTTTTGCCGCACGATCAATTGTTCACCGTCGTGTGGTGTTGTAAAAACACCACCATTTTCGGTATCCCAGTAATTGGATAACAGTTTGTCTGCGATGGTTTTGGCGTGAGTGATCCAAGAGGCTTGGCCGGTTGCCTCGGCAAGTCTCGTCAAGCCGTCGACGAGTTGTGCAAGATCTACAGCAAGAGCTGCATGTTGCGCTTGTGGGTCTCCGTCTTGATGCCAACTTCGCTTAATTGTTGTAGAGCCAGATTCTGCACACAGTTGGTTGATCAGGAATTCTCCGTTTTTCACAGCAGCAGCAAGCCAGTCCGGTCGCTTCAATAAGGCCGCAGCTTCGGCGAGTGTTGCAAGCATCATTCCGTTCCATTCGGTGAGAACCTTGTCGTCTAACCCTGGCCATGAGCGGGTGTTGCGAGTTTGAAGCAACAACTCTCGAGCACGTTCAACTTGGGGGCTTCGTAAAAGATCGCCGCGATGATGCAGTCTGCTCAAGATATTTGCGCCGTCGAAGTTGCCTGCTTCGGTTACTTCGTACCATTCGAGCGCAACTTCGTGCAGATCTTTGGGGAGAGCGTCTAAGACCTGCTGCTTTGACCACACATAAAAATGTCCTTCGACACTGTGGCCTTGTTCGTCAACAGAGTCGGCATCTTGAGCGCAGAAAAATCCGCCGTCTGGGTGGCACAGATCGCGCAACACGTAGTCAATGGTTTCGGAAGCAATCTGTAGCCACCGCGGCTGGTTGAGTGCAACGCCTGCATGCAGATAAACACGAGCAAGTAATGCCTGGTCGTACAACATCTTTTCGAAGTGCGGAACCAGCCATTGGGCATCAACGCTGTATCGAGCGAACCCCCCACCAAGGTGGTCGTACATGCCGCCAGAGGCCATCGCATCGAGCGAAGTTGTAAGTATCAGTAAAAGTTCTGGGTTTGGATTATCGAGGTATATACGCAGGAGCAGGTCAAGATTCATTGTGCTTGGAAATTTTGGTGCAGAGCCAAAACCACCCCACTCTGCATCAAAAGACTGGTGCATCTGTTCGACTGCTGCGTTCAGATGCTGTGGGCCAATCAACTCGGGCTCTGCATCAACTTTGTTGTTTGCATTACTGGTGATTCGGCTTGTGCGACTCAGGCTTTCCATCAACGCTGCAATGTTGTTCTCAATATCATCTCGGCGATTGAGCCAAGCATCAGTGATTGCGTTCATGAGTTGGATGAATGTGGGTTTCGGAAAATATGTTCCACCATAAAACGGCTTGGCATCTGGCGTAAGGAAAACGGTCATCGGCCAACCGCCACGTCCGGTCATGGCCTGAACCGCATCCATATAAATTGCGTCAACATCTGGTCGCTCCTCGCGATCAACTTTGATGTTGACAAATAATTGATTCATGAGAGATGCGGTTTCTGCATCTTCGAAACACTCATGAGCCATGACATGACACCAGTGACATGCCGAATAGCCAACCGAAAGAAGTATTGGCTTGCCGGTGGCTTGCGCGAGAGCAAATGCCTCCGCACCCCACGGAAACCAATCAACCGGGTTATCGCGATGTTGGCGAAGGTAGGGGCTGATCTCTTGGCTAAGACGATTGGTCATATTAAGAAAACGTGATGATGGCAGTAAATCCCAATTTTGGGAATGGCGCTTTTGCGGCTATCGAAATCTTTAGTTTGCAAACCCCAGGGAAAGCTGGGGCAATGAGTGCAGATTTTCGCAACTTACATGATCCGCCAACAACCCTAAATGTTCGCGTGCCTTTTGAAGGGCTCCGAAGTAGTTTGCCCAAAGGAGTTTTGGTCTTGGATTCAAGTGTGGAAGTTGAGATCCATGCACCAGATTCGGGAATGGCTGTGGCCGAGAAAGTTGTGCTCAAGATTGAGTTATTGACACCGCTTGCAATGGTCACTGAATAGCGAAGAAACTTGCGTAGATCTTTGATGGTCGACTTATATGACGTGGCAACTGCATTTGCGATAGCGGTGCAGTTTGCTGGCTTG
>DFDK01000100.1 GCA_002367695.1 Acidimicrobium sp. UBA3029 | reverse complement strand
AGTTACTTCGCAGACCTTTTGATGCATTCATCGGAGAGAAGTTGTGCACGTTTGTTACAGGATTGTGAGTCAAAAGCATCAGCCTTGAGTCCTTTAATCCTTAGATTTAATTGAGGAAGAGTTTCCTGTAACTCTGATTTAGGGGTTCTATGTTTAGTGCAGAAGAATTAGCCAATCTAGGCAAGCCACTGATACAACTTTTATCAGTCTGGGTGAGCGCAATAGTTTTGGTGTTTGTTACAAGACGGTCGCTGAGATCGGCGATAAAGCGAGCTCTACTAGATCGAGACAAAGCAGCAGACAGCACTCGCCGAATTCAACGTGGAGAAGCGCTCATTTCTGTTGGCAATAGTTCGGTGCTGGTCATTGCGGTGGTGGTTGCGGCGATCATGAGTTTGGGTGTTATCGGGCTAGATCTCACGCCATTAGTCGCGTCTGTTGGAGTATTTGGACTTGCCATTGGCCTTGGGGCTCAACGGCTCGTGCAAGATTTCATATCTGGCATTTTGATGCTGATAGAGGATCAATTTGGGGTTGGAGACATTATCGATGTTGGAGAAGCTGCAGGTTCAGTAGAAACCGTTTCATTGAGAACTACTCGAATTCGCGCACTGAATGGAACGTTGTGGCATATTCCCAATAGCGAAATACGAAGAGTGGGCAACATGAGCCAACAGTGGGCTCGAGCCGTCGTAGACCTCAGTGTCTCGTATGAATCAAAGTACGACGATGTGGTGAAGTCGATTGATAGCGCTATTGACATATTGATGGAAAATGAAGAAACCATGGCAGCGCTAGTAGAGCGTCCAACGGTGTTGGGTATTGAACGCTTTGCGGGTTCTTCGGTAGATATCCGAGTTTTGCTAATGACAAAGCCGGCCAATCAATGGATGATTGCGCGCGAATTTCGCAAAGCAGTGAAGCTCTGTTTCGATCGAGACAAAATTGAGTTTCCGTTTCCTCAACTCACTATTTCTCAAAAGTAGCGCTAATCGCTAGAAGTTGATCATGGTCGTGCTTCCATTGCATTTTCGTGCGCTCGGACTAGTCGAACCGCCAACCCTCTGATCCGAAGAGTGGTCAGATGTTGCGGTGGTTTATTTTAATTGCGGCGTTGCAATGATTGGCTATTAAAAGTCAATTACCGTTTTAAAACATCCGAACGAATGGGTGCCAATTAGGTTGAGAAAGCACCTGGCCGGATTCAAGTGATTCTTCCAGATTTGATTCTCTTTTTTCAGCAGCATTTAATTCATCCCGAAGAATCATCTGGTAGGTGAAAACGACGATTGTTAGCCATGAAATAAATAAAATTAAAATGTTAAACATGACTTCACCCTAAGAACTTCTGCGTCACCATTCTGTAAATAAATTACAACGATTTCGTAACAAATTTCTATGAAATTAATGTCTTATCTTTGCTGGATACTCCGTTGGTGCGCGAATGGAACTTCGGTGGGTCGAGCCCAACCGCTTTGCAAGAAGGCTTCTCCACCACCAAGTCGGTTGCATCGCTGCTGATCGGTATCGCGCAAGATCAGGGTTTGCTCAGTATCGATCAACCTGCTTCCGATTTCATTACCGAATGGAAAGGCACAAAGAGTGAGCCGGTAACCATTCGGCAATTGCTGTCGATGACAAGCGGTCGCTATTTCGACTTCGAAACCGACTACGCGCAGATGGCATTCTTTTCGCAAGATAAGTCGGGTTTCTCGATTGGGTTGGAGCAACAGCACGAACCGGGGACGTTTTGGGAGTACAACAATTCGGCAACACAGACACTGGAAGTAGTGCTGAAGCGTGCCAGCAACATGGCTGTCAACGACTTTGCAGCCCAGTATTTGTTCGACCCGCTTGGCCTTAGCTCGAGGCTGATCACTGATGCCGCCGGTAATGCAGGCCTGTACGCCGGCATGCAGACGTCGTGTCGAGACTTGGCGGCATTAACGCAATTGGTGCTTGATGAAGGTTCGTATCATGGGAAGCAAATTATTTCTCAAGCTTTTGTTGCCGAAGCGATTACACAATCGAGCATGTTGAAAGATGATTACGGTTTGCTGTGGTGGCTCGACCCAAGTGGTGCCTATTACATGTCTGGGGCATGCGGACAAGTTGCCATGGCCATGCCACAGTTTGATGTTGTTGCAACGCTGATGAGAACCACAGACCTCAGTTCGCCACAGGGTCTGCTTACTTGTGGCGGAGAATCAAGCGAAGAGATTTTGCTCGAGGGGATTAGCGCCGCGTCAAGCGACGGATGACTCTTTGCAGAATCGACTTTCGCTTTTCCGAAAACTGCTTTGACGAGTTTTTAAACACACCGCGCCATTCGGGAAGGTTCTCTGTAGTGGCAACGATGTGTTTCATGATTCCCGGAATTACCGAACCGTGCATTTTCATTTCTGCTTCATAGTCGACAACACGAACTGATTCTTGCCCAAACTGATTTCTATAGGCGGCTAGCAACGAGTCGTAATCGGCAAGCCAGGAATCTGGTTGCACATAGGCAAACGAATTCGGGTCGTCGCTCAGGGTAAAACCGTCGCGTGTTAGGTGTTCGGCCCAGGAGCGAAGGTAATTGCTCCGTTCTCGCAGCGTCACAACAACCGTCACCTCGCGGGTTGCAAGCAACTTTGCGAGCGTCGACAATTCTTTGGGGTTGCGCAGAAACGAAAGAGTCTCGGATGAAATAAGTAGTGTCGTTGCCTGACCTTCAACCTGCGATACCACGTGTTGGGTGACTTGGTGTTGCCAGTGCTCTGTGTTCCACTCGGGGATTTGGCGCATGGTCGGGTATTGCTTCGAGCCATCTGCGCAGAGCAATGCAGTCTCACGATTGTTTTGAAACAGGCCCTCGTAGATGTCGATGCCGTGTTCGATGGCCAGCCGTTTGTGGTGGATTCGCAGCCAATGCTGAAACGAGGTGGTGCCCGTTTTATGGGTACCAATGTGAAGAATTGCCCTTTTGGGCGCTTGGTCCATAAGAAAACATTTTACTCAAATCACTAGATTATTAAGCAGTCAGAGACAAGGAGCGAACATGGCAAACGAAATTTGGCAAAATACCGCTACCCAAATAGCAGCCGACATTCGTAACAAAAAAGTGACGAGCCGCCAAGTGGTCGAGGCTCACCTGCAACGAATTGCCGAAGTAAACCCCAAAATTAATGCGATCGTTCGTGTGCTTGCAGATGAGGCACTTGCGGGGGCCGACTTGGCTGACGCAGCGGTGCGCGCTGGCGCAAAACTGGGTCCATTACACGGCGTACCGATGACCGTGAAAGAAAATATCGATATTGCTGGTTACCCCACCACGCAGGGGGTTGCGGCGTTGGCGGAGGCTATTCCACCCGCAGATTCGCCGACGGTAGAGCGCATCAAAGCCGCAGGCGCGATTGTTATTGGTCGCACCAACCTGCCCGACTTAGGTTTACGCATTCACACCGACTCGAGCCTGTATGGCCGCACTAAAAACCCGTGGAAGTCCGATCGCACGGCGGGCGGTTCCAGTGGCGGGGAGGGGGCGGCACTTGCAAGCGGAATGTCTCCGCTTGGTTTGGGCAACGACATTGGTGGGTCGCTTCGCAACCCCGCGCATTGTTGCGGTATCGCTTCGATCAAGCCAACGCAAGGCGTTGTTCCCGACGCCAACTATTTCCCAGTAGAGGATGCGGGGCTGAGTTCGCAGTTGATGTTGATCCAGGGAGTGATGGCCCGCACCATTGCAGACGTCCGCTTAGGTTTGGGCGTTGTTGCTGGGCAACACTCGCGCGATCCAATCAGTGTTCCAGCAGTGCTTACCGACTTGAAACCAGGTGAAAAAGTTCGTGTTGCAGTGATGCCGACGCCCCCAGGTGGTTCTACGCACGCTGGCGTTGCAGATGTGGTGCGCAAAACGGCAGACGCACTTTCTAATGCAGGCCACGATGTTGTTGAAGCAACCCCGCCCGATTTTGAATTGGCGTGCGAATCTAAGCGAGTCGGATCTTCGGGGGGCGAATCTCAGAGGTGCAAATCTCAGAGGGGCAAATCTAAAGGGTGCTGATCTGCGCGGTGCAATTCTCGATGGAGCATTGATGCCAAGACGTGCAAACCTTTGTGATGCAAAGTTTTGAGCCAAGTTAGAAATTAAGCAAATTTACACAAATACATACATGGCGAAGATTACTAATACATATATAGAGGGGTGGGGTGGCTCGGCATACTCCCGGTTAAGTGTTTCGGGTCTTCTTGAATCATGTTGTGACCTTTTGTTGTGACCCCAACACTGAAGTGGTTCAACGGATTCGGTCAAACCCTTACAAACATTGGTGCGCTCGGACGGACTCGAACTGCCAACCCTCTGATCCGAAGACAAGTAAAGAGTGAATGCTGGTGTCTGTTGGGTATGTGTAAGTAGTT
>DFDK01000110.1:2266-2763 GCA_002367695.1 Acidimicrobium sp. UBA3029 | reverse complement strand
ATTCTCGAATCGGTGAAGACTGCCCGCAAAGCCAATGTCTCTTGGCGCAAAATCGGTATCGCCATGGGAGTCTCGGCCCAGGCCGTGCACCGCAAGTACTCGCCACTTATCTAGCGCAGGTGCGACGCCTCGTTAATACTCACAATTGATCGTTGACCTGAACGAGCCGCCATCACTCGATGTATCGACGTATATTTCGGATAGAAAAAACCAACATGGGTCTCGATGCCCAGTACATGCGCCAAGTATTGGTTGATCACTCCGCCGTGACACACCACCACTACACGCCCACCTGGGTGCCGCGCAATCAGGTCTTCAACTGTTGCCACCACACGCGCCTTAAATATCGACGGATCTTCGTCCACTCCGTCCCACTCGCCACGCAACAACTTTTCCCAACGCGGATCATTGGTGGCCCGCAACTCTTCCACTGGTACGTACTCGCGCGAGTTGCGATCAAACTCGGCAACACCTTCGCTCACCACGGCCTCAAGGCC
>DFDK01000110.1:0-2103 GCA_002367695.1 Acidimicrobium sp. UBA3029 | reverse complement strand
TTCAATACCCAAATACGCAGCCATCTTGGCTGCCTGCTCGTGACCCTCGGCCGCAAGCTCTGGGTCGGCAATGCCCGTTTCTAATTCAACACGCAACGGCAACGCATGCCGAACTAAAACGATTTCCACGTGACGAATCTAATTGACTGAAGTCGAATTACATCAACTCTGCCAAGTTGAGTTCGCGCACGGCGCGGTCAAATCGCTCGTTCATCATCTCTAACAGCTTGCGTTCTCGCGGGTTATTCAAGTCCATGCCACGTGACGCAATCACGGGGTAAGCCAAGCAAAACAACGCGCATCGTCGATACTGCAACCACAAGTCATCGGCATCCACAACTAATCCAGCAGCCGTCAAACCTGCAATCCACCGATCAAATAATTCGCGCTCGTACAGCGAAGCATCTTGCATGCTCAAACTTTGTGTCACAAAGTACGCCACGTCGTATGCTCCGGTGCCACTGCCGAGCAACTGAAAATCAATCACCACTGGCTCACCCTGTGCATCAAACAACATGTTGTCGGCGCGGTAGTCACCGTGACACAACGTGTTTGGCCCTGTCACTAACGATTGCAACAAAGACGGCAACCTCTCTGCAAACTTTGGCCCAATTTCCATGATTGAAGCCGGCAACTCCATTTCCTTTGTCAGTTTTTCCCAGCCTTCACCAAACACAAATGGCAGCACTGCTGGATAAATCGGGTCGCCCAAACTGATTGTTGTTCCTGCCGCCGACAACTCGTCTCCTCGCCCCCACCACTTGGCGTGTAACTTTGCCGCAGCGTCTATCGCCGCGCGCGCATCAGTAATCGACATGCCTTCGTTTTGATCAACGATTCGCAGTTCACCCAAATCTTCCATCACCACAACAAACTGACTGGTTGCCTCATCAACACGCGCCAAGTACGCCACCGGCACACCAATAGGCATCTCGTTGCACAGCGAATCAAAAAAGTTTGCTTCTCGTATATACATGCGCAACATCGTGCTCGTAAACACGGCCGCCTCATCGAGTGCTGGCAACTTCACGACTACTGACGACGGACAATTTGCTCCACGTAATTTCAGTCGATACAACGCACTCGATACTCCGATGCCAGCACCAATCTGCTGTGCATCCACCGAGTCGATGTCCCAACCCAATTCACTCTTCAGCCACGTCGCATTGACGTCGCCAATAACCCCTGGAATTTGTGACCCCACAACTACCCCCTACGGACATACATTACATATATAAGGCAAACTAAAACGTAGAGCGCACGTCCCACAGGTCTGGAAAAACAGGCTTAAATAAGGTGCTCGCCAAATACGATGCGCCAGATGAACCACCGCTACCAATCTTGTGCCCAATAGTGCGCTCAACCATCTTGACGTGCCGATATCGCCACTCCTGCAAACCTTCGTCGATATCAACAAGTCGCTCAAGCAATAACGCAGTCTCAGGGTCTGAACGGTAGGCGTTGGCAATAGCACGCTGCACATCTTTATTTGCAACATATTCGATAGTCATATCTCGATTAATTATTTCATCAGGCACGTGATGCCCGCGTGCAATCAAATAACGAAGCACAGAATCCCACAACGAACGGCGCTTCATTGCTGCACCCACACGATCTCGCTGATTGCCAACTGGAAGGTGGTCAATCATCCCATCATCACGCCGACCAAACACGGCTTCGAGTTCGCGAAACTGCGCAGACTGAAACCCACTCGCAGCCTCAAGACGATCGCGAAATGAATTGAATTGCAATGGCGTCATCGTTTCTAAAATGTCTACTTGACTAACCAACACTTTCAAAATAGTGCGAACTCGCCCTAGTAACCCGAGTGCAGTGTGCGTGTCACCTTCCTCAAGAACATCTTGCGCACGAGCAAGTTCGTGATGAATTGACTTAAACCAAAGCTCGTAACTTTGGTGAATAATGATGAACAACAATTCGTCATGTTCGGGACCATTCGAAAGAGGCTGTTGCAACTGCAAGATCTCTTCAATTTTCAGATAGGAGGTGTACGTAATCGCTGGCTGCGTATTTGGCATACGATGAGCGTATGTCATCGAGCAGCACCAACTTTACGTCGAGAGCATTTATTGAGGGTCTAGA
>DFDK01000103.1:3186-4616 GCA_002367695.1 Acidimicrobium sp. UBA3029 | reverse complement strand
CCCTTTGAGTCCATCACGATGTAAGCGCCACCGTAACTCTTGCGCAGGATCACGCATACACGGGGCACAGTTGCGCGAGCGTACGCAAATACGAGTTGGCCACCATGTCGAATCATGCCACGCCACTCCAGATCCTTGCCAGGGTAGAAGCCGGGAGTATCAACAAGGGTGAGGAGGGGAATGTTGAATGCATCGCAGAAGGAGACAAATCGCGCCGCCTTTTGTGATGCAGGAATATCGAGCGTGCCAGCCAACACCATTGGCTGATTAGCGACCACTCCAACAGATTCGCCGTCGATTGTGATGAATGCGGTGATGACGTTGGCCGCCCAGCTCTCTCGAACTTCGAGCATGTCTTCGTCGTCGGCAATTGCCCGAATAATTTTGCGCACGTCGTAGCTACCAGTTGCGGTGTCGGGAATGATTGCCCCAGCCTCTGGAGTAAGACGATCTGCAGGGTCATTGGTCGCAACATGGGGTGCGGTGTTGTCTACATTGTCTGGAATAAATGACAGGAGTTGTTCGAGGGCAACAAGTGCGCTCTCCACATCTGCAACGACCAGACTTGCAACGCCACTTTGGCGAGAGTGGGCATCAGTGCCACCAAGCTCTTCATTGGTCATTGTGATACCAGTGAATTCGGCAACCATTGTCGGACCAGATACAAATGCATACGAATCTTTAGTCATGATCGTAAAGTCGCTGAGACCGATCAGCAGCGCGGGACCACTCACCGCTGGCCCAGTCACGATGGTGAAAATAGGAATAATGCCAGAGCACATTGCAACTCTGCGCGCGGCCTGACCCCAGCCGAACAATGCATCGATGCCACCAAGAATGTCGGCGCCAGAAGATGCCATGGACAACACAAGCGGCAATCGTTGGTTAAGTGCAGTAGTGGCAGCATTGGCAATTACGCCAGACGCATCGGCCGAGAGTGCTCCGTACCTTACTGTCGGATCAATCTCAACCCAGACAACGTTGCGTTGCGATTCGCTCAGTAATCGAACTTCGGCGCTAACTGCGCCTTTGACTGCCTGTTGCAACTGAACTGGTGTCGATATGTTGCTGTTCAATCCCATCACGCCTTGACTGTAGACGAAGTTTGAATGGGTGAAATCAGAGTTGTCGTTACGCCAGGTTGGCGATCTCCACTTTTTGCCACGACGATTTTGGTGACTTCAAGTGCCGCGCGAGTTGATTTATTGGGAATTGGTCGACGACGCGAAGCCCAACCAACTACTCGTTGCGGAAGTTCGGGAATAGCAACTCGCACGAATTCACCCTTGAGCCATCCGGGGATTGCGGTAGCAGGAACAATTGCCGGCCCAAAACCTTCAAATGCAAGTGAGGTGAGTAGTCGAACGCCATCAATTTCTGCCTGAGCGGTAAACGCTAGTCGTTGCGTGCCAGCAGCGCGATCAATGATT
>DFDK01000103.1:0-2947 GCA_002367695.1 Acidimicrobium sp. UBA3029 | reverse complement strand
TGTACAAGCAAGACGAGGTCTTCGGAAAACAATGGCTCGAGTATCAATTCGGGATCATCGATGGGGAAGTGGACGATTGCCGCATCAAGTTCCCCGTTCAAAACACGCGGTATGAGACTCGACGTTCCACCTTCATGAATGATTGCACGCACAAGAGGGTGAGTTTTTTTGAGAGATGGAAGTAGCCGTGGCATCAGCCATCTGCCGGTAGTACCGATGCAGCCGAGACGTGTTTCGCCCTCGACTTCGGTATCGCTCGAATGTACGTCGGCTTCGATGTCTTGTAATTCGTGAATAATGCGGCGAGCGCGCTCTACAACCACTGTGCCTTCCTCGGTCAGCGATCCACCGTTGCGCTCAACAAGAACGACACCAAGGTCTTTTTCTAGCTTAGAAATATGGGCAGATACGTTACTTTGTACGGTTCCGAGGGCCCGAGCAGCACCAGAAAATGAGCCATAATCAGCAATCGCGATCAGGCTGGCAAGGTGGCGAATCTCCATTGCCATCAGACTAGCCATAATTATCGATCAACCTATCTCTAAAATAGATAGGAGATATCGTGCCGTTCGCCTTGCGCGCTTACCCATGGGTACGCCATAATGGATGCATATCGCGGTGGGCTCCCCCCAGAGCCTGCCCGACAGAATCCATTTATGTGGCTCCCCCGCCACAGGATTCTTAGGTTGAGAGGCCCCGCAGAAATGTGGGGCCTTTCCCGTTTCTGAGAACTTATTTAGTGCGAATTACTTTGAGTGAGCATTGACTTGATTGCAAGACTCTCCACACTCGAACGGTAGTTGATCTAATTAGTTTTTGCTTTTGTGGCAGCCTTCTCAACTTTTTTGCGTACAACGTTGAGTGCACTGCCGGCCATAAACCATTTAACTTGCTCTTTGCTAAACGTATGCAATGCTTGAAATTCGATTGGGTCTCCGCCGCGCTTGTTGAGGTAGCAACGCACTGGTTCATCTGGCTTTGGTGGCATGTCTCTTACCGTAATGGTGTCAAGTTCACCGATCATGTCGTACATCGCAGGGTCAGCAAACGTAAGTGGAACAATGCCTTGCTTCTTGAGATTGGTTTCAGCAATGCGCGCAAACGAGCGAGCAAAGATGACTGCGGCGCCGCGATAGCGAGGCTCCATTGCGGCGTGCTCACGGCTCGATCCTTCGCCATAGTTTTGATCGCCGATTGCAGTCCATTGCCTACCGTTGTCGCCATAATGGCGGGCAATTTCTGGGAAAGTGCGAGTTTGTCCATCGATCATGTCGATGCCTTCTCCAACAACATCGTTGTATGCATTGACAACACCTGCAAACAAGTTGCCACAGATGTTTTGTAGGTGTCCGCGATAGGTGAGCCACTTGCCAGCCGCCGAAATATGGTCGGTAGTGCATTTGCCTTTGGCTTTCATGAGAATGGGCATACCGAGGAAGTCGTTGCCGTCCCATTTTGCAAATGGCTCGAGTAACTGCAGTCGGTCGCTTGTCGGGCTCACGGTTATCAGAATGTTTGATCCGTCAATAGGTGGTGCAATGAATGTGTCATTGCCTGCGTCGTAACCAGCCTTAGGCAATACTTCGCCATGAGGAATCTCGAGCTTGACTTGGGTGCCGTCAGGTGCGGTCAACGTGTCGGTCGTTGGGTCAAAGTCGAGACGACCAGCAAGTGCGAGTGCGATGACGGTATCGGGGCTTGTAACGAAACTGAGTGTGTTGGCCGAGCCGTCGTTGCGCTTAGGAAAATTGCGGTTGAACGAATTGACAATCGTGTTCGGTTTATTCGTTACTTCCTTTGATCGATCCCATTGGCCAATGCACGGACCGCACGCGTTGGCCAAAACGGTTGCGCCAATCGCTTCAAGATCTGCGAGAAGTCCGTCTCGTTCGATTGTCGCTCGAATTTGCTCGGAGCCGGGAGTGACCAGCAACTCAACTTTTGCTTTGAGACCATGAGCACTTGCTTGACGTGCAACTGATGCCGCACGCGTGATGTCTTCATATGAAGAGTTGGTGCAACTACCGATCAATGCCGATGAGATATCGAGTGGCCACTCGTTTGCTTGTGCTGCGGCGCCAATATCTTTGCCGATCTTGTGGGCGCGGTCGGGGGAATGCGGGCCATTGATGAGGGGCTTGAGTGAGGACAAATCGATCAGGATGGTCTGGTCGTAGGTTACGTCGTCGTCTGATCGTAGGTTCGTCGCAACACTGTCGGCAGCCTTGGCGATGTCGGCACGGCCTGTGGCCTGCAAGTAAGCCGACATGTTTGCGTCATATGGAAACACCGAACATGTCGCGCCAATTTCGGCACCCATGTTGCAAATAGTTGCTTTGCCGGTTGCCGAAATGGTGTCGGCGCCGTCTCCGAAGTATTCGATAATTGCGCCAGTGCCACCTTCGACGGTGAGTATGCGTGCGACTTCAAGAATGACATCTTTCGGACTAGACCAACCAGACAGAGTGCCTGTCAACTTGACACCAATAACTTTTGGCCAGCGAACATTGAATGGGAAACCAGTCATCACGTCTACTGCATCGGCACCGCCAACTCCGATTGCAACCATGCCAAGTCCACCTGCGTTGGGAGTGTGGCTGTCAGTTCCGATCATCATTCCGCCGGGGAATGCGTAGTGCTCGAGCACGACTTGATGGATGATGCCGCTACCTGGACCCCAAAAACCAATGCCATATTTTGCTGAAACATTTTGCAAGAAGTCGTACACCTCTTTGTTGGTATCGATGGCGACTCCCATGTCAATGCGCGCACCGACCTTTGCCGAAATGAGGTGATCGCAATGCACCGTCGAAGGAACAGCAGTAGTTGGAAGACCAGCAGTCATGAACTGCAACAAAGCCATCTGTGCTGTTGCATCTTGCATCGCCACACGGTCAGGGGCGAAGTCTGCATAACTGCGACCCCGTTCCATCTCTTGTTTTTTCGG
>DFDK01000031.1 GCA_002367695.1 Acidimicrobium sp. UBA3029 | reverse complement strand
AATGTGCGCGATCGAATTGAGCCGTTGCGCGACCTAATTACATGGCTTGAACAACTGGGTCAGGAAAATATTTGGTTGTGCGATAACGACAGCACATACCCACCGATGGTTGAATTTCTTCGTTCAACCCCACACCACGTGCGTCTCAATGGTCTTAATCTTGGACACCGGGCTCCCTGGCTCAGTGGGCTTGTGACCGAACTCGGACTCGATTCTCATTTCATTGTCACTGATCCAGACGTTGTGCCGTCACACGAGTGCCCCGCTGACGTGCTTGAGTTGTTTTGCGACACACTCAACCAGTACCCAGCGATTGACAAAGTTGGTTTTAGTCTGCGGTTAGACGACTTGCCTGAGCATTACGCCCACCGCGATGATGTTATTTTGTGGGAATCACAGTTTTGGAAGAATGTACACCCATCTGGATTTTTTACTGCCGAGATCGATACGACTTTTGCCATGTACCGACCCGGTGAACATCACCAAAATAATCACGCACTGCGTTCGGCGCCGCCCTACACAGCCAGGCATATGCCTTGGTACCAAGACTCCGATCATCCAACCGATGAGCAGACGTACTACCTAGAACACGCCGACTCGCTGATTATTAACTGGGACAAAAAAGTGCTATCGGCATCGCTGCGCGCACACCTGATGCAACTTCGAAACCAGCACTAGGCTCATTACTGCATGTCTCAACCAGCAATTGTTGTCGATTCAGTTTCTAAAAACTTTCGGCTATACCACGAACGCAACCGATACATCAAAGCAGCCATCTTGCGTGGTCGACGTGCAAAGTACGAAGAATTCTGGGCGCTCAACGATGTTTCCTTTGAGGTAGAGCACGGCTCGACTCTTGGCATCATCGGTTCAAATGGCTCCGGCAAAAGCACCATGCTCAAATGCCTAACAGGCATTTATCGCCCCGATAAAGGCAAGGTCTCGATCAATGGCAACATTGCCGCCCTGCTCGAACTCGGTGCTGGATTTCACCCAGAGTTATCTGGTCGAGAAAATGTGTATCTCAATGCTGCAATCTTGGGGTTATCAAAAAAAGACGCTGAACGTCAGTTTGACAGCATCGTCGAGTTTGCCGGGCTAGAACGATTTATTGACACCGCTGTTAAAAACTATTCATCTGGCATGGTGATTCGTCTTGGTTTTTCAGTTGCAGCTCATGTTGAGCCAGAGATTTTATTGATTGATGAAGTGCTCACCGTCGGCGACCAGTCATTTCAACGCAAAAGCAGTGAAAAGATTGAGCAATTTCGCCGCGAGGGTCGCACAATCGTTGTTGTGAGTCACGGCCTTGGAGCAGTGCAACAACTGTGCAAAGAGGTCGTTTGGCTTGAAAAGGGTCATCTTAAAATGCGCGGTCCCGCTGCAGAAGTGATCGCCGCATATACGGGTGAAAGCTATGTACAGCACACCGCCAAAGATGCCGACCTTCGCGAACGCTGGGGCACTGAAGAGGCTCGCATTGACAGTGTGTTGCTCACCGACATGTCGGGACAAGCAATTGAACGCGTAGAGACCAATGCAGCGATGCGAGTCACCACCCGTATTACGGCACAAATGCCACTTCGCGCACCGGTTATCAAGATCTATATCAGCAAACTTGACGGCACCATCGTGTGGTCCACCACTTCTCAACGCGCTAATTCATCGCTCGGAAATATTCCAGAATCAGTCACCGCAACGATTGATATTCCTCATCTTCCACTATTAGAAGGTACGTATTACATTTCGGTTGCGTGCACCGATGCGACAGGGACTACCGAATACGACCACTGCCAAAATTGGGTCAGGTTTGACGTGCACCAAAACGATTTGTTTGAAGAAGGTCTTGTTGCTGTTCCCTCTTCGTGGAACATTGAGCGCCACACTAAATAACGACTTATACCTCTTCGGCTAAACGCTTGGACAGTTTGACAAAGATTGCCCAACCGACAACAAAGGAAATCACAGAGACACACGCAAGGTAAACCACGTAGCCAAACTCTGGTGCTCGCCCGTCATAGAGCAGGTGACGAAAAGACAAAATAAACACCGCCATCGGGTTCCAATGGAAAATGAATTCAAGATATGGGTGCAGTTTTCCGTCCAAGCGATCTGGTGAATAAATAATTGGAGTCGCAAAAAACATGACCTGAATAAGAATTGTCCAGAGGTAACGCAAGTCTCGAAAGAAAACCGCACCAACCGACACCGCTAATGCAAACCCCGATGCATACACCGCGAGAAGCAGCATCATTAAAAAGGCGACGGGAATCCAAGGCAGAATCGGACTGCCAACGACAATCAGCACGACACACAACAACGACATTTCGATGCAGAACTGCACGAACGAAAATATGACTTGCGCAAACACCAGTGTCTCCCACGCAAAAAATACTTTGCGCACCAAACCTGCATTGCCAATGAGCGAGCCGAGACCGAGGTTGGTGACAAGTGAGAAAAAACCCCAAGGTAGAAGACCAGAGAGCAAGTACAGCGCGTAATTGTCTAGCCCTGATGGGTCTCCCTTCAGAGCAACGGCTCCAAAAACCACACCAAAGACGAACCAGTAAATGAGCATGTTGGAAAGCGGATTGAGCATCGACCAGGCCCAACCTAAGAAGGATCGGCGATACTTGGATCTCAGTTCACGAAGCGTCAGATTTAACAGCAGGTTCTTGGAGCGACGAAGTTCGGATAGTTGATTCACGATTGCTAAAAACCCTACCAACTTCGGTTGTGGGCGAGGGGGGACTTGAACCCCCACGTCCTTTCGAACACTGGCACCTGAAGCCAGCGCGTCTGCCATTTCGCCACTCGCCCGAGAGACGCTATGACGATAGCAATGAACGTTATTCATTACACCGCCTCATTCAGTAAATGAACTGAAGTAAGATAAACAACATGAGCGACAATGGGTCTCAAATCGTGAGCCCGTCAGACTTAC
>DFDK01000065.1:5884-9962 GCA_002367695.1 Acidimicrobium sp. UBA3029 | reverse complement strand
GCAATGGCACTTGAAGCGCTGAGTCTCATTGCGCGATGGCTTCCAGTAGCCGTTGCCGAACCAACAAACATCACGGCGCGCGGTGGCATGCATGTGGCTTCTTGTTTGGCGGGAATTTCTTTTCTTAAAGGGCTTGGTTTCGTGCATGCGATCTCGCACATGGTGGGAGCCGAGTTCAACACTCACCATGGCAACACCAATGCAATTCTGTTACCAGTAATTTTGCGTTTCAATTTGCCTGGCATGGAAGAAAAAGTCCGTCGCATGGCTGAAGCTATGGAAATACCCGATCACTCCGTCGCAGGGTTTATTACTGCAGTCGAAGCAATTCTTGACGAGATTCATATACCGACATCGCTAAGCGAAATTGGTGTGCCAATAGATTGCGCAGAACGAATCGCCAATAAAGCTCTCAAGGATTCTGCGGCAAAAACTAATCCACGTTCAGCAAGCCTCGATGAAATCCGTGTACTCATCGAAACAGCCATCACAAAAGCGCGTTGATCAAACTGCGAATTGCAGGATTGTTGAGAACTCAGTGTCTCACGTTTTTACTGTGGTATAAATAATTCGTGAAAAAGACTTTTGATTATGTAATTGTGGGTGGTGGCTCCGCTGGATGCGCCTTGGCAAATCGTTTGAGTGCCGATCCAAATAATTCGGTTCTCGTTCTTGAGGCTGGCCGTCCCGACTATTGGTTCGACGTTTTTATTCATATGCCAGCAGCCTTGATGTTTCCGATTGGAAGCAAGTTTTATGACTGGATGTATTCGTCACAGCCCGAACCGCATATGAACGGACGTCGTGTGACTCACGGTCGTGGCAAGATTTTGGGTGGCTCAAGCAGTATTAATGGAATGATTTTTCAGCGTGGTAATCCGCTTGATTTTGAGCGTTGGGGGGGCGACGAGGGCATGTCGACATGGGATTACGCGCATTGCCTTCCATATTTTAAGAGAATGGAAAACTGTTTAGAGGCTGACACGACAGATCAATTTCGTGGCAAAAGTGGCCCGCTTCGTCTTGAGCGCGGGCAAGTAAAGAATCCGTTGTTTAGTGCGTTCTTTAGTGCGGTCAAACAAGCTGGCCATCCAATTACGCAAGATGTAAATGGCTTCCAGCAAGAGGGTTTCGCTGCGTTTGATCGCAACGTTAATCGTGGTCGTCGTTTCAGTGCTGCGCGTGCTTATCTGCATCCGGTGAAGCACCGCCGCAATCTCACGGTGCAATGTCGTGCGCTAGTAACAAAGCTCATCACCGAAGGAAAAACTGTTGTTGGTGTCGAATATGCGCTGCCGTTCGGTCGCAACAAGTCGGTACGAGCAAAGGAAGTGATCTTGTGTGGTGGAGCATTTAATTCGCCCCAGTTATTGCAGGTTTCGGGAATTGGTAACGAGGCTGATCTGCGGTCTGTTGGCATCACACCAATTCATCACTTGCCAGGCGTGGGCGAAAATTTGCAAGACCATCTCGAGGTGTATGTCCAGCATTCATGCACGCAGCCGATTTCTTTAAACCCAACAATGAAATTCTGGAAACGACCATTCATCGGTTTTGCATGGCTGTTTCGAAAAGGACCGGGTGCTTCCAACCATTTCGAGGCCGGTGGCTTTCTTCGTAGTAACGACGAGGTCAAGTATCCGAACCTGATGTTTCATTTCTTGCCAATTGCTGTCCGTTACGACGGAACAGCGCCAGCAGGTGGACACGGTTATCAAGTGCACATTGGCCCGATGTATTCCAATTCTCGAGGCAGTCTCAGGGCGGTCTCTGCAGATGTGCGCGATAAACCCGCATTTACCTTCAACTATCTTTCAACTTTTGAAGACAAGCGCGAGTGGGTGGAGGCAATTTGCGCAGCCCGCAGGATTCTTGATCAGCCGGCGTTTGCGCCGTACAACGGTGGCGAGATCTCTCCAGGACAGCAAGTTGCAACCGACGAAGAGGTACTGGACTGGGTGCGCAAAGACGGTGAGACTGCGTATCACCCATCTTGCACGTGCAAAATGGGTGTTGACGCGATGTCTGTTGTCGATCCTCTCACAATGCGTGTACACGGAATGGCGGGTTTGAGAGTGGTGGATGCCTCGGTCATGCCATATGTAACAAATGGCAATATTTACGCACCTGTAATGATGGTCGCCGAAAAGGCCGCCGATCTTATTTTGGGCAAAATACCCCTCGACCCAGAGTCTGTTGAGTTCTACCGCCATCTCGGGTCTAAGCCCTGCTAGCGTGCTCTTTCGGTGATATATCTGCCGAGCAGTTGCCATTTTATCCATTGCACAAGGGGAAGAGAATAATGAGTGATTTCGACGACATCGATCTTGCAGGTCTGTCAGATGAAGACTTGATCAAGCAGATGCACGATGACCTCTATGACGGTCTTGGTGAAGAGATCGTTGAAGGCACCACGATTTTACTCGACCGCAAGTGGACACCAGACAAGGTGTTGCAACAAGCCCTTGTTGAAGGCATGCGCATCGTTGGAGTTGACTTCCGCGACGGAATTTTGTTTGTACCAGAAGTGTTGCTTGCCGCAAACGCGATGAAAGCTGGAATGCATATCTTGCGCCCACTACTTGCTGAAACTGGTGCAGAGTCAGTTGGCAAAGTAGTAGTCGGCACCGTCAAGGGCGACATTCACGACATTGGCAAAAACTTGGTAGCCATGATGCTTGAAGGCGCAGGCTTTGAAGTAATCGACCTCGGTATCAATACCGATGCAGACAAGTTCTTGGCAGCACTCGAAGAGCATCAGCCAGACATCCTTGGCATGTCAGCACTTCTCACCACCACCATGCCGTACATGAAGGTCGTTGTTGACACCATGAAAGAAAAGGGTCTTCGCGACAAGTACATCATCTTGGTTGGCGGTGCTCCGCTGAATGAAGAGTTTGCAACCGCAGTTGGTGCTGATGCTTATTGTCGCGATGCAGCAGTTGCATCTGAAATGGCAAAGCAATTGGTGACTGCAAAGCGTCAGCGCACAGCCGAGCCTCCTGGCCCTTCGGTCAACTAGTTACAAAGGACTCGGGCTTTTATGTCGGACGACAAACGTCCGCTGATCATCGCCTGCGGGGCCCTCGTGTCAGAGCTTCGTGAAGTGTTGAACATCAATGGACTCAACGAGGCTGTAGAAGTGCGTTACTTGCCGGCCAACTTGCACAATCGACCAGAAGGCATTGTGCCTGCGCTTCGTGAGCATTTAGACGGTCGCGGCTCGCGACCAACGATGGTCGGCTATGCAGACTGTGGCACGGGCGGTGCACTTGATCGCATGCTCGAGTCGTATCCCGATGTGCAACGAATACCTGGCGCGCATTGCTATGAATTTTTTGCTGGATCCGAATTGTTCGCGCAATTGCACGACGAGCAACCCGGCACGTTTTACCTCACCGACTTTTTGGCGAAGCACTTCACTGCGTTGGTGTGGGAAGGTCTCGGCCTTGATCGACACCCACAATTGCGCGACACATATTTTTCCAATTACACCCGCGTCGTTCTGTTGTCTCAGACAAACGATCCTAAAGTTGTTGAGTTTGCCCAAGCAGCAGCAGTGCAACTTGGCTTGACGTTTGAGCACCGTCATGTTGGTATGCAGGGTCTTGCAAACTCGATTCCCGTAACATTTTCAAACCCTAAAAATATTAAAAACCCTGAAAACAATAAAGAAAGTGTGCAGTAATGGCTAGAGGTGGAAATTCGGTAGTGGTAATCAAGTGGCGCGATATTCCTGCGCAAGTCAACGCCCAAATGGGCCGAGATCGCTATCAGGTTGTGCTCTCGGCCAAGTTTCAACGTGCGATTGATCGGGCTAAGCGCAAAGCCAATATTTATACGGCAGAAGAAGACATCGCACAATGGAGCAGAGATACATTGCCTTTGGAAGGCACGCTTGCCGAGGCTGCGCAAAAGGTGGCCGACGAGATTGAAGCGAAATATTCCCGTCAACACCTAGGCGTGTTGGCGTATGCCGGTGGTTTCGAGAAAGACATCGAGCAACTCACAGTTGCTGCCAAAGATTTGGCTGCCCTCGAAGAACTTGAAGAAGAAATGAACGAACAACAATAAATCT
>DFDK01000065.1:0-5582 GCA_002367695.1 Acidimicrobium sp. UBA3029 | reverse complement strand
TTTGATCGTCCATTCGTGATGATCGGCGAGCGCATCAACCCAACGGGTCGCAAATTGTTGGCGGAAGAAATGAAAGCGGGCAACTTCAGCCGAGTCGAGGCTGATGCCATTGCCCAGGTGTTGGCCGGCGCGCACATGCTCGACGTCAACGCAGGTATTCCACTTGCAGACGAGCCGGCACTTTTGGCGCGCGCAGTACAACTGGTTCAGTCAGTGACTGATGTGCCGTTGTCGATCGATTCATCGATAATTGAGGCACTCGAAGCCGGTCTTGCTGTGTACAAGGGCAAGGCCCTTGTTAATTCGGTGACCGGAGAAGATGAAAACCTCGAGCGAGTGTTGCCTCTTGTCAAGAAGTACGGCGCAGCAGTGGTTGCGATCTCTAATGACGAGACAGGTATCAGCATGGATCCAGATGTGCGGTTTGAAGTTGCACGAAAGATTGTCAATCGTGCCGCCGATTACGGAATTCATTACAGCGACATCGTTGTTGACCCGTTGGTGATGCCGATTGGCGCACTTGGTCAAGCTGGGCAACAAGCATTTACATTGATTCGTCGTTTGCGCGATGAGCTCAAAGTCAATACCACGTGTGGCGCATCAAACGTCAGTTTTGGTTTGCCAAATCGTCAGGTGATTACAGGAACTTTCCTCTCTATGGCGATGGGCGCTGGCATGACCTCGGCAATTATGAGTCCGTTACACCCGGAAGTAAAAGCAGCAGTTATGGCAGCCGATGTATTGACTGGCAACGACCAAAATTGTTTTAACTGGATTAAAGAAAATCGCGATCCAAATGCCCCGACTGGTGGGCGTGGCGACCGCGAAGGTCGTCGTCGTCGAACAGCACAATAACAAAAGGAGTTTTTGATTTCATGACGAATCGCGTTGTTTTTACTCCGTCTGGATTGACCGGGGATGTTGAGACGGGCACAAGTGTGCTTGATGCTGCACGACGTCTTGGTGTCGACTTAGATTCGGTGTGCGGTGGTCGCGGCATTTGTGGGCGCTGTCAAATCACACCAAGTATCGGTTTTTTTTCTTTATGGGACATTGAAGCAACGTCAGGTGCTCTCACAGAGCCTGGTGAATTAGAGATTGATTACCACGGCAATCGACCTCTTGTTGAGGGCAATCGCTTGGGATGTACAGCAAAAATTTGTGGCGACATGGTGATTGATATTCCGGCAATGAGCCAAGTGCATCGCCAGATTGTGCGCAAAGATCTCGATTTAGGTGCCCGAGAAGTCGACCCAATATTTACTCTGTATTACGTGGCGGTAATGCCGCAGCAACTTGGCGATGGTGTCTCGGCTTCAACAGAGTTGCAAAATGCAATTGCCGAGCAGCATCACATTGCTAAACCAACAATTGCAACGCATGTGTTGAGTCAAGTCAATCGTGCAATCGACAAAGGCGATGGTGGGGCAACTGTTGCCATTGCGCGTGGCGCAGATATATCTGATGCAGGAATGATCACTGCTGTGTGGCCAGGTTTTGTTGGTGCTATGTATGGCATTGCGATCGACATTGGGTCCACAACTGTTGCTGGTCACTTATGTGATCTCACTACTGGCGAGATCTTGAACAGTGCAGGAGTAATGAATCCGCAAATTCGTTTTGGTGAAGACTTGATGAGTCGTGTTTCGTACGTGATGATGAATGAGGGCGGAGACATTGAACTGACGACTGTGATCCGAGCAGCACTCAATGACCTCGTTCTCGGATTGGTGTCGAAGGCAGCAATCTCTGTCGACAAAGTTCTTGAGATCGTGATGGTCGGCAATCCGATCATGCACCATATTTTGTTGGGTATCGATCCAACCCCATTAGGCACGGCACCATTTGTGTTGGCTACAGATGAAGCCGTCATCGGGCAAGCGCCGCAAATCGGAATTGATCTTCCTAATGCTCGTTATTATGTTGGTCCGTGCATTGCTGGTCACGTTGGTGCCGACACCGCAGCAGCAATTCTTTCCGAAGGTCCGCACCGAGGCGACACGATGCAACTTCTTATCGATGTTGGCACTAATGCCGAGATCGTGCTTGGCGACAAGACTCGTCAGTTCGCTGCGTCAAGCCCAACTGGTCCAGCCTTTGAGGGCGCACAACTCAGTTGTGGACAGCGAGCTACTGCAGGAGCTGTCGAAAAAGTACGGATTGATCGGGAAACGCTCGAGCCGCGCTTTCGCTCAATCGGTATTGAAATGTGGTCGGACGAACCAGGTTTTGATGAAGCAATTGTTGACATGCCAGTTACTGGTGTGTGTGGTTCTGGCATCATCGAGGTGATCTCTGAAATGTATTTGTCAGGAATTATTTCGCAAGACGGTGTCATTCAAGGATCGCTTGTTGGCAAGACTCCTCGAGTTGTTGCCGATGACCGCACATTCTCGTATGTGTTGTACGAGCACGGAGACGTCAGAATGTTGATTACACAGAACGATATTCGTGCAATCCAATTAGCCAAAGCAGCGCTTCGCGCAGGTATCGACTTGTTGGTTGAACATGCTGGCAACCCAGAAGTACTCGACATCCGCTTAGCCGGCGCGTTCGGCGCACACATCGATCCTGTATACGCCATGGTGCTCGGGTTGGTGCCAGATTGTCCGGTCACAGGTGTGCGCTCAGTGGGCAATGCGGCAGGTGCTGGTGCAGTAAAGACTCTATTATCACGCATCCAACGTCTCGAGATGGAAACAGCGGTCCGCAAGGTCACCAAAATCGAGACTGCAACCGAACCTCGATTCCAAGACTTGTTTATTGCCGCCATGGCGTTTCCCCATGCGTACGCGCCGTGCCCAAACCTCGAGGGCATCATGACATTGCCCCCACGCATAGAAAACAGTGGCAGCAGCGAGGGTGGTCGCGATGGCCAGCGTCGGCGACGTCGATCATGACGGTTCGTGCGAGAATAGAGCAGATTGAAAAAGGGGAAGAATCATGACAGAAGCAGAACATCACAGGCGTGGGGGTGGCCGTGCTGCCCGACAGGCAACGCGCAAGAACTCACACGCACATCGCGACGCTTTTTTGACTCGACTGCTTACGCCATATGAGATGATTTCGGAAGAGGGCCTTGCATTACTCGAGAGCAACGCAGACACAATCCTCGAAGAGATCGGTGTCGAGATTCGCGATTACCCAAGCGCGATTGAGCGTTTCAAAAATGCTGGAGCAATTGTCGATGGCACACGAGTTCGTTTTCCTCGCGGCATGTGTCGCAGTATCGTGCAAGCAAGCGCACCCAGCATTTATACGCAACACGCTCGTAACCCAGAAAACAATGTGCAAATAGGTGGCAACGCCACTGTGTTCGCACCGAACTATGGATCGCCTTTTGTTTACGACATCGACAACGGTCGGCGTTATGCAACTATCCAAGACTTTCAAAACATTGTCAAACTCGCCTACATGTGTCCATATATCCATCACTCGGGCGGCACAGTGTGTGAGCCCGTCGATGTGCCAGTAAGTAAGCGCCACCTCGACATGGTGTACGCCCATATCAAATACTCCGACAAGGGGTTCATGGGTTCGGTTACCGCGGGTGAGCGAGCACAAGACAGCGTTAACTTGGCGCGCATTGCATTTGGTGGTGACTTGGCGGATCGCACCGTGATGACGAGTTTGATTAATGCGTCTTCGCCACTCGTGTGGGACGCCACGATGCTCGAGTCGGCAGAGGTGTACGCACTCAACAATCAGGCTTGTATTATCACGCCGTTTATTTTGGCTGGAGCAATGGCGCCAACTACTGCCGCGGGAGTAATTGCCCAAACGCTGGCAGAGTCGCTTGTTGGTATGGCCTTTACACAACTCGTTCGTCCCGGTGCCCCGGTGGTGTTCGGTTCGTTTGCAAGTTCAATGTCGATGCTCACAGGAGCACCTACATTTGGCACTCCAGAGCCCGCCATCGTGCTGTATGCCGTTGCGGCACTTGCGCGCCGACTTGGTGTTCCGTTTCGCTCGGGCGGGTCATTGTGCGCATCCAAGTTGCCAGATGCTCAAGCAGCATATGAAAGCGCATCTACATTGATTCCAACAATCATGGCCGGCACCAACTTTGTTTTGCATTCTGCTGGATGGCTAGAGGGTGGCCTTGCTGTTGGCTACGAGAAGTTTGTGCTCGACTGCGATCAGTTGGGCATGATGATGACGCTTGGCAAGGGGCTTGACATGACAGAGAACGGCCAGGCCATGAGCGCGATGCGAGAAAATGTTCCGGGTCAACATTTCTTGGGTACAGCACACACGCTGGCCAACTTCGAGACTGCGTTCTACCGCTCTGATACGGCCGACAACAACAGCTTCGAGCAATGGACAGAAGACGGCGCTTTGGATGCCGCACAGCGCGCCAACAGAATTTACAAAGAGCGACTTGCGTCATATGTTGCGCCAGCGCTAGACGACGCTATCGACGCCGAATTATTGGATTACATCGGTAAGCGCAAAGCAGAATTGCCAGATACTTTCGCATAATCTAGTTACGCCCCTATACGCAAAACCCAAGTGAGTGAGATCAACTATGAGCACCCTTTCGTCATTACTCAAGCCCCTCATCGGTGGTAAAAAATCAAATGGCAAGACATCTGTTGCAGCACAGCGCTTAGTGCGCAACATGCGCTACGAATTGGTGCCACTTAAGTCCCTCGACCAAGCCATTGCCGATTTGCCAAAGGGTGCATCAGTATCAGTGACGTGTTCGCCTGCAAAGGGCATTGCGGTGACGCAAGAGTTGTGTGAGCAATTGCTTGCAAAGGGCCACAACGTGGTGCCACACTTTGCCGCGCGTCTGGTTGAAGGCCCAGAACATGCAGCCAAGTTGGCAGCATGGGTGCGCGAAAAAGGAATCAAAGAAGTGTTCATCATTGGTGGTGACGCCGAAGTTCCGCCTCATTACCAATTTGCTTTGCCATTCATCAAAGATTTCTTGAGTGCCAACCCTGGCGTTGAAACAATTGGTTTTGGTGCTTACCCAGACGGTCACGCCACGATCAGCAATGCCGACTTGCATAATTCGGTCATTGAAAAAGAAGCATTGCTCAAGAGCTTCGGAGTGAAGGGACTTGCATCAACACAAATGTGTTTTGATGCTCCAAAGATTCTCGCTTGGCTCAAAGATCTGCGCGCAAAGGGTTTCACCACACCAATCAATCTCGGTTTGCCAGGTGTTGTCGATCGCACGCGGCTGATGTCGGTAGGTGTGCGCACTGGTGTTGGTCAGTCGCTGCGCTATCTCAAGAAAAACAAAGCATCGCTCACCTTGATGTTTGCACCTGGTGGATACGACCCAACAAAATTACTCAACGACATCGCGGCCAAAGCCGACGAACTCAATGTTTCAGGCATTCACTCGTTTACATTTAATGCCACTGCCGACACCGCCAAGTGGGCAAACGCAATCTTGGATCAGCAAGTATGACTCAAACTACGTCGGCTGTAACGATCAACACCGATGTAGTTGTTATTGGTGGCGGCGTCATGGGCGCATCCATCGCACTCGAATTATCAAAGGCCGGCCGCAAAGTAGTGGTGATTGATAAGGGGGGCGCAGCGGGTGCCGGGTCCACGAGCGCATC
>DFDK01000009.1 GCA_002367695.1 Acidimicrobium sp. UBA3029 | reverse complement strand
GGTTATCGCCGATTTGAAGAAGAATTTCGATTGATGTCGGCTGCAGCTAAAGCAAATGGAGCGATCAATGACGACACCATTCGCCAGCGCTTAATGCAGTACTACACCAAGATTCAGATATTGCGTTATAACGGCCTGCGTTCGCTCAGCGCCACACTCGAAAACAAAAAGGACATGGGTGTGCTTGCACTTGGCGCGAGCAACAAGATGTATTGGAGTGAGATGCACCAGCGCGCAATGGAGCTTGCACTCGATATAAATGGCGCCAACTCGATGTTGATTAATGCGGGCCCTGCAGATGGCACGTGGCCAGGTGCATTGCGCGACAAGCGTCGTGACGGGTACCCCGTGAGCTCGATGATGTCGACATTCTTCTTCTCGCGCTCTGAAACCATTTGGGGTGGCACAAGCCAGATCCAACGCAACATTGTTGGTGAGCGCGTGTTGGGCTTGCCAAAAGAGCCAAAGCCAGCTGGAAACTAAGAGTGAATTTTCAAACAGCCATTAAGTCTGGTTTTCAAAACTATGCAAACTTCAATGGCAGATCTTCACGCTCGGCTTATTGGTTTTGGGAATTGTTTGTAGTTATTGCTGCAAATTTAACGTCGGCAATTTTTTCGGCAATTGGGGTTTTATTTTCAATTGCAATGATCGTCCCGTCAATTGCTTTTGGGTGGCGTCGCATGCACGACACGGGTCGTGCTGGTTGGTGGTCAATTATTCCGATTGTTGGATTTATTTTTGCGCTGCAACGCAGCGATCCGGACATGAATGTGTACGGACCACCGGCACCGCCTGCTTATTAGAAGCTGACTACAAGTATTCGGGCACTCGCCGCTGATACACCTGAGAGATCAGTGGCGAAGAAATAATAAAGTCTGCGCTAGCACGGTTACACGCAACAGGAATATTCCATACTGCTGCGATACGTAAGAGTGCTTTGATATCTGGGTCGTGCGGCTGAGGCTCTAGCGGGTCCCAAAAAAACATCAAGATGTCAATTTTGCCCTCGGCGATGCGCGCGCCCATTTGTTGGTCGCCACCAAGTGGCCCAGACCGCAGTCTCTCGACTTCGAGTCCGGTGTGTTCTTGCACAAGCCGACCAGTGGTGCCCGTACCCACGAGTACGTGGTTGGACAATTCGGTGCGATGATGTGCGACCCATTCCAGCATTTCGTCTTTCATGTTGTCGTGAGCAACAAGGGCAATGCGCTTTGACGCTGGGCTTTCAATGTCCATCATGATTGTTGTGGTCATCTCTCCAGTGTGACAGGTTGTCGTTACATACGGGATTCATTGGTTGGATTCATTGGTTAGATTCATCTGCATGACAAGTAATCAAACAGTGCGTAACACACTTGTTATGTCCTCACCTGTTGGGAAACTTACGCTCGTGGCATCGAGCAAAGGTCTTGTTGCGATTGACGTTCGCAATAATGCCAAGCGAGTCGTCACCGCAAAAGATGCGTCTGCTCAGGGGATTTTGATAGAAACCAAACAGCAACTCGAGCAGTATTTTGCAGGCAAACGTGCCACGTTTGATGTGGCCCTCGATCTTGTTGGCACCGAGTTCCAACTGCAGGCGTGGCGTGCACTGTGCCGGATTCCGTTTGGAAAGACGATTTCTTATGGTCAACAAGCAAAAAACATCAAAAATCCAAAAGCATTTCGCGCAGTTGGCTCTGCCAATGGCAAGAATCCAATCCCCATCATCGTGCCGTGTCACCGGGTTGTAGCCAGCGATGGTTCGCTCGGTGGTTATTCCTTAGGACTCAAAATGAAAAAGCAATTGCTGGCGCTCGAGGGCGTTAGTGAGGCTGAGTAAATCCAAAGCATTCGCGTAGGTATTCATCGCGCAAAGCCACATCAGGTGGGCCCACAGAAACAACTCGTTGGGCGAGCAGCAGTACCGAAGTCGCATGTTCGGCGTCGAGGAGTTCGTGAGTAGCCATCACCACAGTGACTCCGCGTGCGCGCTCGGCTGAAACAAGATCTGCCACGAGTTTTCGACCATTGAGGTCAAGACCAGCAGTTGGTTCGTCAAGCAAAAGCACTTCTGCTTGGCGGGCAAGCACTTGTGCCAAGTGGGTGCGTTGTTGTTGACCTCCAGACAGATCGCGAATAGGCAGAGCAGCCTGAGCATCAATGCCTACGCGCACCATCGACTCTTCAACAATTTCTCGATCACGGGGGCTTGCGTGCTTTACTAATCCGAGATGTGCATAGCGACCCATGGCCACCATGTCGCGCACACATAACGGAAGTGTGTGTGATGACACTGGATGTTGTGGAAGATAAGCAACGCGCTTCGGTAATTGCCCAGCGTGTTCGCCGAGCAGATGTAAGTCACCATGCACTGGCTTAATGAGTCCTGCAAGAGTCTTGAGCAATGTTGATTTGCCTGAACCGTTTGTGCCAATGAGCACCAAGAGTTCGCCCGGCTGCATGTCGAGAGTTACTCCTTCGACTACGGGGCGTTTGCCATAACCAACGCAGAGGTGATCGGCGCTAATCGGAGAGTGCGCAGCAGTAGTTGATGTGCTCATTAGATGTGTACGTGTCCATGAGCGTGTGGATGTTCGTGTTCGCTGTCGTTCGGTTTACTGAGTGCCTTCCGTATTTCGGTAAACAGTGCGGTCAGAGCAAAGAACATGACGGCCGTAAACACGATGGTTGCGCCTGCTGCTACATCGAAGTGATAGCTGAGCAGTAGTCCTATATATGTAGAAAGAGTTCCGACAATGGCGGCAATAGTCATCATGCTGGAGATTCGTCGCGCGAAGAGCGCACCAGTTGCAGCGGGTGCAATCAGCATGCCCAGCACCAACAGTGTTCCTACCGTTTGAAAACTGGCAACGACAGTGATGGCAACCATGGTCAGCATTGCATTGTGAAAGAGGCGAATGGAGAAACCCGAGGTGCGGGCAAGACCCTCGTCTACAGAAAGCAATAGAAATGGGCGACGGCCGACGAAAGCAATTAAGCCAACCAAGGCGAGTGCGCACAATTGAAACAACAAATCAGATCGGCTGACACCAAGCAATTCGCCAAACAAAATCCGTGTGAGATCGCCAACGAACGCATCGCTTCGCGAGGTGATGATGACGCCAAGTGCGAGCATGCCGACGAAGAGCAAACCAATTGCGGTGTCGCCTGAAAGTCGAAAGCGGCGAGTTACCAGGCTCACTCCACCCATCATCGCCACTGCACCTACTGCAGCGCCAGCGATGCCGGACACGCCTAACAGCAGCGCTGTTGCAATTCCGGGAAGCACGCCGTGCGCGAGCGCGTCACCAACAAATGCAAGACCGCGCAGGACCACGAAAGTTCCAGCAACAGCACACGTAATCGCCACGAGTATTCCCGCGGCTAGTGCGTAGCGCAGAAACTCATTGTTCAGAAATGGTTCAATGAACACGTTGTTGTCAAACCAATCCACACATTGAGGATACGCGAATGCCAGATCTCAGCCGAGTGCTTCTGCGATTTGCTTTGTCATCCGCAACATGAACTCTTGGTAATTCGCCGCACCGTCCAGGAAATGTGTTGACAGCGTTACTGCTTTTACACCCAGTTCGGTTGCAAGTTGTTGGGCAACAGCGGGCGATGTTCCAAGACCAGTGAAGATTGCAGGTACGCCGTGTATTTCTACTTCAGCTTTCAAGTCGGCAAGTTCGCCAGCACTGGCTTCTGATGTGGTTGAAAGCGATGGGATGATTGCGCCAATCACTTCGCAACCGTAACGATCGGCGAAGTAACCCATTTCATCATGCCCACTCACCAGCTCGCATTTGATACCACCAATTATTTCTTGTATCTCGGCGTCTAACGTTTTCAGTTCGGCAACAAGTGTCTCGAGCTGTACCGAGAGGTCTGCACCAATTGCGGCACCAACTGCTTTGGAAAGCTCTGGCAACATTTCAAGCATCGCTGCAGGCGAAAGCCACAGGTGCGGGTCAAATGCTCCGTGATCGTGTTCCTCTTCCTTGACCACAGTCGTGTCCGTAGTTGCTTCGTCGGCGTGATCATGTCCCTCGTCGCTGAGTTCGCGAACGGTGATGTGGTCACCTGCCATAAAGACGCTGACTCCAGCAGTCTTTGCATTTTCGAGTGTCTCCTCCAAACCTTCTTCAAAGTCGAGACCGTTCGATACAACAATGTTCGAGTTGTTTAACGACTCGATGTCTTTTGCCGATGGCTCAAATTCGTGAGGGTCCTGGCCGTCTGGAATGAGAGTGGTCACTGTTGCGGCGTCGCCAACAAGTTGTTCCACGATGCTGCCAAGCACGGAGTAGGCGACAACAACGGTCGGCCGTTCGGAGTCTGCCTCAGTAGTGGAATCGCTGGAAGAGCATGCGGAAAGAGCAAACAGGGCTGGACAAATTCCAATAAGTATTTTGGGAATGATTCTCATAATGTGAATGTATCACTATTGAGAATGATTCCCAACTTGGGTT
>DFDK01000078.1:3163-3285 GCA_002367695.1 Acidimicrobium sp. UBA3029 | reverse complement strand
TCCATGTCGGTCAAGAAGCACAGCGTCTTTTTGACGTCGTTGATCGTCACGCCAGCACTTGCAAGTTGCGACTTGAGGTTGACAATTGCTTGTGCAGTTTGAGCGGCAACTCCGCCCTTGAC
>DFDK01000078.1:419-2818 GCA_002367695.1 Acidimicrobium sp. UBA3029 | reverse complement strand
TTGCTGTCTTCTTTGCGGTCTTTTTCTTGTTTGTGGCCATGACTCAATCGTACTATTGAGTCATGATTTCAAGACGCACATTTATTACAGGATCACTGGGTGCCATTGGCGCAACGAGCACTATTGGATTTAGCTCATTGCTTGTCGGTTGTTCGGGCGAGTCAACTTTGTCTACATCTGAGTCAGCTACGGCACTCGGCGACCTCCAGTTGGTGCAACGTTTCCCACAAGTGCTCGTGCCTGGAAGCGTTCGCCTTCCCATCTCACTTGCCAACCAAGCAGGGTTGCTGACTACAGACAGCGGAGTTGAGTTGCCAAACACACTCTCGGCACAACTCATCAATGCAGATACACAAGAAGTTGTTGCCGAGTCTTTATTGGCCGACCGACACGACACCGGACTCACGATTCCCTACTGGCCATTTCGTGTCAACATCGACAAGCCGGGTATTTACACGTTGCTCGTAAATGATGGCCCTGAAGCAGGTGCAGCCGTACAAGTGCTCAATGCGACAGAAGTGTTGATTCCACTCGTTGGTTCTCAGCTTCCTGGTTTTGACACACCCACGTTTGACAATCACCGTGGTGTCGAACCAGTGTGCACTCGTACACCCGAGTCATGCGAGTTTCACAACATCACTCTCAACGAAGCACTCGCGCTAAACAAACCAATTGCATATTTGGTTGGCACACCAGCACACTGCAGCACAGGCACATGTTCTCCTGCGCTGGAGTCGCTCATCAATGTAAAAAAATCAATCGGTGATGCGATGATATTTTTGCACACCGAGATTTACACCGATGATAAAGCGGCCACTGTTGCACCGGCGGTGATCGCACTCAAGATGAATTATGAGCCAGCGATTTATATCACCGACGCAACGGGCAAGATTATTGAGCGACTTGATGCGGTGTTTGATGCAGATGAAATCAATGCTGCAATTGCAACACTCGGTTTATAGCAACCAAATTCAGGAAAAGCTATTGCCACAACCACATGAACGAGTTGCGTTCGGGTTGTTGATCTTGAAACCAGCATCTTGCAAACCATCTTGGTAGTCGAGACTTGCACCAACCAAAAGTTGTGACGATGCTGGATCGACAATCACGCGAATCTCGCCAAACGTAACTGTCTCATCGTCAGCCGCGACATCGCCGTCGAAAAACATCTCATACGAAAAACCTGAGCAACCTCCGGGACGAACTGCGACGCGAAGTGCAAGATCGGTTGCGCCTTCTGCTTCGAGTAATTGCTTAACCTTGTTTGCGGCTGATTCGGTGACCGTGATCATGGGAGCCTCTCTCTATTGTGTTTCGCGACTTAATCAAACTGATGAGTTCACACTACCGTTCATCGCCTTGTCTGTCACAGCTCGGGTATCGCTCTAGACCTGACGGTAGATTTAAGCCATGACTGGCAACAAGCCACAGACCGTGGGGGCAACACCTCCGAGCGTTGCAGAAGTCACCTTGCGCCTGAAAGCGGTTATGGACCCAGAGTTGGGTGACAACATCGTCGACTTGGGCATGGCAGCAGTCGATTCAATTTCTGCCGATGGCGTCGTAGCCATTGCAATGAAACTCACCATCAAGGGTTGCCCACTTCGAGTGCAGATTAAAAAAGACATCGAGTCACGACTTGAGTCGCACCCCGGTGTAACAAAAGTAACCATCGACTGGGGCGAGATGACTGCCGAAGAGCGCACAGCAGTCATGACTCGCGCTCGTTGGAATGCTCGCGAGCAAGCACCCGACACACAGATTCCTCTCAACACACGTATCTTGGCAATTGCAAGTGGCAAGGGCGGTGTCGGCAAAAGTTCGGTCACTGTCAACTTGGCAGCAGCACTTGCAAGTGTTGGGCACACGGTCGGAGTGTTGGATGCAGACATTTGGGGTTTTTCAATTCCGCGCATGCTCGGCATCTCTGATCGTCTCGAAGCTCGTCGTATCGACGGCATCGAAAAGCCACGCATGATTCCAAACGAGCGCGTGGTCGGAAAAGGATTACTCAAAGTCGTTTCGACGGGCATGCTTGTTGAAGACGAAAGCACAGCACTGATGTGGCGTGGCTTGATGCTCACTAAGGCTGTCGAACAGTTTCTTAACGATGTGCACTGGGGCGAACTTGATTACCTGCTCATCGACATGCCGCCGGGTACTGGTGATGTGCAAATGGGTCTTGCGCGCATGTTGCCTCGCACTGATCTCATCATCGTCACCACTCCATCGGTGTCTGCACAAAAAGTTGCAATTCGTGCTGCCGACATGGCGAGACGTAGTTTCTTGCGCGTAGCCGGCGTGATCGAAAACATGAGTGCGTTTACGTGTGAGCACGGCGAGTCATACCCGCTCTTTGGTGCAGGTGGTGGCCAAACACTTGCCGACGAAATCGGTGC
>DFDK01000078.1:0-153 GCA_002367695.1 Acidimicrobium sp. UBA3029 | reverse complement strand
CGGTGAGCCAATTGTGTTGACATCGCAGGGTCCAGCCGCCCAGGCGTTTCTCGCAATTGCAGCCAACATCATGAACACCACAGTTCCTGTTACCGAAATGGGTGGCTGCACTGCGCGCGACCCAGAAGCCGTGCAGGTTGCAATCAGCAAACG
>DFDK01000055.1:19036-24120 GCA_002367695.1 Acidimicrobium sp. UBA3029 | reverse complement strand
GAGCTGCCGGTCTGGCAGCAACTCGCAACTGAATTAGCAGATACTGGTTTTACAATCATTGCCGTTGCACTTGATGCAGATGCACAAGCGGTGAAGGAGTGGGCTACAAAGGAGCCGTTGTCGTACCCAGTGTTGATCGACACGATGCATATCGTTGCCGACCTGTACGGAATCGTCAACGTGCCTGCTGCACTATGGATAGACGAGAACAACAAGATTGTTCGACCAGCAGACAGCACTCCTGCCAGCGATATGTGGAGATCGTTTAGTGGCGTTGACTCTGCGGTGCATCATGATTTGCTGCGTAGATGGGTGCGTAACGATGAGTTGACCATGGATGCCGATGCGGTTCGATCCTTTCAGGTGCTGCCAACTAACGATGTGCAACAAGCGCGCTTACATCGACGAATTGCAGTGGCATTGCGACTGCAAGGCGATGAGACTGGTGCGCTACAGCACATGGACTATGCCGAGCAACTTGCGCCTCATGATTGGACAATTAGGCGTGGCAACATGCCTCTTCGTGGTGTTGACCCGTTCGGCGAAAAGTTTATGGAATTCGTTGGCGAATGGAGCGCGGCAGGAAGCCCGGGCTTCAAGCTGGGGACAGGACGAGAAACGAAGTAACGAGTGCTAAGTCTCCATAATGGGGACTACCTTGATCATAAATCTGCACTTCGGAAAACGTTGGCGTACTAATTTGTTGGCTCTCGTTTGCTTTTTGCAATGCAGCCTGAAAGCCGTTTGCGCTGAAGTGTTCTTTGTTGATGCCAACCACCATGCGACCACCTGGTCGAACCACGCTCAATGCATTGATCAGCGCATCTGGCCCCAAATGACCGTGGGTAAACGTGCCAGCAGAAATTGCCACGTCATATTTGGCATTGGCAAATGAAATTGGTTCTGTGAGGTCGGCTTCAAAAAGTTGGTGGTAAACAGGCTTGGCATCAATACGCAATTTGGTTGATGCAACATTAAGCATTTCGGGGGAGATATCTACACCGTCAATGATGCCTGCGGTCAGTAATTCGCTCAGGCAGGTGCCAACAATGCCGGTGCCACAACCAATATCGAGAATATTTAATGGAGAAATTGTGTCTACAAGCCTTGCGCATATTGTGGCGATACTTTTTGGGTAGACATATTTATTGCGCTGAGCGAAGTCTGCGTCATACGTTGAAGCCCAGTTGCGGTACAAGGCTTTGTTGTCTTGTGGTGTTTCAAGCGCGTAGGCATCCTCGAGATTGATGGATGACTCGTTGTCGTCTGTCATGGTCGGGCCCCTATGTTGAAGAACTCGCTGTATGTTATGTCAATTGTGCTTTCGGCGGATCAGGAGTAGGTCGGTTAATATTGCCACTTGAGTAGTGATCGCTGTGGGGGTACTAAGTGAAAGTTCCATTGACTGTTGTTGACCATCTGCGTAGGGCCGAACAGGTGTATGGGCACCGTGTGGCGTTTGTAGACGAGCCTGATCAGCCTGCAGAGTCGTGGGGAACTAAGACATATGCAGAGATGGCTGTGCTTGCGCGTGCACAAGCTGCTGGCCTGGACGCTCTTGGTATTGCGCAGGGTGCTCGAGTGGCAATTGTGAGTCACAACAGTGCTCGGCTGCTGACAAGTTTTTTTGGAGTGAGTGCCTATGGTCGCGTATTGGCACCAATCAATTTTCGGCTTGTTGCAGACGAAGTTGCATACATTGTTGAGCATTGTGGCGCCGAAGTATTACTCGTCGACCCAGAGCTCGATGAAGCGCTTGCAGGTGTAACGGCGAAGCATCGCTTTGTGATTGGGGCAGAGTCTGACAAGGTTCTTTACAAATTTGATACCGAACCGAAGTCGTGGACTCCAAATGAAGATTTCACTGCAACAATCAACTACACAAGTGGTACGACGGCTCGACCAAAAGGTGTTCAATTGACACACCGAAGCCTGTGGCTCAACGCTGCAACGTTTGGTTGGCACATGGGTGTAGACGACCGAGAGACGTACTTGCACACACTGCCGCAATTTCATTGCAATGGTTGGGGCATGGTGTATGCAATAACTGCAATGGGTGGAAAACATATTGTGTTGCGCAAAGTTGATGGCGGAGAGATTTTGAAGCGGGTAGATGAGCACGAAGTCACACTTATGTGTGGAGCACCTGCAGTTGCCAATGCAATATTGGATGCAGCATCTTCGTGGAAGGGCGCGATTCCGGGACGTGACGCGACGCGCATCGTTGTTGCCGGTGCTCCACCACCAGCTCGAACTATCGAACGCATTGAAACCGAATTGGGTTGGACGTTTAATCAGTTATACGGGCTCACCGAGACAAGCCCATTACTCACGGTAAATAGTCCTTCGCCCGAAACTGATGCGTTGTCGGCTGCAGAAAGGTCGGTTGTGCTGAGTGCAGCAGGAGTGCCGGCTTTGGGGGTCGAAACGAAGATAGATGAGACAGGCGAGGTGCTCGCGCGTAGCAATGTGGTGATGGAGGGTTACTGGGCACAACCAGAAGAAACCGCGAAGGCGATCGTTGATGGCTGGTTTCGCACTGGTGATGGTGGCTCGATTGGTGAGTCACATGTCTTGACAATTGCCGACCGTAAGAAAGATGTGATTATTTCGGGTGGAGAAAATGTGAGTTCGATTGAAGTTGAAGGCGCAATTTTTTCGCATCCTGATGTCACTGAAGTTGCTGTAATTGGTGTGCCCGATGAGAAATGGGGCGAACTCGTAATGGCACTTGTGGTCAAGAAGCCTGAATCAACCCTGAGTGAAGCTGACTTGATTATTTATTCGAAAACCAAGTTGGCAGGGTACAAATGCCCAAAACGTATTGAGTTTCGATCAGAGTTGGCGCGAACTGCGACTGGAAAATTGCAGAAATTCAAACTCCGGGCGCCCTATTGGGAAGGTTTCACTCGCCAAGTCAATTAAGACTTCTGTCGAGATGAACAATCGAGCCCTACAACGACTCGACCGAGTGGTATTTGTAGCCGTTTAACTCTTGCTTCGTCTAAAGACTCTGTGCTTAATGCCCAATTTGGTAACGAGCAGCATTGATTCGAGTGCGATTTTTAGAGACATCTTTGATGTTCCGAGTTCACGATTGGCAAAACAAATGGGCGTCTCAACGATATGCAGTTGCTCGTCTTCGGCACGTGTGATAATCGTGGAAAGAAACACGTAACCTTCGCCGCGCACATTTTCAATTTCGACTTTTTCAAGAGCCTGCGTCGTGTAACCCCGATAGCCAGTCGTGCAGTCGGTGGTGGATACCCGCAGGAGTGCGCGAGTGTAGAGGTTGCCCCACTTAGAAAGTGCAGTGCGATACCAAGGCCAGTTAATGATTGATCCACCGGGGCAATAGCGCGAGCCAATTACAACATCGCAGCCGCTGTCGAGTAGTTCAAGGAAAGTGGGAATGATTGCTGGGTCGTGAGAGAAGTCGGCGTCCATGGTGATGACATGGGCAAATTGGCGGGAGAGCACATGCCGGAATCCTGTGCGGTACGCACTACCAAGACCACGTTCATTAGTGCGATGGATGACGTGCATGTTGCCAAGTTCGCGAGCCAAGTTGTCGGCGGCATCACCAGTGCCGTCTGGGCTGTTGTCGTCGACGATCAACACATGAATATGTGGTGTACTTGTACGCACTGCGCGGATAAATCGGTCGATATTTTCAATCTCGTTATAGGTGGGTAAAACCAACACACACTGACGAGGCTCGGAAGTTGTGCACATACGACACCGTCAATCTAGTCTTGGATCGTGAATTGGCGCCAGATGAGCTTTGGGGTTGCAATGTTTGCGCTGGTGGCAGTGTGGTCGCTTATGACGCCGTTGTTTTCTGGCCCTGACGAACCCTCGAACTTTGTGCGCTCTGCTGCAGTCGTACGCGGTGAGTGGGTGGGTGACAACGTGTTGCCAGCGCCATTGAAGTCGTACTGGACAACGTTGGTTGATATCGATCCACAATTTGGGGCAGCAAACAATATTCCGTGGTGTTTTGCGCCGTTCTCCGATCACCCAGGCTGCGGTTCACGTTTGGAAGAAACCCAAGTTACTGATATCCCTGCTTGGACGAACATGGGTAGATATCCGATTGTTTCGTATTTCATTTCGGGTGTTGGAACAGTATTTGGTGCGCAAGATTTGTCGGTTCGCTCTGCTCGCTTGATGATGGGCTTGGCTTGTACTTTGTTGTTTGCTTTGTCGGTGGCAGTGATGAGAAGACGCGCCTCTTCCAGTATTGGCGTGTTGCTTGCAATGTCGCCGGGAACATTGTTTTTGGCTTCCACCATGAACCCGAGTGCGCTCGAGGTATGTGCTGCAATTGCACTCTGGACGATCATGCCGATGGTGATTACCAAAGAGCACACTCGTTTCGATGCACTCGCATTTGGCATCTCTGGCACGCTACTTATTTTGACTCGAGCGATAGGTCCTGTGATCTATGTATTGATTGTTGCTCTAAGTTATGTTGCAACCAAGCAGCGACGATCGCTGGTGGTGATTGCTCGGCAATTCAAGAGTGTGTTGGCAGTGCATGGGGCAGCTGCTCTATTCGCAGCATGGTGGTACCTAAAGATTTATGGTTATCAAACAAACAACTTATTGTCCGATGGTATTCCAAGCATCTCGTTGCGTAGCCAGATTGACGAAGCGGTCCGTCATATTCCGTTATTGCTCGATCAGGCAGTTGGCAATTTTGGCTGGCTAGATGCGCCAATGCCAAGAGTCGCTTTGTTTGTTGCCTGTGCTCTCTACTTCGTTATTATCGCCAAAGGCATTGTCGTCGGTTCGGCTGGTGTAAGAATTGCAATGATCGCTCTTTGCATGTTGACAATTGTCGTAGTGATTATTTTGGACGTCAACTACTATTCGATGTTGCGCTCTTTCGGGGCGCAGGGCCGGCACATCGTGCCGCTACTCGTAGGACTGCCGATCATCGCTGCCAGTTCGTTTTCTTGGAAACGTGAGTGGGAAATGACAACTGTTTGTGTTTGGGGAATTGTCATGATTTGGGCAGGGTTGGGCGCATTGCGTCGCTACACCGTCGGCATCAACGGAGACAACGCGATGGAAATGTT
>DFDK01000055.1:9148-18771 GCA_002367695.1 Acidimicrobium sp. UBA3029 | reverse complement strand
TTTTGTCAACAATGGCTGTGGTGTGTCTATTTCCATACAGCAGACGTGCCAACGAATAACTAGCATTTGTCTGTATGAACTCTTCTTTGCAAGTACTTGGTTTGACCGCTCTTTATATCGTCGCGATGATGGTGTCTCTGTGGATCGTGAGCCTTATTAAGAAGGACGCCTCGATAGTTGATATTTTTTGGGGTCTGGGGTTTGTAATGGTCGGATGGGCAGCGTGGAAAATATCGGACGCTGACTCTCAACGAGGAACCGTGCTTGCAGTACTCACAACGTTATGGGGTGTTCGTCTTGGCGGATATTTGTGGTGGCGTAATCATGGCAAGGGCGAAGATTTTCGCTATCAGGCGATGAGGAAGCACTATGGCTCAAAGTTTGCCCTGAAGAGTTTGTTCATTGTGTTTGGTTTGCAAGGCGCGCTGATGTGGGTTGTTTCGCTGCCGGTTCAGCTGGGACAGATGACCAACAATGCGAATATCGGTGTTGTCGGAGTTATTGGCATCGTGGTCTGGGCTACTGGTTTTCTTTTCGAATCAGTTGGCGATATTCAATTGGCTCGTTTCAAGGCAAACAGTGCCAATGCCGGAAAAGTGATGGACAAAGGACTGTGGAAATTCACACGACACCCAAACTATTTTGGTGATGCGTGCGTTTGGTGGGGAATAGCTCTCATCGCAGCCGAATCATGTGTTGGTTTGTTCGGGATAATTGGCGCGTTAGTAATGAATATCTTGTTATTGAAATATTCGGGTGTTCCGATTCTTGAGAAGTCAATCAATAAGCGCCGACCCGGATACGAGGAATATCAGCGACGAACAAGCTCGTTTATTCCGAGGATGCCCAAAAAATAAGGTTTAGGATTTTTTTCCGCGCAACTTGTTCCACGCGCCGAACGAATTGAGTGATGCAATTGTGGAGCCCATCGACTCTGGCGGCACTGGGTGGCTAATAAGAAAGCCCTGCGCCTTTGCACACTTCATCTCGGCGAGTATTTGCAATTGCTCGACGCTCTCGATGCCCTCTGCAACCATGTCTAGACCGAGCGAGTCACCCATTGCGATAATCGTGCGCACGAGGGAGCGAGCACTTTCATCTTGCGCAACACCGTTCACAAACGACTTATCGATCTTGAGACGTTGAATTGGAAACTTCTGCAAAAGTGAAAGGCTTGAATAGCCGGTGCCAAAGTCGTCGATGGCAATACGAACACCTAGGGCACACAGTGCATTGAGTGCATCGAGGGCCTGTTCAGGCTGAGCGATCATGACGCTCTCTGTCACTTCAAGCCAAAGTTGTTCTGGCGGTACGTGAGCACGTAGCAATGCTTCGTTAACGACAGCAACAAAGTTTGGGTCATGTAATTGTCGCGGAGAAACATTGACCGACATGGTGGCATCACTGCGACAAATGCCCTGGGTGATCCACCCGCGTAGAGTTGTGAGTGCTTCGAGAAGCGCCCAAGCGCCAAGTGGCACGATCGTGCCGGTTTCTTCAGCGATTGGAATGAACTCGGCAGGTGAAAGCATCGTGCCGTCATCTCGTTGCCAGCGCATAAGGGCTTCGAATCCGACAACATCACCCATGTCGATGTCGACTATTGGTTGATGCACAAGACGCAATTCGCGGCGTTCCAATGCCCGATACAAAGCGGTTTCTATCGCGAGTCTCTGTGTGACTCGCTCGAGCATTGACTCATCAAAAACGGCTACGCAATTACGTCCAGCGTCTTTGGCACGGTACATGGCAGTGTCGGCGTGTCGCAAAAGATCGTCTGCCGTTGATGTAATGGAGGGATCAAAAGATGAAACACCGATAGATGCAGAAACAAAAACATCTCCCTGACGAAGATTGAGAGGCTCGTAGAAACTTTCGAGCACTCTGTTGGCAAGTTGCATGGCATCACTTGAATCTTGGGTATCTGGATCAAGTACGACGAATTCATCACCGGAAATACGAGCGACTGCACACCGATGGGGGAGGGCATTGCGCAACCGTTGTGCCACCGCAATGAGAACTGCATCACCGGCTTGGTGACCCAGCGAGTCATTAATGTTTTTGAATCTGTCAACGTCAATGAAAAGTACTGTCGGCTTACGTCCTTCTGTCATTGCTGTGATCAACGAGTTGTTGACAAGGGCAAGCATCAGACTGCGGTTCGGTAACCCTGTAAGCGCGTCGGTTTGCGCTGATTCGATGAGTTGGTGCTGTGTGGCGGCATTTGCGCGTACGGAATGAATGATGCGTGAAGTCACTGCTGCAGTAAGCACAAAAATAGAGATTGTTTGCACAACACGATCTACTGAGTCGACGGGATTAGTGAGCGCAAGTACAACAACGGGCAAGATAAGTGCGGCCGTAGTAACGATCAGTCTCCCCATGAGTGGCCGCTGAGTCAAGATTGGCCCGCGTTCGGTGAGCAAAGAGATAGATGGATGAATGAATGCAGCGGAGGCGAGGAATAAACCAAAAATGTAAGCAGTGGATGAATACGTAGAGGTGATGTCGATACGGCCAGCGTCATTTGCTGCATACAAGAAATCGCCAAACAATGTTAAAGAGATTGCTCCTGTCACGAGCCAGACCGATGCGTTCCGCGTTGAATCCCCAAAGAGCAGTGTCGCGAGTGTGAACAAGACAATTGCACTGATGCCAAGTGTTGAGCCCTGGATTACGGAAATCAATGGTGTGATGCTCTGCGTACCGATTGTTGGCTGCAATAATACTTTCCAGATGAAGAACCATGCACCAAGTGCAACGATAAGTCCGTCAACTAATACCGAAAGCGGGTCGCTGCCTAAACGTCTGCTCACTATGAATAGCAATCCACTTGCAAGTAATAGCTGCACTACAAGAAATAATGATTCAGGAATTGCCTGCAGACTTGGTTGAGCGGTGAATGTTCCGTCAAATATTTGCGCGACAGACGAACATAGAACGATTAAGAGTAAGACTGGCCAGACGGCACGATCTGGTTTATTGAGGCGAACTGCAAACAGGAGAGCAATTGCGAGCTGCACAGTTGCAATGAAGTAAATCTTGTTACTCAGGGCGACAGAATTGACCAGCGAGTTGGTCACGGCTAGGACAAGTCCGATACCAATTAAGCCCAATGAAATTCGTGCAATTGGCGCGTCTTTCACTGGTAAAACGGTACTACATCCCGATTTTGACTGTATGGATGGGCTATTCTTGTTCTAGGCGGAGTAGTTGGGTTGTCGCTTTGCGACGCCCCCTATCACATATGTTGTAAAGGACCCGCCCGAATGTTTGTGACTCGTCACTCGCCAGTGACTGACCCAACGTTAAAGGATCAACTGTGGACGCTGTATTCGCGCGCGTACCTTCGGACCGCTGAAGACTCAGTGACCCACGAGATGCTTGATCGCTTGGAGTTCAATGATCAATTGACTGATCCAACTAATCGTGCTTGGGTTGTATGGGACGACTCAATGCCGGTAGCCATGACGCTTGTTGCTACCGACGTGAAACGAACACGATGGCTCAGCGAGCAATACTTCAAACGCAATTTTCCAGAGAAGTTTAAGTCAGGGCTCGTGCACTATGTGGTGTGGGCCGTAGTCGATCCGAGTTATGTGGTGCGCGGTGCGAGCATATTTATGGCGCGTCAGGCAATGGCTGTGGAAGCGCGAGAGGGCGCGCTGCTAGTTTTCGACATGCCGGAAGATAATCAGCCGCATGCAGCGGGCGGAGCGGCGGAGCTAATGCGACGGATGGCGCGAATGGTTGGAGAAGCTCATTTATTGCCCCTTACGGTGCAGCGCTACTATGCGCTCGATTTTCAGTCTGCCCACAGCCCCGAAATATCGGGTCTTGATGATCACGAAGAGATCCAGGCAATGGCGGTGCAGCAGAAACGATAATTCGGTTATTGCGCTACATTTAAAGGGTCATGAATCTGATTTGCAGCTGCTCTGCATGAACCTTCGATGAGCGTATCCAACCTGTCTGTTCCTACCGTTTCGTTCGTTGTTTCTGGCGCGCACTTAATGTCGGGTCTGCTTGGCGAACGCGATGAGCACTTACGTTATATCGAAGACGAGTTTCCGAGCTGTGCAATACATGTGCGTGGCAACGAAATAACGATCAGCGGTGCTGACGCGACGTTGGTGAGCAAATTGTTCGAAGAACTCACTGAGCTTCTGCAGCGCGGCGAGAACCTCGACCGATCAGTTGTCATTCGTTCGATCGTGATGGTGAGGGCTAATCAGAGCCCGAGTCGGATCTTGACCGAGGAGATTTTGCGCACTAGTGGTGGTCGAGTTATTCGAGCGAAAACAGCAGGACAGCGCAGATATGTTGAGGCCATTCGCGACAATGTCGTGACATTCGGTATAGGGCCCGCTGGTACTGGTAAGAGTTGGCTCGCAGTTGCGATGGCCGTTGAGGCACTACAGACCAAACGTGTTCAACGAATAATTCTTACTCGACCTGCTGTTGAGGCTGGCGAGCGTTTAGGTTTCTTGCCAGGAGATCTCGCGGCCAAGATCGACCCTTACTTGCGACCTTTGTATGACGCATTGCATGACATGGTTGGCGCAGAGCAGGCAAAGCTATTTCTAGAACGTCAAGTTGTCGAAGTTGCCCCATTGGCGTTTATGCGCGGACGCACGCTTAATAACAGTTTTGTGATTTTGGATGAAGCGCAGAACACGACGCCAGAGCAAATGAAGATGTTTCTAACACGAATTGGTTTTGGAACAAAAGTTGTTGTCACTGGCGACACGACTCAGGTCGATGTGCCGGACGGCCGTAGTGGACTATTGGGGCTGGATCGGGTTTTGACGGATATCCCTGATCTGGCTTTTGTCTATTTGGATGCAACCGATGTAGTGCGTCATAGAATTGTGGCCGACATAGTTGCGGCATACGAAAGTGTGACAAATGCTCGCATCAATTCAGATACAAGTTGGAAAAAGCGTGATGGCTGAGACTCGTCCAGGCTTGTCGCGACCGCGCCGCACGGGCGGAGATGGAACCCCTGAAGTGTTCTGTGCAGACGAACAGGTTGCAGTAGCGGTCGATTTGGGCAGATGGCAAACATTGGCCTTGGATGTTTTGGAAGCGGAAGGTGTACGAGGTGCCGCCGAGCTCACAGTTGTGTTTGTTGACGAGGGAACCATGCAGCAACTCAATGCTCAGTACATGGGCAATAACTATGCAACCGATGTTCTAGCTTTTCCGCTTGACGCAGTTGAAGCTACACGCACACCAGGGCCCGGTGCGCTGACGAAAGGGCCTGGCAAAAACGGGTTTGATATTGCCGATCTACCATTGCTCCTAGGGGATGTGGTTGTGTGTCCGACAGTGGCGATGAAGCAGGCACCTTCACATGCGGGAACTGAGGATGACGAGATGGCATTATTGTTAGTGCACGGAATTTTACATGTGCTGGGAAACGACCATGACACAGCTGAGGCAGCAATCGCAATGCAGGCGCTTGAACGCAAGCACCTCGAATCTTTTCATTGGCAAGCAGCTGCGCCTGCCAATTTTCGACATGTACCCGAGGTAACGCAATGAGTGCAATTCTTGCGAAGGCACCGACGACGCTAGACCTTTGGATGTTGCTAGTGATTGTGGTGCTGTTGTTTGTAATGATCTTCTTATCGCTTGCCGAAATGAGCATGTCACAAATGACTAAACCGCGAGCCGCAGCTCTTGCGGAAAAAGGTGCCAAATCCGGCAAGGCGCTTGTGCGTCTAGCTGCAGAGCCAGCCATGTGGGTCAACCCACTATTACTTCTCATCAACGTGTTTCAAACTGTCCAGGCGACACTGACTGGCATTGTTGCCAACAACTTGTTTGGCCCTGGTGGGGTGGCAGTTGGTGTTGCACTGAACGTCGTCTTGTTCTTTGTGCTTGCCGAGGCCGTGCCAAAAACGTACGCCTTGATCAACCCTATTAAGGGGGCAACGATTACTGCCCGCCCGATTGCTTTTGTTGTGCGCTTCTGGCCTCTTCGGATGACATCTGGTTTGCTAATTCGACTTACGAACGTCATTGTGAAGGGCAAAGGTCTTGCGCAAGGACCATTTATTGGCGAACAGGAATTTTTGGGAATTGTTGAAGCTGCCGCACAGGACAGCGTGATTGAGCATGAAGAACGCGAGTTGATTGAATCGGTGATCGAGTTTGGTGACACCATGGTTCGTGAAGTCATGAGGCCGCGTCACGACGTGGTTTTTCTTGATGACGACATGACGGTCACAGCCGCACTCGACAAGGCTGTTGCCGAGGGCTTCAGTCGTCTACCGGTGTTTAGAAAAGATGACGATGAGGTTGATGACGTTGTCGGCATTGTGTACGTAAAAGACTTGGTGATTGCAGAGCGCTCAGGTAAAGGAATGGATATTTTGCGCGATTTAGTGCGCGAGGTTGAAGTCGTTCCGGAGACAAAACTGGTTGCAGAATTGATGCGTGGCATGCAAGCGAAAAAGTTTCACATGGTGATTGTCGCCGACGAATATGGAAGCGTCACGGGGCTCGCGACTCTGGAAGATTGCTTAGAAGAACTGGTTGGCGAAATTGTGGACGAGCACGACGACGAAGATGATTCGCTCAGGGTTCTCCCCAACGGAGACCTTCTCGTCGACGGATCAATGCCTATTGGTCGGCTCAATAATGAGATTTCGACGAAAATCCCTGAAAACGAATACGACACCATAGGCGGCTTTATCTTCGGAATGCTCGGCCGAGTACCTGTAATTGGGGACTCCGTAGAGCACCAAGGCTGGAAATTCTCAACAGAAGAGTTAGACGGCCGTCGGGTACAGAAAGTTCGGGTCAGCACCATTACTGAATGACGGCTATTGTCACCGACATGGAAATCTCGCTTGAAGACAAAGTCGCATTAGTAACCGGTGCATCGCGTGGTATTGGCAAAGCGATCGCGAAGTCATATGTAGAGGCTGGCGCCAAAGTTATGTTGATGTCGCGCAAGGAAGACGCATTGCGCTCGGCGGCAGATGAAATTGGTGGAGATACGGCGATTTTCGCTGGCAACGCAGGAGATATTGAAACTGCGCAGGCATGTGTTGCGGCCACCATCAAAGAATTTGGGAAGATTGACATCTTTGTCAATAATGCTGCAACCAACCCATATGCAGGCCCGACACTGGGTATTGATCCTGCACGATATGACAAGACATTTCAGGTCAACCTGCGCGGCCCTTTATTTTGGTGTCAGGCAGTTTGGGAAGCGTGGATGATTGATCACCCCGGAGTAATTATCAACATTGCATCTGTTGGCGGATTGCGTGCAGAGGGAAACCTCGGTGTGTACAACCTGACCAAAGCTGCTTTGATTCACTTGACAAAGCAACTTGCTGGAGAACTTGGTCTCACTCGAGTAGTGGGTATTGCTCCTGGACTTGTTCAGACAGATTTTGCGCAAATGCTTGTCGACAACTACGGCGATGCTCTCGCCAAGCGCTTGCCGACTAAGAGGCTCGGTGTGCCTCAAGATATCGCAAACCTTGCGACATTTTTGGCGTCAGATCTTGCTAGTTGGATGACCGGTGAAACTTATTTGATCGATGGTGGCGCAGGGGTCTCTTCTGGGGGAATGTAGTCGCTCGCTAAGCGGTACAAGATTGGTCCACCGATTGCGAGAGCAATGCATCCAACGATGACTGAAGCCAAATACGGTGCACGCAAACCCTGGCTATATGCGATTTGGCCACCGATGAGCGCGCCGATCGAAATAGAACCCGTGCCGATGAGCCGGTAAACGCTATTGACGCGGCCAAACAATTCGCTCGGGATTATTCGTTGTCGAAGTGAAACAGTGACGATGTTCCAAGTTGTACTCGCAAGCCCCATGACGCCAACTGCGATTGCGACAGACCAAATGTGTGGCAAAAAATAATAGACAAGGCCTACAGTGCTGAAAACGCCAAATGATGCAACGATGGAAACCGGTACTCCGAAGCGTTTGGAGATTCGGTCTCCGATGAATCCACCGATTATCGATCCGATTGCCATCAGCGAAAGTAAGAATCCGTAACCAGTACCAGTGACGCCGAGTTCGTCGGCGGCATACTTAACAAAAATTGCATCGCCAAACATTGTTGCCATATTGGTGATGCCAAGCATGATGGCCAATGTGCGAAGAAGTTTGTTGGACCACAACCACGAAAATCCTTCAGCGAGGTCCTTTCGAAACGTTTGTGAAACTATTTGGCTTTGAGTTTGAGTCGTTACGACCGATGGAACGTGGATCGATGAGACCAACATGGCGGAAAGTGCGAATGATGCAGCATTGGCTCCGAATGGAATGCCTACCGCTGCAACGAAAGTCAAAGCGCCAAGTGGGAGTCCGATGAAGTTATTTGATACAACTTCTGCTGTGTACAGGCGTCCATTGGCTTTTTCGAGCAATTCGGGAGGAACAATTGCGGGAAGAAATGCCTGAGCGGACATGTCAAAAATAACTTCGCAACAACCGACGCCGAGCAGAATCAACATCAATGACCACATAGTCAGTGACCCCTGCCAGGCGCTGAAGCCAATAACCGAATAGAGCACAGCGCGGATCACGTTGACTGTGATCATTAAATGTTTGCGATTGAATCGATCGATGTAAACGCCTGCAGGGAGTGTGAGCACCAGCCATGGCAGGAACGCTGCAAATGAAACGCCAGCGATGAGTCGGGCATCGTTTGTCAGCGAAAGAGCCAGGAGTGGTGCAGCAGCGTGTGCCATTCCGTCACCAACATTTGAGATTGAAGTGGCAACAAATTGACGCCAGTAGTTGGACGGTAAACGATCTGGCGGGCGAGACATTATGGAGTGGGCAATGCTTGGATGTCGACTTTTCCGAGACTCGTTCGTGGAATCTCGGAAAGAACAACTATCTGTTGCGGAGCGCAAAAAGCAGGAAGGGTTTGTTTGACATGTTCGCGTATGTCGGACAACAACTTCACTTCTGATGTCTGATTCGAATCATTGAGCACAACATATGCAACAACTCGTTGACCCCATACTGCGTCTGGCATGCCGCGCACAACAACTTGATTGACGATCGGATGAGAATTGAGTGAATCCTCCACTACCGAAGGCCAAACATTCTCGCCTCCAGTAATGATCAAGTCTGTTTTTCTTCCGTAAACAGAAAGCTTGCCGTTGTCATCAATCTCACCTAAGTCGCCCGTTGCGTACCAGCCGTCTTCTCTTGAGATGGTTTGATCATCGCGATATGTGCGCATCAGCATTGGGCATCGAAGGAAAATTTCGTCGTCAACGATCTTGATTTCGACATTGTCAAGGGGCTGCCCGTTGTAAACAACGCCACCTCCGGTTTCGGTCATTCCATATGTAGTAATCACATTGCTCGGTAAATTGGCAGGTGCGCTACTTCCCCCGAGCAAAATAGCTCTAAACAGAGATGGGTCGATGCGTGAAAGTGCGGTTGCAACTAGCGAAGTATGCGTGGCTCCATTTTGTGATGCTTCTTGCACTGCAACTGCATCAAAGGTTGGATGAAGTGTGAGCGCGGCACCAGTGTGTAAAGCACGGGCGATGACCGAAAAGCCACCAACGTGGGAAACAGGAATACAGACAAGCCAGTGATCATCTGAGGTCAGTTGTAGTCGTGA
>DFDK01000055.1:8453-8852 GCA_002367695.1 Acidimicrobium sp. UBA3029 | reverse complement strand
CCTGTTGAGCCGCTCGATGCGATAACGAGAGCGTCACCGTCTTGCACCGGGTGACCGTTTGTCAAGGATGAAGAAGTGAAACTGGAATCAATGATTTCTGAAGGAGCCATTGCATCCAGAATCGCCTTTTTGCCGCCCAACGGAAGCCGCTGATCAATGGGTAAAACGGCGTCTCCATTGGACCACGCACGTTGCACCAGATTGACAAACGTTTTGCTGGCAGGCATGTCGAGGGCGATGAGGCGAGCCATTACAACAGGATAGGTCGGTCGGCTAAGGGGTCATCCGTTGGCAGTGACAAGCATGGAACACTGGTGCAATGACAAATTCGCAACCAAATGGTGTACAGATGTGGATTCTTGGAGCCCGAATACGCACGCTTCCTGCTGCGATCATGCC
>DFDK01000055.1:0-8112 GCA_002367695.1 Acidimicrobium sp. UBA3029 | reverse complement strand
ACTGATGAAGAGCGAGTCGGACCATTGCGGTTAGTTGGTTCAGGTCTTGTGGCGCCGGAAGTTGTGAAACGTGCTGCATTCATGGCTTTCGGTGTAGCGGCATTGGCTGGATTACTCATTGCGCTATCGACTTCATTGTGGTTGGTTGTTGTCGGCGCGGCATGTATCGGTGCAGGATGGCTGTACACAGGAGGACCAAAACCTTATGGTTACATGGGACTTGGTGAGTTGTTTGTCTTTGTATTTTTCGGATTAGTCGCTACGTGCGGAACTATGTTTGCTGTCACGCAACACATCACACTCTTGTGCGTTTACGCATCTGTTGCAGTTGGTTGTTTGGCAGTAGCGCTACTTGTTATTAACAACTTGCGTGACATACCTGGTGATACCAAAGTAGGCAAAGTGACTCTGGCCGTGCGACTAGGTGATAAAAAAACACGGTCTGTATACATCTTGTTGTTTGTGGCGTGTGGTGCAGCGATTGTGCTGTGCGCACTGTCTCGACGCGGAGCAATCGTTGGCCTGTTGGGGATCATGGTTGCTGCACCTGCAATCCGTACAGTGCGAGGTGGTGCGAGCGGACGAGAACTTATTGCCGTATTGGGAATTACTGGAAAAACTCAAATGGCAACCGGTTTGTTGTTGTCATTGGGGTTATTGATTTAAATAGTTGCGAGCCAGTCTGTAATGATCTGTGCTGTTGCTTGAGTCTGCTCAAGATGAACGCTATGACCGGCATCTTGAACGATGTGAATGGTGGAATTTGAACCAATCAGTTCGTGTATGCGGCGTGCATGTTGACAAAACGCCTCATCATGTGCGCCGGCGATTAGTAGTACTGGCATGGAGAGCGATGGCAATGATTCCCACAAACTTTGTTGTGTGCCGGTACCGCACATGCGCAAACTTGTTGCAAGAGATGTCGCAGAGTTTGTACAGCGCTGTGCGATGTCGTGGGGATTGTCGGGGAGCAATGCAAACATCGGCTTCGCTAGCCATTGCGTAATGAACTGTTGTGTACCAACTCGCTCAACATGGGCGGCGAGTTCGATGTCTGCTTCTTGTCGGTGCTGCCGTTGTGCAGGGTCAATAATGCCAGCCGTACCACTTATGAGCACGAGAGCTTGAACATCAGTTGGGTGCTGAAGTGCGGCATGAAGACAAATTCGGGCGCCCATGCTGTAGCCCAGATAGATCGCTTGACCGCATGTGTCAACTAATGCATCGGCAGCACCAGGTACATCTGTTGCGACTTGTTGCGATTCACCATGGAGTGGTGCATCAACGGTCATTGCCGAAAATAGGGTTGACAAAGCACTCATCTCTCCAATGAGCCCATGCATTGAACGTCGGGTTTGCGTAAATCCGTGTAGAAACGCAATTGTCTGTGTAGCGCCCTGGTTGCCCAGTCTGTCGTAGGCGAGAGTCATGAAGCAGTGCGCTCGTTGAGGCGTTGAATGACCCGTTCAAACATTTCTACATCTTGTGCGCCTGGTACAGACCACTGATCATTAAAGATAAATGTAGGCACAGCAGTAATGCCATTTTCTGCTGCCATCTGTAATGATTCTTGTACATCATCAACGCACTGGTCGCTCAGTAAAAATTGTGTTGCAGTGTCTTGTGGTATGCCGACCTCTGATGCACACATCGACAGAACGACATGATCTGCAATATCGTCTCCATCAGTGAAGTACGACTGCATGATTCGTTCTTTGAGCTGTGCTTGCAACTCGTTGCCAAAATCGCGTTGAGCCATGACAAGGAGTCGATGAGCCATCAGTGTGTTGGCGCGTAGGGCAATGTCCATGTTGAAGACGATGCCGTCTTGGGAGGCGATGTTTGTCACATGCGCAAGAATCTGTTGAGCCTTCTCGGCACCACCAAACTTTTTGGCGTAGGCCTCGGCAACCGGAGTTGACTGCCCAATTGGGGCTGTGGGGTCCAGCTGATAAGGCTTGTAGGAAATATCGAGATCAATCTCAACCCCACGGGCTCGTAAGTTAGCAACGGCCGTATCCAGCCTGCGTTTTCCGATATAGCACCAGGGGCAGACCACGTCGGAGAAGATTTCAACGCGCATAGGTGCCACGATAGAGGGGATGACGAGTAGTTCTGCAATCACAGCGACCTTTTGCGCCACGCTGGTGGACGAGTGGATTCGATGCGGGGTGAAGCATGCGGTGGTTGCACCTGGCTCGCGGAGCACTCCGATGGCTTTGGCACTTGCTGCCCGAAGTGAGTTGCAGCTACATATTTTTCATGATGAGCGGTCGGCATCGTTTGCGGCACTTGGAATTGGATTGTCAAGTAAGAGTGGCAAGTTGATGCCAGCGATTTTGCTGTGTACTTCTGGTACTGCAGCAGTTGAATTTCATGCTGCAGTTGTTGAAGCACATTATGCATTAGTACCTATGTTGGTGTGCACTGCCGATAGGCCGCCCGAGTTGCAGGGCGTAGGTGCTGCGCAAACAATAGATCAACAGAATCTGTACGGCGCTTCCACGCGACTGTTTGTCGATGCTGGCGTTGCCGACGACACAGGGCGAGACAACTGGCGTCAATTGGCTCAAGAGGTGTTGAATGCAGCCGTACAAACTGATGCTGGGCCGGTGCACCTCAACTTGCCATTTAGGGAACCGCTTGTTGGCATAGCCGAAGCGTTGCCTGGTGTCATTGGCTCACACGTTGAAGGTTTGAATGAAGAGCCACAAGCAATTTCGCAGCATCTCATACAAGAGTTATCTAAGGCGTGCAGTGAAGAAAAGGGCGTCATAGTTGCGGGTAATGGCATTGACAATCCGCAAATGGTTCTCGAGTTGGCCAATCGCTTGCAATGGCCAGTTTTCAGCGACAGTCGTAGTGGGTGTCGTGTCGATGTTGGTAATGCCTGTGGTGCAACGGTTGTGAGCAATGCCGATGTTTTATTGCGTGATTCGGCAATTGCCCAAGCCTTTACTCCGCGGGCGGTTCTACGTTTCGGGGAGCCACCAGTTTCGAAAGTAGTGAATACTTGGATACGAGAGAGCAAGTGCACGTACTTAGCAGTGAGCGACACGCTTCAACTTGTCGACCCAGACAGAATTGTTGGCGAGCATGTCGTAGCGCGTGCATCACAAGTGTGCGAAAGACTGAATGCACTCATACAACACAAGCCTGCTACTTCGTGGGTGACAAACTGGCAAAAATTACAGGCAACGTGTAGTTCGATTCTTGACTCGATGTGGAACGACACGAGTGACTTGACAGAACCCTTGGTGGCGAGAACGGTAGTAGAAGCAATGCCCGACGATTCAAATCTTGTGCTGTCTTCAAGCATGCCGGTGCGCGATGTTGAATGGTTTAGCGCACCACGAATTGGAGTAAGAGTGCTGGCAAACCGCGGCGTCAATGGCATTGATGGTGTGGTGTCGACGGCGGTTGGGGTTGCATTAGAAAGTGCTCAATTGACTGCGTTGTTGATTGGCGATATCGCGCTATTGCATGACACAAATGGATTGCTCAATTTAATGCAACGCAAAATTGATCTCAAAATTGTGGTTGTCGACAACAAGGGTGGCGGAATATTTGCTTTTCTGCCTCAATCAACAACCCTAGACCCACAGAGATTCGAGCAATTATTCGGCACTCCGCATAATGTTGATATTGGTCAATTGGTGCAGGCTCATGGAATTCCATGCGCCACAGTTAAGACGGTTACACAATTGAGGCAAGCGCTTCTTCCACAAGGTTCGCGTGTAATCGTCATAAACACTGACCGCCAAAAAAATGTTGCCGATCATGACGCGATCTATGCCGCAGTAGCGAATGGTTTTAAGGCCGAATAATTGCAGCAAGCATTGCTTGCAACTTTGCCTGTGTTTCTGCAAGTTCTAAAAGCGGTTCGCTGTCGGCAACAATTCCGCCCCCAGCGAACAATCGTGCTGTCATGTTGTTGTTTGAATACTCAGCGCAACGAATTGCGACAGCCCAAACACCGTTGCCACGATTGTCAAACCATCCAACCGCACCGCCATAACGCCCACGCGACATACCTTCAACATGGGCAATCAGTTGTAGGGCGTTGTCGCGAGGAAAGCCACCAAGTGCGGGAGTGGGAGAGAGTGCATAGACGGCGTCGAGCACATGAAGAAATGGTTCGGAGAGCCTTCCCGACATGTGCGTACCGAGATGTTGCACGTTGGCGACCGCAACAATGCTTGCTTCGGGCTCCCAGTCAAGGTATGAGCACCATGGCAGCAAAGTGTCATGGACCGCATCGATGACAATCCGATGCTCGATTTGATTTTTCGCCGACGAAAGGAGTGATGTCGCTAACTCGGCATCGGTAACCGGGTCGCCCGTACGTGGAGCGGTTCCAGCCAATGGATGGCTCGAAACCTGTCCGTTAACGATCGAGACGAGTAATTCGGGTGAGGCACCAATAAATCCATCTACAGAAAATTGATAACTCGAGCCAAAAGAGTTTCGAAGTCGAAGAAGAACTGAATGAATGTCAATGGGGTTGCTGCTGGTAACAAGTACATCCCGTGCAATGACTGCCTTGGTGATGGCGCCACTGCGCACTGCATCACGTGCAGCAGTAACTGCCTCAAGGTATGTTTCAATATCGACTCCTGGTACGACGGTGAACGATGATGAAGTCGCGTTCGGGGTCTGTACCTGGCTGAGATTTGAATGTATTTCTGCAGAATTATCTGTCTCATCTACGTGATTTGCATCAATCGTGGTAACCCAGCAACGACCGTCATCAGATTTGCAGACTAGAAATTTTGGAAGAATGAAATCGTGTGGCTCTTGTGAATCAAATGGAATGGCACCGATAAGCACAGGGCCACTGCCGGGGGCATTAACCGAGTCATCAACTTGGATGTTTGCAATAAATTCTTTGGCGTCGCGTGATGCGATTCGAGATGCAATGCCACGTGTTGCAAAACCAATTCCATTTCGAACAAACAGCATGCCGTCAGATCCTGCGATGGCATTGAGGTCAATTTGGTCGGCAGTAAATGTGGTCGAAACCTCGGAAAGTAGACGCGTAGTAGCGCGCATGGCTATGCCTTGGTCGCGAGAAGTAATTGAGTGAGCCCACCGGAGAGTTGGCGGTGTTCAACAAAGGTAAAGCCGTTTTGTGTCAGCATGTCAACCATGGCGGCAGGCGAGGGAAGATAAGCGACACTTTTTGGAAGGTAGTTGTACGCGGCGCGGTTAGAAAGCAAACCTCCGATGCGTGGGACGATCTTGCCGAAGTAGATGCTATTGCCCCACTTGATGAATGGGTTGGTGGGAATGCCGACGTCAAGTAGGGCAATTCGACCGCCTTGTCTCGTGACGCGAGAGAGTTCTGCAAAGAATGTATTCAGATCGAGCAGATTTCGTAGCGCAAATCCACAAGTAATTCCGTCGACTGAGTTGTCTGCGCAAGGTAACTGCAAAATATCGGTTTGCGTGCGAGGGGCATTACTGCGGTCAGCGATCAACATACCTAGCGAGAGATCCATCGAGAGAGGTTGGTAGCCGGCCTTACGCAGATCGATACACATGTCACCTGTACCGCTTGCCAAATCGAGAATGACACTGTTTGACGGTAGTCCGAGACAGGCGATGGCCTTACGTCTCCAGCGCACGTCCAGACGAAATGTCATGATTCGATTGACAAGGTCGTAGCGCGGAGCAATCGCATCAAACATGCTCCGAACGGCATGAACTTTGGCCTGTCCCTGCGGCAAGTCGACCGAGTCCCAGGCATTGTTCACAGCATTCAGGCTACGACCAGAAGCCGACTCGTGGCAATGTGTCCTGATCGGGCAAACTTGAACGATGATTGATTTTTCCTTCCCGCCAGAAGTTGAGAAAGTTCGGATGCAAGTGCGTGAGTTCATGGACACTGTGGTCCGACCGCAGTGGGATGCAATTGATCAGCATGATCGGTCGCAGGTTGTTAAGACAATTGTTCAATTGCGAAAAGTTGCGCGAGAAGATTGGAAGTTGTGGCTACCTCACATGCCTGCCGAGTGGGGTGGCATGGGTCTTGGCCCAACTGCCATGGCGGCAGTTTCCGCAGAGGCCGCCAAAGTCAGCATCGGGCCCTTCGTGCTCAACGCTCAGGCACCCGACGAAGGTAATCAGCACACTCTGCTGCACTGGGCAACGCCAGAGCAAAAAGAAAAATATTTGCGTCCTTTATGCGAAGGTACGGCGCGATCGTGTTTTGCTATGACCGAACCAGAAGTTGCGGGCAGCGATCCGACTCTGATTAAAACTTTTGCTTATCAAGATGGCGACGAATGGGTTATTAACGGACACAAGTGGTTTATCTCTGGAGCACGTGGTGCGCAGTTTGCATTGCTGGTTGCTCGAACCGAAGAAGACCCTGACCTACCTCAAGCTGCAAATTCATGCTTCATCGTTGATATTCCGAGTGAAGGATGGAATGTTGTTCGTGATATTGAGACAATGTCAGGCGGTCACAACCATTGCGAGATTTTGATTAAAGATTTGCGTGTGCCGGCGAGCAGCATGCTCGGTGGTCGTGGTCAGGGTCACTTGCTCGGTCAATATCGACTTGGGCCAGCTCGGCTCGCACATTGCATGAGATGGATTGGTCAGGCTGAGACTGCACTCGACATGATGGTCGCGCGGTCGCTAGACAGGTATTCACACGGCTCCATTTTGGCAGAGAAGCAGGGAATTCAGTGGCTGATCGCAGACTCTGCGATGGAGCTGTACCAATGCAAGCTCATGGTCTTACATGCTGCGTACAAGATCGAACACGGACTCGAATTTACGAGCGAAGTTTCGATGGCTAAGCACTTCGTTGCAAATAGTTTGTGGCGCATCGTCGATCGCGCAATTCAAGTTCATGGTGCACTGGGGTACTCGACGGATACACCTCTTGCTGGTATGTTGCAGCAGGCCCGATGGAGTCGTTTTGCTGATGGTGCGGATGAGATTCATCAAATGCGCATCGCGCAACGGACAATTGCGGCTTTCAAAGATCATGGTTCTACAAAGAAAGCCACTGGAGATTTACCATTATGACAAAACAACACATTACGTTTGGGGTTTTCATTCCTCAGGGTTGGAAGATGGAATTAGTAAAAATTCCAACTGCTGCCGAAAAATGGCAGGCATCTGTTGATATTGCATTGCGCGCTGAAAAACTGGGTTTTGATTCCATTTGGGTGTACGACCACTTCCATAACGTTCCACGCCCTGCTCATGAGGCGGTGTTTGAGTGTTGGACAGTAATGGCTGCCATTAGTCAATTGACGACCAAGATTCGACTTGGGCAGATGGTGGGTTGTGCGTTGTATCGACCACCAGCATTGCTTGCAAAAATCACCTCGACTCTCGATGTGATCTCGGGCGGACGTTTGGACTGGGGAATCGGAGCTGGGTGGTATGAAAATGAATTTAGAAGTTACGGATATCAGTTTCCAGTGCCCAAAGATCGAATTGGAATGTTGCGCGAAACTGTTGAGATCGTAAAAATGATGTGGTCGCAAGAAGAAGCAACATACGACGGAAAGTATTACCAAACATCACGTGCGAACTGCGATCCAAAACCTTTACAGAACCCACATCCTCCGATTTGGATTGGTGGTGGTGGTGAACAGTTGACGTTGCGCGTGGTGGCACAGCATGCTGATTACTCAAACTTTGGTGGTTCACCGGAAGACTTCGCACACAAAGTTGAGATCTTAAAGGGTCACTGTCTCAACGTTGGCCGTGATGCTGATGAGATTGGGAAAACAATTTCAGGCGAAATTCTCATTCGCGACACAGAGCAAGAGTGTCGCGACTTTCAGATTGCTAGTGGCAGAGGTGATCAGTTTGAGACATGGCAAAAATCCAATATTGTTGGTACGCCCGAACAGGTTGCGGAGAAAATAGACCAATACATCGAGGTCGGTTGCACTGGCTTTATTCCCTGGTGCGTCGACTATCCGAGTACACAGACGATGGATGAGTTCGCCAAGATCATGGCGAAATATCGTTAACTACGACTAGTTGCTGTTCTTAAAAGTTCTAGTAGTAGTAGCGGAAGATGAGTTCTGCAACGCAAGAAGGCTTAGTTGCACCTTCCACTTCAAAAGTTGTTTCAACAAC
>DFDK01000098.1 GCA_002367695.1 Acidimicrobium sp. UBA3029 | reverse complement strand
GAAAAGTTGAACACCAAGTGATCGATGCCCAGTTGTTGTGCAACGCGCCTCGCGTCATCTACGTCAGAAACCGAGCAGCAACCGGTGTCACTCTCGCCGCCCCACAAGCGCATGGTCACTCCAACTACTTCATGACCAGCATCTTTGAGTTCGGCTGCAGCGACCGACGAATCGACGCCTCCAGACATGGCCACGAGCACTTTCATGCTGTAAAGGCTAACGACGCAATTGCGTAACAGCGCTAACAATGGTGCTGACTGCAGTATCAATATCGGCATCAGTGGTGGTGTGGCCGAGGCTCAACCGCAGAGCGCCATTTGTCCACTCGCGCGAAAGGCCCATTGCTGCGAGCACATGAGAGGGTTCCATGGCGCCACTTGCGCAAGCCGAAGCAGCCGATGCACACACGTCGGCTTGGTCGAGCAAAAACAACAATGCTTCACTTTCGATTCCTTTAATACAGAGGTGAGCCACGCCAGGCACGCGGTGTTCGCGCGGCACGGTTTCGAGCACGTCTGGCAATGCGGCAACGATGTCGTCTACAAGTCGGTCGCGCAGCTTGGTGACTCGCTCATTTTCGTCGGCACGAGTGATGTCGGTGAAATGCAATGCAGTTGCAGCGCCAATAATGCCGGCGACGTTGTGCGTGCCACTTCGCCTGTCGCGCTCTTGGCCACCACCAAAGATCATTGGCTCGAGTTGTTTGCCGGCTTTCAACACCATAATGCCAACACCTTTTGGTCCACCAAATTTGTGCGCCGACAACGACAGTGCATCAACGAGCGGAGTGATTTCACGCAAGTCAAGCCAACATGCTGCTTGCACGGCATCGGTGTGAAGCAAAGCGTTCGGTGCATGCTTTCGCACGATGCGAGCAACGTCGCGCATTGGTGTGATCGTGCCAACTTCGTTATTGACTGCCATCACTGACACCACAGTGATTGGTTTGTCTGGCGTTGCCTCTTGCAACACGCGGGTCAAATCATCAAGGTCAACAGAACCAACATTGTTTACTTGCACGACTACGCCATCTACGTGCTCAACACAATGCAACACGGCATGATGCTCGGTCGCGGTACACACAGCTACTCCACCCAATTTGCGCACGGTGCCCAACACAGCAGAGTTGTCGCCTTCGGTACCGCCACTTGTAAAAATCACTTCGCCGGCATTGCACCCCAGAGCTTCGGCCACCACATCGCGGGCTTCGTCGAGTGCTTTGCGCGCAACCCGAGCAAACCGGTGCGACCCTGAAGGGTTGGCATACAGGTTGTCGAGAAAAGGTGTCATGGCCTCGATTGCCTCATGGCGCATGGGCGTTGAAGCCGCGTGGTCGAGGTACGTCACCATCATCCCAAGGGTAGCCCCAATGTAAAAAACCTAAATAGTTTCGTCCTTTTTAACCCATTGAACAGCACTACCAAGCCCCATAAAAGCTGCCTTCACGTACACATGGCCATAAACATGAAAGTGGAAGGCACTTGATGGCAACAGGCGTATATATCGATGGACTCAATTTGTACTACGGAGCACTTCGCGGAACACCTTTTAGGTGGCTAGACCTCGAAAAATTCTCGCAGTCATTGTTTCCCAGAGATGAGATTTCGATTATCAGGTATTTCACTGCGATGGTAAACAGTCGAGACCATAACGATGGTTCTCAGTCACGTCAGTCCATCTATTTGAGAGCAGTCCGAACAAATCCAAAAATCGAAGTACATCTCGGCCATTTCAATTCAACAACCAGGTGGAAAGCTTTCAGTAATAGCGATGTCCACCCTGCGACTCTCATAAGACCCGACTTACAACCTGAAGACACCTTCAAAGAAATGTGGACAGATGCGACGAGTCGATTTCATGGACGTACACCTTTGGCATACGTACGCCTCGAACAAGAGAAAGGCACTGACGTCAATCTCGCTTCGCATCTCGTAAATGACTCAGTACTTGGACTGTGCGACAAACTCCTAGTTGTTTCGAATGACAGTGATCTCGCTGGAGCAATCAAAGTTGCGAGGCAATCAGTACCCACAATTGGAATTCTTAACCCTCAAGGAAATATGACGAGTCCTTTCCTCAAGAAATCCGCCTCATTCGAACTACACCTACGATCTGACATCCTGGAAAAATGCCAGATGAATCAAACCGTTATTGATCAGAATGGTCGAGAAATTAGTAGGCCAAAATTGTGGCGATAAACACAGAGGCCCGCTCCAAGGAGCGGGCCCCGAAGCCCTTCCGACGAAGCAGAAGAGTCAAGTATAAGCACACCCTACAGCCGGCCTGCTGTGGGTTCACAACCTATTAGTGGTGGAATAGAGGCGTGGAGTATTCGCACAACCAGTACGGCGACGTATTTGCCGACATCTATGACGACTGGTATCACGACCTCGACAACATCTCCGACGTCGTCGAGTTTGTGTTGCAACTTGCCGAAAACAGTGCGGTGCTCGAACTAGGTGTTGGCACAGGCCGACTCGCAATTCCTATTGCCCAAATCGGCGTAGCACGCGGAGTACAAGTCGTCGGCATCGATTCGTCACAAGCGATGCTCGATGAGTTGCGTGCAAAGCCCGACGGCGCGCTGGTCGAAACGCACCTCGGGCACATGGTCCGCGATATGCCACTCGGCCCGTTTGGTGTGGTGCTTATTGCCTACAACACGCTGTTCAATTTGCTCACCGAACACGAGCAACGAGAATGCTTGCAACGATCCGCACAATGTCTGACCCCGGGTGGCCACATCATCGTCGACTGTTTCGTGCCCGATGAAACACTCCCCGATCAGTTGACCGATGCGACACATCGAAGCACCTCGACTGGCGAGATTTTGAGCAGGTGGCAAGTCGACCGCGATGCACAAGTCATCAGCGGCGTATTCACTCAAGTTTCTGGCGATGCACCCAACATCTCTCGCCCATACTCCGTGCGTTACGCAACGGTTGCCCAAGTTGACTTTATGGCACATGAGGCTGGCTTAGTGGTTGAACAACGCTGGTCGTCATATACACACGATGTTTTTGATGACAGCAGTGTGCGACAAATCACCGTCTACGGCATCGCGCCATCG
>DFDK01000027.1 GCA_002367695.1 Acidimicrobium sp. UBA3029 | reverse complement strand
GCTTCCCAGTTTTTTTGTGGGAGCAAGCGAACTCGCGCACCGTTTGCTCCACCGCGTTTGTCGGTGTTGCGATACGACGACGCCGAGGCCCATGCGGTTGCAACCAACTGCGACACACTGAGTCCTGAACCAAGGATCTTGGTCTTTGCGGATTCAATGTCTGATGCCGAAGGTGTTTTTGCTGGAGCTGGAATTGGATCCTGCCAAATGAGTTCTTCTGTTGGCACAAGTTTTCCGACATAGCGCGACTTCGGTCCCATGTCGCGGTGGGTGAGTTTGAACCAAGCACGAGCAAATGCATCGGCAAACTTGTCGGGATTTGCAAAGAAGTCTTTCGAAATCTTCAAATACACCGGGTCAAATTTCAAGGCCAAGTCGGCTGTGGTCATGATCGGCGCGTGGCTTCGTGCGGAGTCGTGTGCGTCTGGCACACTGCCTGCCATTGCGCCGCCCTTTGGAATCCACTGCTTTGCACCGGCTGGGCTTGCGGTAAGTTCCCACTCGTTTTCGAGCAGAATCTTAAAGTAGTCGTTGTCCCAAGCAATTGGGTTTGTTGTCCAGGCGCCCTCGATACCGCTGGTGATGGTTGCAACACCGTTGCCTGATCCCATCGAGTTAATCCAACCGAGGCCCATTGCTTGAATTTCAGCGCCTTCTGGTGCAGGTCCGACATATTTGCCTGGGTCGCCTGCGCCGTGAGCTTTGCCGAACGTGTGTCCACCTGCAACAAGTGCAACGGTTTCTTCGTCGTTCATCGCCATGCGACCAAACGTCTCGCGAATGTCATGAGCTGATGCCACTGGGTCCGGATTTCCGTTCGGGCCTTCTGGGTTGACGTAAATCAAACCCATTTGTACAGCGGCAAGGGGCTGGTCGAGTTGACGCTCGCCCTTGTAACGCTCATCACCGAGCCAAGTTGTCTCAGTACCCCAATAAGCATCGTCTGCTTCATACACATCTGTTCGGCCGCCTCCGAATCCGAAGGACTTAAAGCCCATGGAGTCGAGTGCAACGTTGCCAGCAAGAATGAACATGTCTGCCCACGACAACTTGTTGCCGTATTTTTGCTTCAGCGGCCACAGCAGTCGACGTGCTTTGTCGAGGTTGCCGTTATCTGGCCATGAGTTCAGTGGTGCAAAACGTTGCATTCCGGTTCCACCTCCACCGCGACCATCTTGAATACGGTATGTACCAGCAGCGTGCCAGGTCATACGAATGAAGAATGGTCCGTAGTGGCCGTAATCGGCTGGCCACCAATCTTGTGAGTCGGTCATCAAGACGGTGAGATCTTTCACTACTGCGTCGAGATCGAGCGAAGCAAATTCTTTTGCATAATCAAAGTTGGCATCCATTGGATCGCCAGCAACTGGATTGTTGTGCAGCACCTTGATATTGAGTTGGTTAGGCCACCACGTTGAGTTGGTGGTTCCCATATCGTGTGCCGTTGTAGCGCCGCCGCTAAATGGGCAAGCATTTGTTGTATCACTCATGATATTGCCTTTCGTGTTTTTGTTTTTGTTTTTGTTGTTGTGTGAACGTTTGAGATTTTTGGTTGACACTTGGGGCATTCGCCCCAGTAGGTCACGTCGGCTTCGTCGATTATAAATCCATTGTCATCCGACGCCTCGAGGCACGGACGAAATCCAACAGCACAATCCACATCGGCTACATCTCCACACGATCTACAAATGAGGTGATGGTGATTGTCTCCAACGCGATCTTCAAACAGAGCTGGCGAATCGATCGGCTGAATTCGCCGTGCCAAACCTTTTTCCACGAGTGCATTGAGCGTGTTATATACCGACTGGCGAGAAATAGTTCCCAAGCTTTTGCGCACCGCTTCAGTGGCTTGATCGGCGGTGATGTGCGGGTATTGGCTAAGGGTTTGAAGCAGAGCTAAACGCTGTGGGGTAACACTCAACCCGTGAGAGCGAAGCAGCGTTGCATGAGTGGACATTGTCGAGAGATTATCATACTTTGGACGCAGTCCAAAATAGTACTTCGTATATATTTTAAAGGTATTCAGCCAGCCCTTTTTTGGCGTCCAGCCTCACGGCGCATTTCGAGTTCTGATTCTTTTTTGGCGATTGCTTGGCGGCGGTCGGCTTTTTGCCTGCCTTTGGCGAGTGCAAGTTCAACTTTGACTTTGCCTTTTGAGAGACGCAATTCGAGTGGTACGAGTGTGAGTCGTTCTTGGGCAATGCGATCTTGTAATCGGCGGATCTGTTCTTTATGCATCAGCAACTTACGCCGGCGAGTGGGGTCGTGCGCATCTGAACCGTTGGCAAATGCGTATGCGCCAATATGCATCCCATCGAGCCACATCTCGCCATTATTCACATGGGCATATGCATCTGCAATTTGCACTTCACCTGATCTGATGCTTTTGACTTCGCTTCCGAGCAGCACAATTCCAGCCTCAACGACGTCAATTACGTCATAGTCGTGGCGTGCTTTACGGTTGCTCGCAAGCAATCGGTTATTCTCGGGATCTTCAGGGTTCTTCATAATGTGTGATTCATCTTGTTGTTTAATCATACGGGTAGTCTGAAATTGCTATGACGAGTGATCTAACGCGCGCCTTGCAGGTTTCTGCATCAGTTATGAATCAGATTGGCAAGCATGCCATTTTGTGTTACCCCGAAGAAGCGTGTGGGCTCCTTGTTGGGTCGGGTGCCACCAATACGGTGCTCGAGTTTCACCCAACTGAAAACACCGCGAAGTCAGCTCGGGTGTACACCATCAATGCTCGCGAGCATCTGATCATTGAACGAGAAGCCGAGAACGCAGGCCTTGAGGTGATTGGCGTGATCCACAGTCACACTCACACCGAGGCCTATCCAAGTAGTACCGATGTGGCCCAAGCTCCAGACCCCACCTGGCAATACATGATCGTGACCCTGAAGCGGGGAGTGCCAGAGCCGCGTAATTTCCGCATCATCAATGAAGTGATTACCGAGACGCTGATCCAAGTGTC
>DFDK01000034.1:3150-3755 GCA_002367695.1 Acidimicrobium sp. UBA3029 | reverse complement strand
CCCGATTTAGTGCAGTTGCCAGAACTACGCAAAACCCAGATTGCCGACCAAGCGCGTCGCATGGGCGCTAGCACGGTGGTGCGTGCCATCGAGGTGCTCGGAGAAATTTTGATCGAGATGCGCCACGCCCCAGATGCGCGACTATTAATTGAAGTTGCACTCGTCAAACTCACCAGTGTCAACAATGCCAACGACAACGCATCATTGATTGCTCGCATTGAACGCCTCGAGGCCGGCATCACCCGAGATGCAAGTGCGCCAATGGTGCGTCCTGCACCAATCAATGCCACAACTGGCAAAGTGCAACTAGGCGGCAAAGCAAAAGTGGCAGTTGCCGCACCAAACGCTGGGCCATTATCCGACGAACAGCTCGTGAGTCAATGGGCTGATGTTGTGTCGGGCTTTAAGGCATTGGCAAGGGCAGTATTTAGTGCGGTGAGTGCTGTGGGTTGTGCCGATGGCGTGTTGACCGTAAGTGCGCCAAATGATGCTCACCAACGCAAGGCCCAAGAACACGTAGCAGCTGTTGAGGCTCAGTTGTTTTCAATCACCGGACGAGCGATCACGATCGTTTTCAGTGCGCCAACAGCCAGACCTGGTGCAGC
>DFDK01000034.1:2063-2911 GCA_002367695.1 Acidimicrobium sp. UBA3029 | reverse complement strand
CCTTCGCAATTAACAAGCGCGCCAACAACCAAGTCAACCACCACTACGTCGGTTGAAGAACAACTCGCCAAAGCGTTTCCTGGATCCAAATTGGTAGAGAAGCCAAAGAAAAATTAGAATTTTGCCTAGATCGCTTTTTCTCACGTTATGAACTCTGCGTACACCCCCCCAATGCAAGCGTTGATTGACGCGCTTGGTCGACTTCCCGGCGTTGGCCCAAAAGGTGCGCAGCGAATTGCTTTTCATTTGCTCAAGAGTGACTCTGTCGATGTAGAGCGGCTCGCGCATTCGATCACTGAGGCAAAGGCATTGGTGCGTTTTTGCGACCGTTGTTTTAATTTTTCTGACGGACCGATATGTCGCATTTGTGACGATGATCGCCGCGACGGTTCAATGCTCTGCGTTGTTGAAGAGTCGCGAGACATCATTGCAATCGAGAAAACTGGCGAGTTTCACGGCCGATATCACGTGCTCTTGGGCGCAATGAACCCTCTAGAAGGCATTGGTCCCGAGCAACTCAAAATTCGCGAGTTGCTTGCACGACTCGATACAGAAGGAGTAAAAGAAGTGATCTTGTGCACAAACCCCAACACTGAGGGCGATGTGACGGCTATGTATCTGGCACGTTTACTGAAGCCACTTGGTTTGCGGATCACACGTATTGCAAGCGGTTTGCCCGTTGGTGGAGACTTGGAATATGCAGACGAATTGACACTGGGTCGCGCCCTTGAGGGTCGGCGCGAAATGCCAGGCTGAGTAGATTTACAAAGTTATCTGAGGCGAGAACTGCGCGTCATAAGCGCGTGTTTTTGTGAGTGGTAAATACCGCGATGACCACTCAACATATA
>DFDK01000034.1:820-1906 GCA_002367695.1 Acidimicrobium sp. UBA3029 | reverse complement strand
GTGCACGCGATTGGTGTATTGCTTGCCGCCGCAAATGTGGCCATCATGCCTATGGCTGCGAACAATGGGATGCTGGCATTGAGCAGTCGGCCTGTTTGTGCACCCGCAAGTGCGCCGATGATAAAAAGTGGAACCATTTCACCACCGATAAATCCGGTGCCAAGACTCACGCTCGTAAACACAAGCTTCCAAGCAAATGCACCCACGGCGATGCCAACAGCACCAGCAAATGCACCTTCGGCAAGATGTGCAGAAAGACCAAGGTAGTCACGAGTTCCAGACACGAGCACCAAAAACAACACGATGCATCCGCCAACAACTGGGCGAAGCGGTTGCCATTTAATCAATGAACGTGCCGCACGATGTACGAAATGCGTGAGTTGAATGAACACGATGGCCAAGGCTGAGCACACACTGCTGAGCAGCACGAGTTTCCATGACAATGACCCGGAAAGATTGGTTTGCAGAAGATGGCCAGTGACTAAATGTTCAACGGCGAGGTTGTTTACTATTTCGTAACTGATAACTCCAGCAATGAGTGCCGGAAGCATTGTTTCGTAACGAATACGGCCATTTTCTTGTACTTCAAGCGCGAACAGCATGCCGCCAACAGGGGCACCAAAAAGACCACCAATTGCGGCAGAGATAGCTGCAATCAGCAGTAGTTTGCGCGTTTCCGTCGAGGGAGAAAATGGTCTGGCAATGCCGTCGGAGATGCTCGCAATAATTTGGATACCCGAACCTTCGCGGCCAGTCGATGCACCAAATAGGTGTGAGATTGCAGTTGCCAAAAAAACCATAGGGGCCATACGCCTCGGCACACCTGCGCCGGGTTCATGTATTTCTTCCAACACCAAGTTGCTCCCATGGGCTGTTCGTTCACCAAAGCGGTGATACGTCAAACCGATGGCGAGACCAGCAAGAGGCAAAAAATAGATCAGGCGATCATTGTCGTTTCGAGTGGCATTAACCCAGTTGAGTGTGCGCAAAAATGCGTATGCCACGCCACCACCTACTACGCCAACCACAACTCCAAGAACTAGATCAAAGGTAAGTTCTTTAGATCGTGCGTACAACGAGTGCGTC
>DFDK01000034.1:0-533 GCA_002367695.1 Acidimicrobium sp. UBA3029 | reverse complement strand
TTAAGTTCGTGCAATAAAGTAAGTGCCAAGCGATTGCCACTCATGCCGATTGGGTGACCGAGAGCAATAGCTCCACCGTTGACGTTGACGATGTCGTCAGAGATGCCGAGTTCGCGCATAGACGCAATACCAACTGCAGCAAACGCTTCGTTGATCTCGAACAGGTCGACATCTGAAACTTTTTTGCCGGCGCGCTCAAGTGCGCGCATGATGCTGCGACTTGGTTGGTGCAACAATGATGCATTGTCTGGGCCTGCAACCATGCCGTACGAAACAAACTCGCCAAGTGGCTTGATGCCACGCTTCTCGGCGGCGCGCTTCGACATCATCACTATGGCCGATCCTGCGTCGCTGATCTGGCTTGCATTGCCAGCAGTAATTGTTCCGGCTTTGTCGAACGCCGGCTTGAGCGATGCGAGCGACTCCATCGTTGTCGAAGCGCGCACACCTTCGTCGGTGTCAACGATCAGCGCATCACCTTTGCGTTGTGGAATCGATACAGGAACGATCTCGTCTGCAAACTTGCCAGCAGC
>DFDK01000087.1:4204-4494 GCA_002367695.1 Acidimicrobium sp. UBA3029 | reverse complement strand
GCGTTGTTGACGAGTGCGTCAACCCGACCAAAACGTGTCATAGTTGCTTCCAGCGCCGACTGCACAAACGCCTCGCTCGTGATGTCGCCCACGAGCGACAATGCGTCGTTATATATAGTCACATCAATTGCCTGTAGGTCGAGAAGCACTAACGACCAACCCAGTTCGTTGAGCACGTGCGCCGTTTGTTTGCCTATGCCCTGTGCGCCGCCCGTAATAACCACAACGGAAGAGCTCATGGCCCCATCGTACGACGATTTGCTCGGGCCTACGATATTGCTATGCGTAAC
>DFDK01000087.1:0-3951 GCA_002367695.1 Acidimicrobium sp. UBA3029 | reverse complement strand
CGCAGGTATCAATGCAGATGGAAGCGTCAGTATCACCGTAAATGTCGGTATCGACGATTACGAAACCCTTGATGGCAAACGAGTTTTCAAAGTGGCACTCGGATCTGTGGTCACTATTACTCTCACTGATCCAACCGTAGATCAGGATTACCACCTCCATATATATGACGTTGGTGCTCAGGCAAAGAAGGGTGAGCCAGGCCAAATTAGCCTTGTGCTTGATCAGGCAGGACAGTTTGACGTGGAGAGCCACACCACTGGAGAGACCTTGCTCGTGTTGGTTGTTGGCTAGCTCTAAGACAACAACGCGCAGTGCTCACGATTAGTCTTGCTTCGTGATTACGAGCGATTCTGCTGCGAAATGGCTGGTGTCTCTTCAACAACGCTCGATTGGCAAAGATTTTCGATTACTCATCTTTTCGGTGTGGTCGTCGTGTACCGGCGATGGCATGTTTCTTACAGCGTTCCCCTTGCTTGCCGCTCTACTCACCAGAGATCCTGTTCTTATTTCGGGCATCACCATTGCAACCAAACTTCCGTGGCTGTTGTTTTCACTCTTTACCGGTGCCATCTCGGATCGAATGGATCGTCGCAGGCTCATGATCGGCGCAGACATCACTCGATGCGCCATTGTTGCCACGCTCGCAGCCACCATCGTCACAGATCACACCAATATTTGGGTGTTGTATGCGAGTGCGTTTGCACTCGGCATTTGCGAGACACTGCACACCAACTGTGCACAAGGTATTTTGCGCGACATCGTTCAGGCTGATCAGTTAATGATTGCCAATGCGAGATTTACAAGTGCCCAGGTAACGAGCGCTCAATTTGTGGGCCCATCGCTCGGTGTCATTTTTTTCAACGCAGCATCAGCTCTACCATTCGCTGCCAACGCCATCACCTTTGCCGGTTCGGCTGCACTCATTAAGGCAATACCCAATGTGCACGGAGTTGAATCCCCGACTACACGTTTGCGCGACGACATGCTCGACGGGCTCAAGTTTTTGCGCGACAACCCTGTACTGCGCAGGCTCACGGCAATTCTCACCATCCTCAATTTCTTTTACTTTGCGGCCGCCGCACTACTGGTTTTGTATACATCTGATCTACTCCACAGCGGCAAAGTAACTTTTACTGCGCTCTCAGTTGGTGCCGCATTAGGTACAGTCGCAAGTCGATTTCTGGTCGGTCCATTATCCGAACGCTTTGAATCGTCAGGAACAATCAAATTCGCACTTTGGGTTTGGGCTGTCTCGTCTATCGGCATTGCCTTCACGTCGAGTCGATATGTGGCCGTCGCCAGTTTCATCCTGCTCGGTGTTGGAAACGGTCTTTGGATGATCGTCAACACCACATTGCGTCAGCAACTCACACCCGCACGCATGCTTGGTCGTATGAATGCAGCATTTCGCACGGTGTCATGGGGCGTCGTACCTTTCGGTGCAGCTTTCGGCGGCATCGCGGCACGTTACATGGGGCTGCGTGGCCCATTCATTATTTTTGCCGTAGTCATGGTCGGTTGCGCTGTGTTTGCACGACCCTTACTGAGGCCAATGAGCAAGGAAGCAATTGGTACTACAGTCCGTACATGAACGTCAATGGCTACAAGATCGAGAGTGGTGCCGATCTACAAAAAGCAAACTTGAAGCACGCATATCTCAAAGGTGCCGAGCTTTCTGGTGCAAACCTCTCGAATGCCAACCTTGTTCTCGCAAATCTGTTTGAAGCCGATCTCTCTAATTCAAATCTCACTAGCGCCATTCTCGATCACGCCGATTTGTCGGAAGCAGATCTTTCAGAAGCCGACCTCACTGGCGCGAACTTACACAATTCATATTTGCGTCATACCCACATGATCTTTTGCAACCTGACTGGCGCTGTGCTCGATCATGCCGATCTCTCACATGCCGACCTCACCGGTGCCAACCTGACTGGCGCAGTAATGACAGGCGCAAATATGACCGGTGTAGAACTCACTGGCGCAACCATGCCCGATGGTTCATTACACGACTAAGCAGTAATTACTCACCCGTCTCACCATCGACAAACTCGCGCAACAGATCGGCATGACCATTGTGTCGCGCGTATTCCTCAATCATGTGCAGAATGATCCAACGCAAACTCGGTGATTCATTATTTGGCCACTTGCGTTTTGCCAACTGCTCAATACCTCCCACCGCAATCGCAGTGTTAGTAATAGAGCGAGACAATTCAACCGCCTCGAGCCACTGGTTCATCAACGCCAAAGGTGAATCATTGGCAGCAGATTCCCATTCCCAATCTGGTTGCGCACTCCAATCAATAGAGAGCCAAGGTTCGAGTCGTTCATTGTCGGGTAGCCAGCGAGCAAACCATTCGTTTTCCACAAATGCCATGTGCTTCAGTAGTCCACCAAGCGTTATAGATGATGCTGCAATTTTGATCGATAAACCTGTTGCATCAACATTCTCACATTTCCACTTCAGCGTCGCACGTTGATAATCGAGAAATCCCAGCAGTGTTTCAACCTCGCCTACTGATGGTTCAGGTTCGGGTCGTCCGTGATCATCAATAACAGCCACGAAGCAATTCTAGAACACTGGAATCGATTAAGAAATTACTGTTAGTTTTCCTGAACTAATCTTCAATCGACGATCGGCCCGTTAGACGCCCCATGGAAGCTTCAGCAAGTATGGCCGCGAAGTACACTCGTGATTGTTAATGATGAAGGACATGGTGGAGCAAAAATGGTCGAACATTGGGTCCGAATTATCCAAGAACTGGCGAAATAAATGAAACGTGATCGCTCCGGCCACTTCCTTATTGCCCAAAATGCACGCGTACTCTACGTACCGACGACGAAAGTAGCGTCAAGCACTGCCCGACTCCTACTTGCAGAAGCGAACGGCACCTACCGTCCGGAACGACTGCGCTGGACCGACGCGCCAAATATTTCAGTTGATCAAGGTATTCACAACCTTGAGGTCAGCGGTTTGCAGTACTTTGAATTTTTACCGGAAACTCAGCGCGACCATATCCTCAAGTCGAGTAATTGGTGGCGGGTGGGTTTACTTCGTGACCCATACGCTCGCCTGTACTCGGTATGGGAAAACCGCGTTCTATTGCGAGCACCTAGTCCTTGGTTAAAAAATTTCCAGCACAAGTGTTCCGAAGTGCTTATAGATGGACGACTTGACTATGCGGCCTCATTCCGCAAGTTCGTTAATGTGCTTCGCGCGGAGCCGGAAATCTTCGGGGATGATCCCCACTTCAAATCGCAACGAACACATCTTGGTGGTGATCAAGTTGCCTTCACTCATCTTTTCCGGGTAGACAAACCGGGCGAATTGGATATCTTCGCCACCCAACTCGGACAACGCGTGGGAATGAAAATTGAACCGCGGAGGCTTAATGAAGGTCTTGGGCTCAAACACCTCGATGTCATGGATGCTCAAACCGCAAGCGTCGTGGAGCAAATCTACGAGGACGACTTTGACGCATATGGATTCGAAAGAGTGAGTTTTCCTTCGATTTCGCCAATAGCGCTGGCGAGTGTTGGGGAAACCAAGGCAATCAACTATGCGAGGGACGTCACCGCCCGCTTAGTTCAACTCTCGCAACTTGCTCGTTACCGTCAACGGTCCCGCTATCTTCTTGCCCAAATACTCAGAAATTCCGGCCTTCGCCGACACAAGAAGCATCGGTAGAATGTCATTTGAGATCGGCTGAGTAGTGGAAGATAGTGGCCATGTGGTGCTAGCAGCAACGACAGGTATGCGTCAAATGTTTCGTTGCCAGGAGTTATCAATAACCGACTCCGGCTAAATGCTCTGTTGCCATTCGCATCACGTTGGCCTGTACCGCCGTCCACACTAAACCGACGCCCACCTTGATCAGCAGCGTCTGGGGCAATGACCTTGGTAACGCTGATATCAGTACCGAGTCCGTATAGCGACTGCAGTACCTGCTTCT
>DFDK01000019.1 GCA_002367695.1 Acidimicrobium sp. UBA3029 | reverse complement strand
GCGGTGAGATTTGCTGGCAACCCAATAGTGAGCTCAGGATCTAGAAGCGCCAATGACGGTTTTAGTTCTGAGTGCCAGACGCAGAACTTCATTGCCTTTTCTGTATGAGTGACCATTGCCGTACTTTCGGTTTCGGCGCCGGTGCCCGCAGTCGTGGGAATAGTGATGAGAGTTGGAAAACGATTTTGGTGTGAAATCAATGGCGGGGTTTGTTCAAACTCAAAATCCCAAAGATCAATTTCATTGTTTGCCGTCAAGCAGATCGCTTTACCTCCGTCCATCGCGCTACCACCACCAATTGCGATGATCGCATCATGACTTCCCGCAACAAACGCCGCACGTCCAATGCTGATCTCAGAGTCAATAGGGTTTGGCGATATCCCAGAAAAGACTGCCGACTGCAGACCTGATTCTGAAAGTAGGCCAACCAAGCGAGTGATAAAGACGAGTTCGCGACTTCCACGATCAGTGACGATTAAAGGATTACGAACTCCCAACGCCAAACATTTCTGTCCGATCTCGGCCAAGCGCCCAGGTCCATAAGCAATTGGTACAGGGAAAAACCAATCATGTGGCAACAGAATTGACGGATCATTCATTAGTCGACTCCTCTTCACAAACAAAACGGCGGGCCTTTCGGCCCGCCGTTTCACTTTACTAAGTTTGAAATTCTTACTAGTTAAACCAGGCTGACCAAACTGCTTCGTTTGCTGCAATCCACTCGGCAGCAATATCTGCCGCGGATTCCCCATCGATTTCTACAGGTCCCAATGTTGACAACTGATCTTCCGTTGTGAACTTGAAGTTCTTGAAGAAATTGAAAACATTGGCATCCTTTGCTTCAAGCTTTGCTGAAGCAACTTTAAACAAAATGTCTTCTGGGTAGTCGCCATCGCACTTGTCAGTTTCTGCAGCGCAGTCAACTGTTGGCTTTGGCAACGCAAGATTAATCAAGTTATATTTACCGACCGCCGCAGACGGCATCCAGTAATACATGATCACTGGCTTGCCTGCTTCAGTCGCTGCAATGATCTCTGCTTGAGTTGCGGCTTCAGAACCTGAATATTGAACCTTGAAATCAAGTCCAAGGTTCTTGGCAACAGGCTCTTCATAACTCGAAAACGAAGGATCCATTGCTAACAGTCGACCTTGCGATCCGGTTGCTGCTGTTGCAAATGCCTTAGCCACTTCTGGGTCTTTCAAACCTTCCCACGTTGCAAGTTGCGGAAACTGCTCAAGTGCATTAGGTGTTATGAACCAGCCAATTTTGCCAACTGCGCCGAGTTCGCCCATGTTGACAACAGAACCGTCATCGACAAATGCTTGTTCTTCAGGAGTAAAGCCAGATGGCCATACTTCAACGTTGGCATCAATATCGCCTGACGACATGCCGGCGATCATTGCGTTCTCGTCAATGTCAACAATCTCGACAGGGTTGCACAAATTGGTCTCAATCAATTGCTTCACGACTTCAACTTCAATGGCAGATGCCGTCCAGTTGTTGCGGGCAATCTTGATTGTTTCAGTTCCTGCGCAAGCAGGACCATCGGCTACTGCTGTCGCATCTTGGCTTACTGACTCAGTTGCTGTATCACTTCCGCCACAAGCTGCGAACAAAAGTGACCCAACCGCGAATAATCCAATTCCCAATAACCTCTTGCGTGATCCCATAAAACTCCCCTTGATCGAGTACACGTTCCAGTCAGAACGTGCAGTCATCTTAGCGAAATTTTGTTTACTCATCATGAGGTCGCACTAAGGTTTGCGCTGTGTCATTGGGTGAGACAGCAACGGGGGAAACATCGACAGGGGTATCGCCAGCAATTGAGCTGCGCCACATCTGGAAAGTGTTTGGCCAGGGAGATGGAAATAGCGCAATTGCTTTAGCGCAAGGCGGTGCGAGCGGCGCCGACATTCTGCAACAAACCCAACAAACTGTGGCTGTTCGCGACGTGTCATTCAGTGTTGCCCGCGGAGAGACATTTGTGGTCATGGGTCTCTCAGGGTCTGGTAAGTCAACACTGATTAGATGTCTCGCACGGCTGATCGAGCCAACATCTGGCGACGTCTTGCTGAGTGGCGACGATTTACTTGCGATGACAGAGGAACAACTCATTGAGGTACGCCGTGGTCGAATGTCGATGGTATTTCAGCACTTTGGTTTGTTCCCCCATCGCAAAGTAATTGACAACATTGCATACGGTCTCGAGGTTCAAAAGGTTGCAAAGGCGACGCGACTTGCTCGTGCTACAGAAGTGCTCAACATTGTTGGTCTCGATGGCTGGGCAAATCACTACCCACAACAACTCTCGGGTGGCATGCAACAACGAGTGGGCCTTGCTCGTGCGCTCGCGGTTGATCCGCAGATTTTGCTCTTTGATGAACCATTCTCGGCACTTGATCCACTCATTCGTAAAGAAATGCAAGATGAATTGATCAGGTTGCAAAAAACCATGCAGCGAACTGTTGTCTTTATTACCCACGACTTTGCCGAGGCACTGCGTCTTGGTGACCGCATCGCGATCATGAAAGACGGTTCGTTTGACCAAATAGGAACGCCTGAAGAAATTGTGGCAAACCCTGCGACACCCTACGTGCGCGAGTTTGTCAATGATGTGCCTCGGGCCAAAGTCCTCAGCGTAAAAACGGTAACCGTCGATGGACAGACCGTAAGCGGCGGCCGAACTGTTGCTTCAACAGCGAAGATTGAAACCATTATCCCGATGTTGCTCGAGCGAGACGAACCGATTGCCGTTGTTGACACCAACAATCTCGTAATCGGTGTCGTGAACCGACAGAGTGTTGCATCGATCTTGCAGGCCGAACAACGATGAACACTGCGCTCGCGCAACAATCAAATTCGTCTCAATCATTGTTGAGACACCCACTCGCACGAATTGCCACAGTCGTCACAATCGTTCTCGTTGCTGCCCAAACATTTGGAACTCGGGGGTTTCCAGAATCATGGAATATCGGGATCGCCGAGCCGATCACTGGTGTGCAGTCGTGGGTGCGCAAGAATCGAAGTAGCAATTGGTCATTCAAATTCTTCTTTAACCCAGCGATCTCGGTCGTTGAGTTTGGCCTCAACGGTGTCGAGTCATTTTTCATGTGGCTCCCCTGGTTCATTCCACCGATTGTCGTCTTCCTGACCATTGCACGCACACGTAGATGGGGTCTCGCGACATTCACTGCATGCGTGGTTGTATACCCCGGCGTCGTTGGTATTTGGCCAGAGAGCATCGTGACGATATCGCTGATGGCAGTTTCGGTTGCCATCTGCGTTCTCGTTGGTGTTCCGCTTGGAGTGCTCACCGCACTGAATAGACGTTTTGAAGTAATTCTGCGACCAATTTTGGACGGCATGCAAACTGTCCCTGCAACGGTGTATTTGATACCGATCGTCTTGGTTTTTGGAATCGGCCCCGCACCTGCCGCAATCGCCACGGTAATTTATGCGATTCCACCGATAATTCGACTCACGTGTCTCGGTATTCGACAAGTACCAAAGTCGGCTGTTGAGGCAGCACAGATGTTCGGCGCAACGAAACGTCAGATTCTTGCCAAGGTGCAACTTCCTCTCGCCGTTCCCTCGATCATTGCTGGCATTAACCAGACCGTGATGATGGCGCTTGGCATTGTGGTGATTGCAACGCTCGTGGGTGCAGGTGGGCTTGGTCAAGAAATCAATCAAACCGTGCGTCGCCTCGAGCCTGGCCGCGGGCTCGTAGTCAGTCTCGCAGTAGTCGCTGTTGCACTCGTACTCGACCGTGTGAGTAGGTCACTTGTTATTGAACCCGGCGGACAACGGTTTCATATCAGCCGCAAGTTGATGTACGTAACGATCTTGGGTTTGATTTTTGCGACAATTCTTGGGCGCACGATGGACTGGATCGAGTTTCCATTTTCGTGGGGAACTTCGTTTGCAGACCCAATCGACACAGGCTTCAAATGGTTTCGCACGACATTCGATGTCATAACTCGACCATTCAATGATTTCATTGTACGCGAGCTCATAGTTCGTGCTCAAACATGGCTTAATCAAACACTCGCATGGCAAGCAATCGTTATTGCAGCAAGTGCTTTTTCATATTTCGTTGCTGGCTGGAAAATGTCGCTCACCACCGCGATTGGCATTACCTTTATCGGGCTTACTGGTAGATGGCCAGATGCAGTGGACACGCTGACGCAAACAGTTATTGCAGTCACCATGTCGATGCTGATCGCCATTCCTATTGGCATCTGGCTCGGTCGCAGACCTCGAGCAGAGTCGTTGATTTCACCTTTCTTAGATGCACTACAGACAATTCCGAATCTTGTCTATGCAATTCCGTTCGTGATGATCTTTTCTGTCGGCCCAGTGCCCGGCATTGTCGCTGCTGTTGTGTACGCAATACCACCAGGCATCCGACTCACCTCACTCGGCATTCGCCAAGTCAATTACGAATCACTTGAAGCAGCAACCACATTTGGCGCAACGCCCAGGCAGGTGCTGTGGGGCGTACGAATTCCGCTCGCCATGCCATCAATAATCTTGGCAATCAATCAAATGGTGATGATGGTGTTAGCAATGGCGATCATTGCAGGAATGGTTGGTGGCGGTGGCCTTGGCTACCGATCAATTGAAGCACTCACCAAACCAGATGCTGGTCTTGGAGCCGAAGTTGGAATCGCCATCGTGATCATGGCAACGATTCTTGATCGACTCCTACAAGCAACCGCTAGACGACTACAAGCGCCAGCTGCTGTTTAATTCTCGCGACGATAACTAGCGAGGAAATGCACCGAGCATTTTTGCGGCCTCAAGAGTGTTTTCGAGCAAGCAACCAATGGTCATTGGGCCAGTGCCACCCGGCATCGGAGTAATTGCACCAGCTACAGCTTGCACCGCATCGAAATCAACGTCGCCAACGATTTTGTTGTCAATGCGAGTTACACCCACGTCAACAACGGTGGCGCCCGGCTTGACGAAGTCGGCTTTGATCATGCGAGCAATACCCACACACGACACAATGATGTCTGCGCCCAAGCACATGGCTTTGAGATCTTCTGGCGGAGTCATCGAGTGCGCACATGTTGTTGTGGC
>DFDK01000099.1:15779-23181 GCA_002367695.1 Acidimicrobium sp. UBA3029 | reverse complement strand
AAATCGACGAAATCCGTTCCCAACCCTGATCGCGCACCCCATCTGAGCTGGGGGTTCGGGGTTTTCTACCGGCCCGACGGGGGCTGGGATGACGTAAAACATGATGCAAATTCGCTGCCACATCTTGCGTCATCTATATACCTATAAACCTACATAGAGGCTACTAACAGCCAAAGTACCGTAATCAATCAATATTGATGGTTTGACGTAGGGCGCCTCCGTCAATATCGACACTCAGCCACAATGGGTGTTCTTCATGTGCCGTTCCTACATCTGTTGTCGCAAATATGAGGGTGCCCGCATCTGCTACTTCTTTGAGGAACTCTCGGTAAGAAAAACCCCAAACTGCACTTCACTCTCGCGTACGAGTTGCGTGATGATCCACAGTGAACTCGCTTAGCGACACGCATGCGGTCACAAATCAAACTTCCGTTCGGACGACTTTTTGAAAAACTCATCCTCAGACCGGGTGATGGCATCATGCTCCGTCGCCAGCAACTCACCATCAAGAAGAATGCCTCCAGTCACAACCTGTTCATTGCGGTGAGAGATAACCTATTTAGTGATGAATAACGGCCCAATCCGCGTTGGACTCCTTGCGTATGGGGCAATTGGGCACGAGCACAATATTGCGACCCAAAATACGGCTGGTCTCGAACTGATGGCCGTGTGCGACACGAACCCAGAGCGGGTTGCTGCAGCACTCGAACTTGCACCAAATGCATCAACATTTAGCGATGCAACCGAGATGTTGGATTCTGGACTTCTTGATCTTGTTGTTATCTCGACCCCGCCAAATAGTCATTTTCTGTGGGCAAAAGAATCACTTTCACGCGGCATTCATGTTGTGCTTGAGAAGCCAATGGCACTTACTGCCGATCAGTGCGACGAGTTAATTGAGCTTGCTTCAAGTAAAAACCTCATGCTTGTGGTGTATCAGAACCGCAGGTTTGACGATGACTTTGTGACAATGCGTCAAATCATTCGCTCGGGCGAAATTGGCGACGTGTATCACTATGACAGTTTTGTTGGTGGGTATTCACGACCATGCGATTATTGGCACTCAAATGCCGAAGTATCTGGTGGAGCAATTTTCGACTGGGGCAGTCATTTTCTCGATCAGATTCTGAACATCATTCCGGATGATGTAGCTCATGTCAGCGGACAAAACCATAAGCGCGTATGGACACATGCAACAAATGCCGACCATGCCCATGTCACGGTGACATTCACGACGGGCAAGCAAGCAACTTTTGTTCATTCCGATCTTGCGGCTGCTCGCAAACCCAAGTTTTATGTGCTGGGCACGCAGGGAGCAATCATTGGAGATTGGGACCCAGCTGGCGAACCAGCGGTTGCCGACTTGCCCGCGATACTGACAGTGCATCACATTGATGGAACCTCGCGAGTTGCACCGTTGCAGCCGCTTGCTCCGCACGAATTCCACCGCTCAATCGTTGAGTACATCAACAACGAAATTCCAATGGAAGTTAATGCATTACAATCTCGCAATGTCGTGGCAATCATGCAAGCAGCCGAACAATCGGCCCTTCAAAACGCCATTCCCGTTGCGCCCATACTTCGGCACTCATAACTCATGGCGGTGAACTGGGGGTTTCTGGGTGCTGGTTTTGTTGCCAGTCGCGGACTCGCTCCAGCTGTACACGCTTCGCGCGGTGCAAACTTGTACGCCGTTGCAAGCCGAGACGAAACACGATCTGCCACTCTTGAGCCGCAAAAAGTTCACGCAACCTATGACGACCTTTTGGCAGACGAAAGTGTTGATGCCGTGTACATCAGTTTGTCGAATAGCCAACATCTTGAATGGGTGACAAAATCGCTTGAAGCCGGGAAGCATGTACTGTGCGAAAAGCCTCTTGGGTTACATGCATTCGAGACGGAAAGCATGTTTGCTTGTGCATTACGTAATGATCGGCTTCTGGTTGAAGCAGTTTGGGGCAGATGGCATCCACGTTTTTCTCGCATGGTTGACGTTGTTGCCAGTGGAGCAATTGGAAACATCGAACACATCGAAACTGCCTTCACCTTTACTTCAGAGATGACCGATAACTATAGGCTGAACCCACTCATGGGTGGTGGAGCACTGCTCGATGTTGGGTGCTATCAAGCACACGCGTGGGTAGCACTCACCAATCGCGCAAAAGATCTGGAAATTTCTGATCTGACACGCACGATTGGGCCAACAGGTATCGATTTAACTACTGATGTTTCAGTGCGCATTAACAAATCGATCACAGCGCACGCAGTCAGTTCATTTGCGTTGCCCAGTCAACAACAATTCATTGTTCAGGGGTCGCAAGGAAAGATGCAAACCGATGTGGGCGAATCGTTCACAACTTGGAATGAAGCATGTTCTCTTCGAATCAACGAAGTGGTTGAAGAATTTACTACCACTAATGCATTTGTGGAAATGGTGGAGAACGTCAGCAACGTAATACGTGGCGAAGAAGGTTGGACTGTGCCAAGTGCAGATTCAATCCGTGTTGCCCACATTCTTGACAGCATTGCACGATACAAATAGTCAATTAATCTGATGCCATGGAAGCCTTACAACGCAACTTACGCCCCCTGATTGTTGTTCATGCCGCGGCGTCAATGTTTATGGTCGGACTGATCTGGACAATCCACTATGTCCATTACCCATTATTCGCTTACGTTGGAGAGTCAACGTACGCCAGCTTTCAAGCTGTACACGTTGAACGAATTGGCAGATTGCTTTTTGTTCCGTGGCTTACTGAGGGCTTCACATTGATCGGAATTCTTGCGCTGGCATTTCTTGGTGGTCACAAAACACTGCGAGTTCCCGCAGTGATCAACGGTTCAGCAATGGCTATCGTGCTTGTGATTAGTGGTTTTTGGTCGGCGCCAGCACACGCAAAACTTGCCGATGGTTTTGATAAATCAGTCCATGATCAATTGATGACAGCAAACCTGATTCGCACCCTGGCGTGGACTGTGTGCGGAGCTTGCGCGATATGGATTGTGTTGTCAACGTGGGCTGCAGATCGAGCCGAATAGCAAGGTACTTGACAGCCAGAGCAGCGACTATGTAACGATCGGCTGCACATATCCGCACCCTCGCGTACACATCGTGGGCATGACAACACAAACATTAGGAGAACTCATGGAAGCCGACAACGAAAGCGAGAACAACAATCCTCTCAACGAGATTGAGCAACATCTCATCAACGACCTACAAGACCAATGGAAAGAACCAGCGACTAGAGGCGACCTGCGCAATCATGCAGTGCGCATGGACTCGCGGCTCACAAAAATTGATGCTCGATTCGACATCCTGGAGAACAAGATTGATTCCAGATTCACGAAGCAAGACTCGGACCTCAAAGAATACCTCAACAAGATGGGATGGAAGTTTGCTGGCATCACCATCAGCACAACGCTCGTATCAATGATCGGAATCCTGAGCGTGCTAGCGGCCTGGATTAAATAGCAACGTCCGTTTCCAAGAATGGCTTGTCGCCAAGGATTGTTGCGCGATGCATCACCCGACGATGCGGCATGTAGTCGGCAGTTGCATAGTGTTGCGTGAGTCGATTGTCCCAAAATGCGAGGTCGTACTGCTTCCACTTCCATCTCACCGTGAACTCAGGTTTAGACACATGCGACGTCAAATAACTGAGAACCATTTCGCTCTCGCGGGTTGAAAGCTCCATAATTCGCGTAGTAAACGAATAGTTGACAAAGATTCCGCGTTGCTTGCTCACAGGGTGGGTTCGAACAACCGGATGCACCACTGGTGGATTTTTCACCCGCGCATCCTCAACCATTTTGCGAGTCTCTGGCGAATTGCCGTAGCGCTCAATTGTGAATGATGTAGCAATGTCGTGTTCTGCGGTCAAGCTGAGGATGAAATCTTTAAACGAATCAGAAAGAGCCTCGTAAGCAGCGATGCCACTTGCCCACAACGTATCTCCACCAAATGGCGGCAAAACCCGTGCAGATAGGAGTGCACCAAGTGGTGGACGTTCGATAAATGTGACATCGGTATGCCACTCATCACTATCTGGTGGATTCTTGTCGTTTGTATCGAGCACAATTATTTCTTTGACATCGCCCGTATTGGGATAGATGGGATGAACGTGTAGTTCTCCGAACCGCGATGCAAGATCTCGATGCTGAATCGGGGTAAGCGGTTGATTCTCAAAAAATAAGACCTGATATTCAACAAGACTTGCCGAAATTGCGTCACGCAGATCATCGGATATGGGCTGACTAAGGTCAACGCCTGACACAAGCCCGCCGAGTGATGGGGATATACGATTCACTTGCACGTCGGAACTTTAACAGAAAAGGATCCCAATTTTATGAGCGAATCACCAGTGCACTTCATTGCCCACTTCACCATTAACGATGCCGACAAGTACCGCGTATACGAAAAAGGATTTTTCCCTATTCTCAAAGCTCATAACGGTATGTTCGTAACCTATGACGACAACGTGACGGTCCTTGAAGGCACACCAGCAGCAGGCCGAACAGTCGTCATTCAGTTTGAATCTGAAGCAGCGTGCATGACGTGGTGGAACTCCCCCGAATACCGCGAGCTCGCAACTCATCGGCATGCAGGCACCACTACACACTCCATATCAATCGTTCACGCAATCACGAAGTAAACCATGACATCAAGCATCGAACCACGCAGGGCAACGTTTCGGTCGTTTGCCGAGTCGACAAAAGAAGATTGGGACAACTTAACCGAGCAATACAAAGTGGTGCAAGGCCGTGTTGCCAGCCAAGTGATTGAGCAACTCGAAAAATTGAGAGGTGAGTTTTTGGGATATCCGGTCGACAGGCTCGAACACAGTTTGCAAACTGCTACTCGCGCAGAGCGAGATGGCCGCGACGAAGAATACGTGGTGTGTGCCTTGGTACACGACATCGGTGACAGTTTGTCCCCCGACAATCACGAAGCCATCGCTGCAGCAGTGCTGAAACCATTTGTTTCACCAGCCAACTATTGGATGGTTGCCCATCATGGGATCTTTCAGGGCTACTACTTTTGGCATCACATTGGTCTCGATAAGAACGCTCGAGACGAATACCGAGATCACGAGCATTACGCCCTCGCTGAAGAGTTCTGTGCAAAATACGATCAGGTGTCGTTTGACACCGATTACAAGTCAGAGCCACTCGAGCACTTCGCGCCGCTACTACACAAGTTTTTTGCGCTTGGCTGAACTATTTGTTTGCGCGCAACTCACGCAACATCGAGGGAAGTAGATCTGATAAATCTTGCCAGCCGCACGAGAGTGGTTTGAAGACCACAAAAACGGATAGTTGCGTTAGTCGCCGATCAATACCGGACGTGGCGCAATCGAGTTTTCGCTCACCGATATAGCTGCACGAATTCGCTTCTCTGCAATATCTGCTGCGTCTTCACTTGCGGCGTGCACCTGAGCAATCACTGTTGAAGGCTCAACTTTGTCGCCGACACTGGATACCTGAGTCACACCGACGCTCCAGTCCACAGGAGCACCGGGCTGAGTGCGACCGCCACCCAGCACCACAACGGTCATGCCGATCTCTTTGGCCTTCACACCACTCACCCATCCCGATGCATCGGCAGTCACATTGCGAAGAACTGGGGCTTTAACCAAATATTTTGCAGACGATTCGACAAAGTCGACTGGACCACCGAGCGCAGTAATCATCTGTGCAAACTTCTCAAGCGCGTGCCCTGAAATAAGTGATTTTTCGAGTGCCAAAACCGCCGATGCGGTATCGGATGCCAAACCTGAGTCGACAAGCACGATTGCTCCAAGCGCAATTACGACTTGATGCATGCGGTCTTCTCGAGTGCCCTGCAAATAATTGAGCGCATACTGCACTTCAAGCGCATTGCCTGCTGAGCTTCCCAATGGCTGGTCCATGTCGGTTACTAGCGAATGACACTTAACGCCGGCACCACGCGCCACGTCGGTGATCGTCTTTGCCAACTCGCGAGCATCTTGCAGGTTTGACATAAATGCTCCACCACCTGTGGTCACATTCATCGCCAAGACGTTGGTGCCACTCGCAAGTTTCTTAGAAAGGATCGATGAGCAGATCAGCGGAATACTCTCGACTGTGCCAGTGACGTCTCGGATTGAGTAGAGGCGTCGATCTGCTGGTGCAAGATCGTTTGTCTGACCAATAATTGCACAACCAATCGTGCGCACAATCTCGTGAAATCGATCATCCGTCGGTGCAGTCGTGTAGCCGGGTATCGATTCCATCTTGTCGGTGGTGCCACCGGTGTGACCGAGTCCGCGGCCGGAAATCATTGGTACAAACGCTCCACACACCGCAAGCATCGGCGCGAGCATCAGGCTGACTGTGTCACCAACGCCACCAGTGGAATGTTTGTCGACAACAGGACCATCGAGCTGCCACGAAATATTGGTGCCGCTTCGACGCATGGCATCGGTTAACAGCACTGTTTCATCAATTTTCATGCCGCGAATACGTACGGCCATTGCAAATGCACCAACCTGGGCATCGCTTAGTGAGCCATCAGTAATGCCAAGCACAATATCTTCGATCATCTGTCGATCGAGTTCACCTCCGTCACGCTTAATCGCAATCATTTCAGCAGCAGTGAGGTGATTCATATATGGATCTTTCAACTATGTATTGTCTGACGAACTTTCTTGCTCGGCGATCTGCTTATGTACTTCAACCATGTCGACTTCACGAACCGATGAGATCAATTGATCCAGCGATGCTGCTGGCAATGCGCCCGGCTGAGAAAAAAGAAGGACACCATCGCGAAAGGCCATGATCGTCGGAATTGATTGGATACCAAGTGAGCCACCTAACTGCTGCTCGGCTTCGGTGTCGACCTTTGCGAATCGGATGTCGGGATGAGCATCGGATGCTTTTTCAAAAATAGGACCGAACATCTTGCAAGGACCACACCACTCTGCCCAAAAATCAACAAACGTGATTCCATCACCCATTACGGTTTCTTCAAATGTGTCGAGCGTTAAATTGATGGTTGCCATTTTCTCTCCAGTTTTATATTTTCTGTATGTAACGATACCTAATTAATCATGTTGCCAAACGTACAACTTCTGAGTGTTATTTTCCACGCAAGGACTTAAAGAAACCAGACCTTTTTGCGCTACTTAATGTAGTTTTTTCTTGACACTGACAGCGTTTGTCCATTGATAAATGCCCAAGCACCTCTTCAACGTGAGCGCCGCATCCGGCCCAACTCGCTTTACCGCAACTCTTACATGTTGTTTGTCTGCACATACCCCCTAGGGTATCAGACTTTAAGCTTTCTTGCAACTCAAGGCATTAGCCGCCAGTCATACCTGGCGTGTTTTTTAGCCCTGCAACGAGTTCAGCGAGTTCAGACTTCGTGAGTTTTGCCTCAGGG
>DFDK01000099.1:10726-15574 GCA_002367695.1 Acidimicrobium sp. UBA3029 | reverse complement strand
GGCGGCTGTCAAATTCTGAGTAATTCACCTTTCCCCGACCTTCGGAGACGTGTGATGCAACAACCCACGAAATTGGAGCAACACTTGCGTACGATGGGTACTCAACTTCATTTGAGTGACAGCCGAAACACGCACGCACCATGAGTTCGCGAGTGCGAGGTGTTGCCCACTCTGGTTCACCCGTAATTGGTGGGTTCGAATAACTGCGACCATACGGAATTGCCTGAATAACTACCAACGTTCCAAGCGTTGCTGCAAAAATCACAGTAAGTAAGCGCATGTTGGTGAGTCTGGAGACTGTAGATGTGCTTGCGCGTTGTGCTCGCACGATGTACCACGCGGTGGGTGCAGCCACAAAACCAATAATAACGACGAAGCCAAATGGGGGCATACCAATAAGCACGCTGATGCCTATAAAAGCAAGACACATGAACCCAACCACCACTGCGGTTGATCTAAATGTTTTCACCAGATCCCATAACCAGTAAACAATTACTTGAGCAAGACTGATTAATTTGGAAAATCTCATAGATTTACCCTAGAAGGATCCCTACTCGCACCTCGCCAAAATTGATTCAATGTTTACCCATTTTTTATCCAATTTTATTCGGGTGTAACGTAAGCCGCCGTAATACCGCCATCGATGATGAGTGATTGACCGGTCATCCACGATGATTCATCGGATGCGAGAAATAATGCCCCATGAGCGATCTCTGTTGGTTCGCCAAAGCGACCCATCGGAATATGCACGAGACGACGATTACGTTTTGCATCATCGCTGAGAAAAGCCGCCAATAATGGTGTCATCACAGGGCCAGGACAGAGTGCATTGGCGCGAATGCCCTTGCGCGCATAGATAACCGCGATCTCTCGAGTCATTGCCAAGACTGCGCCCTTAGATGCGGTGTATGCAACTTGAGGTGTTGCAGCACCCATGTGAGCAACAAACGATGCCACATTGATGATTGAACCTTTACCTTGCTCGAGCATGGTTGGAATGGCGTACTTGCATCCGAGCAAGACACCTTTGACATTGATGTCCATCGTGCGCTGATAGGTATCGACAGACGTTGACACTGGGTCGTCATCGTCGCCGATCATCACGCCCGCATTGTTGTAGAGCACATCCACTGAGCCAAAATTCTTGATTGCAAAATCAATCGTGTGTTTCCACGACTCTTCATTGGTGACGTCGCACTCAACAAACGCGGCTTGTCCACCAAGGCGATTGATTTCGTCGACAGTTTCATTGCCATCGACCACGTCTGCCACAACGACTCGAGATCCCTCTCGGGCAAACATTTGTGCTGCCACGCGACCTAGCCCGCTTGCCGCACCAGTAATAATCGTTGTCTTACCTTGCAAGCGAGCCATGTGGTTCTCCTTCGTTTCTACGAGCGTTCAAAATAACGAGTCAGTTCCCAGTCGGTGACATGCCGATTGAAAGCAGCCCATTCGGCCTTGGCGTGCGAAAGAATATGGCCGTGTACGTCTGGTCCAAAGCATTCCAGGGCAATCGAACTGTTCTCCCAACATTGGATTGCCTCAAGCAGGGTGCTTGGAATACGCGGCACATTGGTTGCTTCATAACCGTTGCCCTCGAAGGCGGGTTCAAGCGCGATCTTGTGTCGGATGCCGTACATACCACCGGCGAGCGTGCCAGCAAACGCGAGATAACTGTTGGCGTCTGATCCGGGAGTGCGGCATTCAACACGGGCGCCTGCGCCATGACCGACAACTCTCATGCCGAGTGTGCGATTGTCTGATCCCCAAGCGATTGCAGTTGGTGCCCACGAACCAGGTTGAAAACGGCGATAGCTATTGACGGTTGGAGCCCACAACAAACTGAAGTCGCGAGCCGTTGCCAACAAGCCAGCCAAATAATGCTGGAAAAGTTCTGGCATCGCGTTCGATGTACTGCTGCTATCAAATGCAGGTGTTCCGTCTTGCGTCCACAGGCTTGAATGCACATGACACGAAGAACCCGTCTCGGAAGAATTCCACTTTGCCATGAAGCTCACCGAACGACCGTGTGACGCAGCGATCTCTTTTGCCGCCGACTTGTAGATCAGATTGCGGTCTGCCATCTCGAGTGCCGCGGCATATCGCAAGTTCACTTCGTGTTGACCGCGACCAGCCTCACCCTTTGAGCACTCAACCGGTATTCCACACTCATCCAAGTTTCGCCTGATATCACCAATGACATATTCATCAAATGTGGTTTGCACAATTTGATAGTCCTGCATCCACGGAGAATGGGGACTCAGCCCGCGATACTCTTTTTCAAACGCTTCGCGATACGACTCGTGAAACAAATAGAACTCAATTTCGCTCCCGATCATCGGCACGAAGCCGGCTTGTTGCACGACAGAAACTTGATCTCGCAAAATCTGACGTGGTGAAACCGCTACTCGACTACTCGTGCGAGGATCACTTAAATCGCACAGAATAAGAACGGTGTTCTTTTGCCACGGCAACACTCGGATCGTGTCCCAATCGGGCATGGCAACCATGTCGCCATAGCCCTGGTCGTAGCTTGCAAATGCAAAACCAGGTAAGGCCGTGTCGTCCATATCGGTAGCAATGAGATAGTTGCAATTTTCCGTGCCGTGGTCGGCTACGTCTTGCAAAAAGAACCAACCCGTCATGCGCTTGCCAACCATGCGGCCCTGCATATCGGGAAAAGCCATGATGACTGTGTCGATCAAACCCGAATTAATCGCCGCGGCTAATTCATCACGAGTCATTGGACGATGCGCCATATAAGAGAGTGTAGGCAGAGAATTTTGGCTCATAGTGTGGGGGTGTGATTTTGATGCGCAAAGCAACTGGCACCGCATTGTCATCTCGTCTCAAACATCCCACGAAGGAAGTACATTGATGAAAATTCTGGTAATTACAGCACACCCTGATGATGTCGATTTTGGTGCCGGCGGAACTGTCGCAACATGGATTTGCGAAGGTCATGAAGTCGTGTACTGCTTGGTTACAGATGGCCAGGCTGGTGGCTCTGACAACACCGTGACGCGAGATGAAGTTGCAGCACTGCGTCGGCGCGAACAAACTGCTGCAGCAAACATGCTCGGCGTAACCGAACTCCACTGGTTGGGTTTTCCTGATGGTGCAGTAGTTGCCGACCTCAACTTGCGTCGTGAGATCAGTGCGGTGATCCGAATTGTCAAACCAGATCGAGTGCTCACACAATCAAGCGAGCGCAACTACAACCGTATTTATGCGAGTCACCCCGACCACTTGGCCGCGGGCGAAGCAGCATTATGCGCCGTGTATCCCGATGCACGCAACGAGTTTGCATTTCCCGAATTATTAAGCGAGCGTGGGCTGGCGCCACACAGTGTTCCCGAGACTTGGATCATGGCCGGACCAAACCCAAAACACTTCGTCGACACAACTGATGTAATCGACAAAAAGATTGCAGCGTTACTGTGCCATGCAAGCCAGCACACCGACCCTGCGGGTTTGCCAGAGCGCATGCGCGGATGGGGCGAAATGATTGCTGAAGCCGGTGGGTTGCCAAAGGGCAGAACTGCAGAAGCGTTTTTGGTTGTCGACACGAAGTAACTCGGCTCAATTCTGAGCAAATACAACTAGTGCACGTTATGGCGCGACGGTTGTGACTTCAGGATCGAGAGTGACTTCAGGATCGAGAGTGACTTCGGTCGGCACTGTATCGACAGGGATTAATGTGTCAGGCGGCAACGTAGCTTCGACAAGTGGAGGCAACGTATCTACCGGTTTGGGTACGTCGGTAGTTGTCACAAAAACCCAACTGACTGCAGGCATTTGCAAAATTGGCTTCGGTGTTTGTGGTTGACCGAGCCAGAACACGAATGAAATTAGGAATACGACAACTGAAATGAGTGTCGATTTGCGCGGACGACGAAAAATCATATTCCCTCGCCCACTTCATTGACTTTAAATTCAACATAAATATCACGGAGTTCTATAGCAATACGCCGCCGCAACTCACGTTCCACTTTCCACTGCTGCACAGGCAATGAACTACCCGCAACTCGCACCTGGACGTTTTCGGCACCCAAGTCGTCGACACCCATCACGCTCGGCACTTCGATAAGCAATGGCCCAATTTTTGCGTCTGTTCCCAACTGCGCACAAACTGCATCTATACGCAAGATGGCACTTTCGATATCACTTCCGCGTGGTAACGGAACAACAACTAGCACCCGCGACCAGTCGCGTGACATATTGACGTTGTGGCGCAACACACCATTAGCAATGCTCACTAAGTCTCCATCAAATGTCCGCACCTTGGTTACCCGCAGTGTTACTTCTTCTACACGACCCTCCACCCAACCAACAGACAGCAGTGGACCCAGCCGTACGACATCGCCAACACCAAATTGGCGCTCGGCAATAATGTACAAACCTGCAATAACGTCACCCACCATTTGTTGTGCGCCAAAACCGAGACCCGCGCCAGCGATTGACCCCATGAACACCAATGCCGAAGATGGCAAGCTCAACCGCAGCAAGACCGAAGCGACCACTACTGCGATGACGCAGAAGTTGATGCCCCAGCGAAGGGCGCCAAGCACCGCGGCGCGGTGTGCGCCTGTTGTCAACGCAGAAAGATCGCTTGAGTCAAGTTTGTTGCGCGACTTAACCTGAATTATTTGCTGATCTGCGATAAACGCAACCAGTCTCATCAACACATGTCCGCCCGAAATGCTCATGATGATGACCACGAGGTCGGTGCGCAGCCAAGTAGAAACGGCGTCTTTCCCAGTCGTTGCTGCTAGTAGTGCTATCGCATTCATCACCACAACACTACGAAACTTTCACTCTGCGACTGTGGCAAGCCGCGAGCCG
>DFDK01000099.1:0-10501 GCA_002367695.1 Acidimicrobium sp. UBA3029 | reverse complement strand
AGCCGCGAGCCGCGAGCCGCTCAGATCACCCACGCCTCCATTGTCGCCTACTGGCACCCCACTGCCTTGCAGGACCAAATAATTGGGCCAATCAAGGATAAGTCTTATACCTCTGTTTTATATACCAATCATAAGGTTCGAACTAAGAGATCTGGCTTTGTAACAACACTTTCATCTCTTGCGCATGAGTTTGGCGCAAGTCAACGCAAGTGACTGCGAAGTTTCAAAAGCTAATTGAACAACTTCTCGAGTTACCCCCGTGGAGACCGATTGTGGATACTGACTTATTTATTTGATCCTGAACTCTTTGTTTCCACATTGCTGACACCACGCACCTCGAGTTCGACTAATGGTCGAGAGGCGATTTGCTTTCGAAAACCTGTACCCGACTTATTTGCCCACCATGTGTGCGACTCGATTGTCGGATTGACGTCAATGGATAACATTTTTGAAGATTTCTGCGAAACCTCTGCTACTGCGCCAACGTCCGGATTTCCAATAATAAGAACGTCAATATCATTTGGCGGAAATCCGCGATCGCCTTCAAAACGAGCTGCCCATGAACCAAAGATGAAGAGTTTTTCTACACCAGACAACGCACCGAATTCTTTGGCTATCACCTGTCGAGGACCAAATGACATCATGAGTAATTGAGCAAGATGATGCTGCAGTGGCGACACACCCCCTGATACGAGTCGAGAGCGACCCACTCGACGAGACTTGACGAGTTCTGCCATCTCCGCTCGCTGCACCTCGCGCTGCACTGTGGGCAAAGATTGCCCACTGACTTTTGCCAGTTCTGCAAGAGTCCATTCCCTTTTCGGGTTGGACAAAATTGCACAGAGCATCTCGGCTTGTCCGCGTGAACGCAAAACAGGTAGCAGTAATGGTGCCACTGTAGATTTCATAAAATGAACGATATCGCTCACTTTATGAAATCGTCAAGAACTAGTTTTACTACCTTTGCGACGCTTGATAACGATGTAAGCAAATCGGATGAGTGCAAGACCGATGACGGCAATCACGACGTATTGGAAGATTCCTACATAGTCACCAACTGCATCCCAGTTGTCACCAAGTAAGGCTCCCGCGCCGATCAAAATAATATTCCATACTGCGCTGCCGATAAATGTGTAAATAACAAATGGCACAATCTTCATACGTCGGAAGCCTGCAGGGATTGACACGATGGATCGAATAAGTGGCACACAACGGCCAACGAGTACCGCCGTTGTTGAACGTCGATCAAACCATTCTTCAGCGCGTGTGAGATCCGATTCTTTTACACCAAACCATTTACCAAATCGGACAACGAATTGCCTTAGTCGATCTGGTCCGATCACCCACGAGATGTAATACAAGATGAGTGCGCCAACTACCGAGCCAATGGTTGCGGCAAGAATCATGATCACTACCGATGCGTCACCACGCTGTGCGACGAAGCCGGCAAACGGCAAAACAATTTCAGATGGAATTGGTGGAAACAAATTTTCGACCACAACAAGAATTGCTACACCGAGATACCCAAGCGACTCAATAACATCTTGTACCCAAGTAGCCAGACCGCTCAACATGAGGGGATGCGCGAATTAATCGCGGCTAATTTCTTTGCGGCTTTTGAACTTAGACGCACGGTAGTCCTTATTCATCAGTGCGATCACATCAACAGAGATCTCTTTCGGGCATGCCGCCGAGCACTCGCCGTGATTGGTGCACGAACCAAAGTATTCGTCCATTTTTTCGACCATTGCCTCAGTGCGCTGATAACGCTCTGGCTGACCCTGCGGTAAACGATTGAGGTGTGCAATTTTTGCACCGGTAAACAAACTGGCCGCACCGTTTGGACACGCTGCTACACATGCGCCGCAACCAATGCACTGTGCAGAATCCATTGCTGCATCAGAAACTGGTTTTGGTACGGCGATGAGATTGCCGTCTGGCGCGCCGCCAGTGACTGCGGTGATGTACCCACCAGATTCGATGATCCGATCAAACGGCGAACGATCAACCATCAAGTCTTTGATGATTGGAAACGCTGCTGCTCGCCAAGGCTCAACCACAATCGTGTCATTGCTCTTGAATGAACGCATGTGCAACTGACATGTGGTGGTCGCACGCTGTGGGCCGTGGGCAACACCGTTGATCATCAGCGAGCAAGTTCCGCAGATACCTTCGCGACAGTCATGGTCAAACACCACTGCTTCTTTATTTTCACTGATCAATTGCTCGTTGAGTACATCGAGCAACTCTAAGAACGATGCTTCGTCGCTGATCTCGGCAACTTCGTGCGTCTCGAAACGACCAGCGTCGGCTGGACCACTTTGGCGCCATACCTTTAGCGTGAGATTCTTTAGATGGCTCACTTGTAACTCCTTGTTGCGAGGTGCGCAGTTTCGAACACAAGTTCTTCCACATTGCGCTTCGGATTCATTGGGTCGCCTGTCCACTCAAAGGCCGCAACATGACAGAACTTCTCGTCGTCGCGTTGTGCTTCACCCTCTGGTGTTTGATATTCGGAGCGAAAGTGCGCACCGCAGCTTTCCTCGCGGGTGAGGGCGTCTTGACACATTGCCATGCCCAACTGGAAGAAGTCGTCGACACGACCAGCCTTTTCAAGCGTCTGGTTGGTGGTTTCACCTGTGCCAGTCACGCGCAAGTCGGTTTGAAATTCGTTGTACAGAGCTGGCAAGTCAGCGAGTGCTTGCTGCAAACCTTCTTTGGTTCGCTCCATGCCGCACTTGTCCCAAATGATTTTGCCAAGCTCGCGATGGAACCAATCGGGCGAACGCTTGCCCTTCGTATTGAGGTACCCAGAGAAACGATCTTTGGCAAGTTGCTCGGCTTCTTTAAACGCAGGGTGATCGATGCCTGGCATTGTTTTGCCCAGTAGCGGAGCAAGACCACTACTGATCGTGGATGGCAAAACAAAATAGCCATCAGCAAGACCTTGCATCAGTGCAGATGCACCAAGACGGTTTGCGCCGTGATCCGAGAAGTTTGCTTCGCCCGCTGCATACAAACCAGGAATGTTTGTCATCAACTCGTAGTCGACCCACAAGCCGCCCATTGTGTAGTGCGTTGCTGGGTAAATGCGCATTGGAGTCTTGTATGGGTCTTCGCCTGCAATGCGTTCGTACATTTCGAACAAGTTGCCATAACGCTCTTTTACGACGTCTAAACCAAGTCGCTCGATGGCTGCAGCGAAGTCGAGGTTGACACCATTCTTTAATGGCCCAATGCCCTGACCTTTGTCGACAAGACGCTTTGCTGCTCGCGATGAAATATCGCGCGGCGCCAAGTTGCCATAGCTCGGGTACAAACGCTCGAGGTAATAATCGCGCTCTGCTTCTGGAATCTGGTCGGCAGGACGATTGTCTGTTGGGCTCTTTGGCACCCACACTCGGCCATCATTGCGCAACGATTCGCTCATCAACGTAAGTTTTGATTGCGTTTCATCGGCTTGCGGAATACATGTTGGGTGAATCTGCGTGTAACAAGGGTTTGCAAACATTGCGCCGCGACGATGCGCGCGCCATGCCGCAGTGACGTTGCAATTCATTGCATTTGTTGACAAGAAAAACACGTTGCCGTAACCACCGGTGGCGAGCACAACTGCATGCGCTGCATGTGACTGGATCTCACCTGTCAGCAAGTCGCGCACCACGATGCCAGCGCAACGGCCGTCGACAACAACAGTGTCGATCAGTTCGGTGCGATTAAAAAGTCGCACACCACCCAAACCAACTTGACGCGCCATCTGTTGGTATGCACCAATGAGCAACTGCTGACCGGTCTGGCCACGAGCGTAAAACGTGCGGCTTACTTGCGCGCCACCGAAACTGCGGTTGTCGAGCAAGCCCCCGTATTCACGTGCGAATGGCACGCCCTGGGCAACCATTTGGTCGATGATGTCAACAGAAACTTGTGCCAAACGATGCACGTTGGCTTCGCGTGAGCGGAAGTCGCCGCCCTTAATCGTGTCGGTAAACAAGCGATTAACGCTGTCACCATCACCTTGATAGTTCTTTGCCGCATTGATGCCACCCTGGGCAGCAATTGAGTGTGCGCGGCGAGGAGAGTCATGAAACGTAAACGCATCAACCTGATAACCGAGTTCGGCAAGTGTGGCAGCTGCTGAAGCACCAGCCAACCCAGTGCCCACCACGATGATCTTGAACTTGCGCTTGTTGTTTGGGTTGACCAACTTGGCGTTCTGTTTATAGTTGTCCCACTTATCGGTGAGAGCACCAGCAGGAATCTTGGCGTCAAATGTGTATGTCATGTTCGTGACCGTGATCTCCTATTTAACAATTCCGGCAATGACAGCGATCGGAAACGAAACGTTGCCAACAACAATGATGGTGGCAAACCCAGTGGCAAAACCACGGCGCCAATTATTGAAGCGCGGGTTATTCCAACCGAGTGACTGAAAAATGCTCCACGCTCCATGAAACAAGTGAATGCCGAGCAAAATATTTGCGATCACATAAAACGCTGCGACAACTGGTCGATCGAGACTGCGCACAACATTGTTGTACACCTCACCGCGCACAAAAGTGCCATCGGTACCCACTGCATTCACTGTGCCAAAAGTGAAATCGAGTAAGTGCCACACCAAATACGCGAGCACAATGATGCCTGTCCAACGCATGGTGCGACTTGCAAACTTGGCGACTTGATAGTCGCGCGCGCTCTGATATTTAACAGGTCGAGCATGACGATTGAGTTGAGTCAGCGACCAGGCTGCGTGAAGATGCAACAACAACATCGAGATCAAACCACCTCGCAAAATCCACAACATCACGTTCTTGGGTAAAATTGGATACAACAGCACTTGCAAGAACTCGGCATAGTGATCGAGGGCCTCAGCGCCCAGAAACATCTTTAAGTTGCCGATCATATGGAACAGCACGAAACCCATCATCGCAATACCCGAAATGGCCATTGCATACTTTTTGCCGACAGAAGTGGAATAGAGGTCAAGTAAGAATGGGCGCTTCTTGCGAGCCTGTAATGCTGTGCCAGTAGCTGGAGCGCGTCGAAGAGCCTCGGAATTCACGGTGGGCGAAGTAACCATCGATGTCAGAATACTTGTGACCACGACGGGGACAGGTATCCCCTCTTGAATTCTTCATATATATGGTCACAAATGGGGCGTGAACATTGTCTCAATCGGGCGGTCTAAACCGCCAAAAGTGATATCCCGATATGGGTATTTCGCTTTTTGGGGGTCAAATTCTCTACACTTGCAAAGTACAAAACTGTGGCCCCCAACCTGGTGAGCACAGCATCACATAACGGAGATATAACACGTGACGTCACTACTTGCAACCGAAGGCGGCTGGCAAACATTTACCTTGAAGGGCGGAGAATGGCTCATTCTCGGTCTGTCCGGAGCATCGGCCATTTTGGCTCTGCTTGTCGGCTGGTATCTCATGATCAAGGTGCTTCAAGAAGATGAAGGCACCGACAAGATGAAAGAAATCGCTGGCGCGATTCAAGTTGGCGCCTTGGCGTACTTGAAGCGTCAGTTCCGCACCATCGGCATGATCCTTGTGCCGGTAGGCGCAGTCGTATTCCTTACTTCTGTAGCAATTGATAAACCAGAAGGTGGATCGGCACTTTCATTTGTTGAATCCGGTTTGTATCGCACACTTGCATTCATTCTTGGTTGTGTTGCTTCGGGTCTCACCGGTTACGTCGGCATGACACTTGCAACGCGCGGCAACGTGCGCACAGCAGCAGCAGCAAAACGTGGATCGATGAAGGATGCACTACAAGTTGCATTCCGTACCGGTGGCGTTGCAGGCATGTTCACTGTCGGTCTTGGTTTGCTTGGCGCAACAGTAATTATCGCGTTGTTCCAAAACACATCTTCGGCAATGTTGATTGGCTTCGGCTTTGGTGGCTCACTCCTCGCATTGTTCCTTCGCGTTGGTGGTGGCATCTTCACTAAGGCAGCCGACGTAGGCGCCGACTTGGTGGGCAAAGTTGAAGCAGGTATTCCAGAAGACGATCCGCGCAACCCAGCAACAATTGCCGACAACGTTGGTGACAACGTTGGTGACTGTGCAGGCATGGCAGCCGACTTGTTTGAGAGTTACGAAGTAACACTCGTTGCCTCGATCATCTTGGGTGTTGCAGCATTTAATGCAGTCGGTCTCAATCCAGCCCTTGGCTTGGTCTTCCCACTCGCAGCGCGCGCCATCGGCGTGATTGCATCCATCGCTGGCGTATTTGCTGTGCGTGCCAAAGAAGGCGAGACAAATGCACTCAAGCCAATCAACCGCGGCTTTCTCACTGCAGGAATCATCACCGTCATCGGTACGTTCTTCCTCTCGTTCTATTACGTTGGCAACCCCGACGTGGGCTCGGTTCAGTTCGGCGAAAATGAAGTAACCATGTCAAACATCGGATTGCGTTTGTTTGGTGCAGTGCTTGTTGGTTTGATTCTTGCTCAAGTGTTGAGCCGTCTCACCGAATACTTCACTGGCACCGAATATGGTCCTGTGCAAGAAATTGCAGAATCAACCGAGACAGGCCCAGCAACAGTTGTTCTTGCAGGTACTGCATCTGGCCTCGAGTCATCGGTATACGCAATCTTGTGCATCGCGATATCGCTTGGCGCAACTATTTGGATGGGTGGCGGAAGCATTCAGTTCTCGCTCTATCTCGTAGCACTGTGCGGCATGGGAATGCTTGCAACAACTGGCGTCATCGTTTCGGAAGACACGTTTGGTCCTGTATCTGACAACGCCGCTGGCATTGCAGAAATGGCTGGCGAGTTGCACGGCGAAACCGGCAAGATCTTGGTCAGCCTTGATGCAGTGGGTAACACCACAAAGGCTGTGACCAAAGGCTTCGCAATCGGCTCGGCAGTGATCGCCGCAGTTGCGTTGTTTGCCTCGTACATCGAGACAATCGCGGGTGAACTGAAGCTTGGACTCGTAGGCGACGCAATCTTTAAGGCACCGGAGACACAGATCAACGTTTCGGATGTGAAGACATTTATTGGTCTGCTCATCGGTGGATCAATTGCGTTCATGTTCTCGGCACTCGCAATTCGTGCGGTTGGTCGCACAGCTGGTGTTGTTGTGCAAGAAGTGCGCAGCCAGTTTGCTGACGGTGGCATCATGGCCGGCACTAAGCAACCTGACTACGGCCCAGTGATCGACATCTGCACCGCGGCGTCGTTGCGTGAGCTCACTACCCCAGCACTGCTCGCAGTACTCACACCAGTCATCGTTGGTTTCGGTATTGGTTATGCAGCACTCGGAGCTTTCTTGGCCGGCGTTATTCTCACTGGTCAGTTGATGGCCAACTACTTGAGCAACGCAGGTGGAGCATGGGACAACGCCAAAAAGTACATCGAAGACGGACACCACGGTGGCAAGGGCTCAGCCGCACACAAGGCTGCAGTTATCGGTGACACCGTTGGCGATCCATTCAAAGACACTGCTGGTCCTGCACTCAACCCGTTGATCAAGGTGATGAACCTTGTTGCATTGTTGACATTGCCAGCAATCATCAAGTACCAAAACAACGACGGTGTACGCCTCTCGATTGCTGGTGTTGCACTCGTAATTCTCGTCATCTCCATCATGTTCTCGCGACGCAAGTCGGTGAGCATGGTTGCCGCTTAAGTACTCAAACGTAAAGATCGGCTGACACGTGTCGAAGCTTCGATACTTGTCAGCCGATTGGGTACAAGCGGTTTCGGATGCCGTTGCGACAGACACCGAGTTGCAGCAGTTGGCTTCAATTCACTCAGTTGGATTGACGCAGGTTGTCACCGGCACACCCCACGGTGATGTTGTGTATCACTTGCAGGTAGGCAACGGAGTGGCCGTACTTGCAAGCGGTGAATCATTACCCGAAGACGTGCGCTTTACAGAACCATATGAAACCGCAGTTGCGGTAGCGACTGGCGTGCTCAATGCACAAGAAGCTTTCATTAATGGTCACATCAAGTTTGTTGGAGACCATCAAAAGTTGATTGATGCAGGTGACGTGTTCGCGGCGCTCAACCCAATCTTTGACAAGATTCGTGAAACTACCGACTACAACTAAAAATTTGCAAGCAATTGCTTACGAGTAAAAGGGGTTGGCGCCAGTCGAGTGATCGGTAAGGTCACGCACTTTGGTGATCGCAGGAATCTTCTCTGAGACCATTGTGCCCACGCCTTCAAGCATCGTCTGGCGGCTCATTGAACAGCCGTGACAACCGCCGCCCATCGTGAAGTATGCAGTGCCCTCTTTGTCGTGACCAGCGAAGGTGACAAAACCTCCGTGCGAAGCAAGCATTGGGTTGACTTCTGCTGCGACAATTGTTTCGATCTCGGCAGAGACGTCATCGTCATTGACGAGACCTTCGATCTGTGGAGACTTTGGTTTGTTGGGATTACGAATAAGTAATCCCTGAGTGTCGGAGTGGTCAATAACTGCGTCTTGAAACGAATCGATGTCTTTGGCAGGAATGATGATCTTGAGTCCATCAATCGTTCGGACCTCGTCAGAAAATGCTGCTTTGGTAAAGAAGTCGAATGACAAGTCGTAGCGAAAGTCTTCGCCTGGCTCAGACAGGATCTCGAGGCGCAGACCCAGCTGCTCGCCCTCTGTCTCGGCATCACGCAACTCGAGCAATTTGATGTGCGCGATTGGTGTGACCGTGACAATGGTATTGGACTTGTCAGTGGTCTCTGATGTCATGCTGGCAAAGGGGCTCACGGGATTAATACTATCGCCGTGTTGTTTATTCAAACCCCACTGTGGCAATGTTGAGCCATGAACGACGGTAGCAAGCGGGCGATCTATGCGGCCTTTGGGGCAAACCTCGGCATTGCTGTATCCAAATTCATAGGCGCAGCCATCACTGGCTCGGCAGGTTTAATGGCTGAGGCAGTTCACTCGGCTGCCGATACCGGCAACCAAGCGCTACTGCTTGTGGGCGGGAAACGTTCCGAGCGCTCGCCCAATACCGAGTTTCAGTTTGGTTTTGGCCGTGAGCGCTATTTCTGGTCATTTGTTGTAGCCCTCGTGTTATTCAGCATGGGTGGTTTATTCGCGTTTTATGAAGGCATACAAAAACTTCTGCACCCTCATGAAGCAACAAATCTTGGCATCGCAGTTGGCATTCTTGTTGTGGCAATTGCACTCGAAACTTTTTCATTGAGAACTGCAATGAAAGAGGCAAACCATGTCAAGCCAAAGCCGATGTCGTGGTGGAGATTTATCAAAACATCAAAACAGCCCGAACTTCCTGTGGTATTACTTGAAGATGTCGGCGCAGAAGTTGGACTACTCGTTGCACTTGCCGGTGTAATCACTGCTCACTTCACACATGATCCGCGTTGGGATGCCGCAGGCTCTCTCGCTATTGGCGTTCTACTTATTGTGATTGCTGCCGTGCTCGCAGTTGAGATGAAGGGTTTATTGATGGGTGAAGCCGCGCTTCCCGAACAGCAAGAGCTCATTGAGCGAGCGCTACAAGATGATCCACGCGTGCGTAGCATCGTGCACCTACGAACCATGCACCTTGGACCAGAAGAGATTCTGTTGGCCGCCAAAGTTGAATTTAACGACACTCTGTCGGTGCAACAGCTCGCCCAGGCCATCGACGATGCAGAAGTTCGAGCACGAAGCGTGGTGGATGCCACACTTCGGATCTATATCGAACCAGACATTCGACGCTAAACAATTAGACGTACAAACTAGCCAACATAAAGATGCGCGGTGTACGCTTGAAACGTACGCACGGGGAGTTCGCTGGATCGGCGGGCTGAGAGGGTGGCCGCCGCCACTGACCCGCTTACCTGCTGGATAATGCCAGCGCGGGAGCGAAGTCATGGTTGAGACAACTGCAGTGGTGGTGATTGGAGGGCCTCCGATCAACAAGTCTGTTGCCAAATATTTGCCACGCTACGACTATGTGATCGCTGCAGATTCTGGATTACACAGTGCAATTGACTTAGGTTTGCGCGTCAACTTGGTAATTGGTGACATGGATTCTGTTGACCCGGCTGTACTTATTTCCGCCGCAGCCAACGGAGTGACAGTGCAACGATTGCCACACGACAAAGATGCGACAGATACCGAACTTGCACTACTAGCTGCAGTTGCATACGGATCACAACAAATAGTGCTTGTTACCGGCGGCGGCGGCCGACTCGATCATCAACTTGGCATATTGAGCGCCATGCAACACCAAGCACTCAAAGACTGCGATGTATCAGCGCTGTGGGACACCGCACGGATACAACTCTTGCGTGGACCAGGCCTGTGCACCATCCATGGCAAAGTTGGCGAAGTGGTTGGCCTCATTGCCCAACACGGCGATGCACTCGGAGTCACCACCGATGGTCTGAAGTGGGCGCTCAATGATGAAACCCTTGAAGCCCACTCTTCACGAGGCGTGAGCAATGAACTCGTGGCGACAACTGCAACAATCTCGCTCGCTCACGGACAACTTTTTGTTATTCAACCAACCGCACTGGAGTCATAA
>DFDK01000056.1 GCA_002367695.1 Acidimicrobium sp. UBA3029 | reverse complement strand
AGCAGCAACTGGCGCTGGTGCAGCGTCAGCAACTCCGACGACCGCAATCACTGTTCCAACAGGCACAGTGTCACCTTCGGCGACTCGAATCTCAGTCAGAGTTCCAGAAATCGGTGATGGCACTTCTGTATCTACCTTGTCAGTAGATACTTCAAATAGTGGTTCGTCGGCTGCAACTGTCTCACCAACTTTTTTAAACCAACGCGTGATGGTTCCCTCAGTGACCGTTTCTCCAAGTTGTGGAAGTGTGATATCAGCCATGGTTCTCCTGCAATAGCGTATGAGTTTTTTTAGGCATTGATGCTTCGGCCAGTCAACGACATCACAGTTTCACCAAATAGCTCCGACAACGATGGGTGCGGCATCAGAAATTCTGCAATTTCTTCCACTGTGGCTTCCCAGTTGACCGCCAAGTAACCACCCGATAACTGCTCGGTAACCCATGGACCGACCATATGCACGCCAAGTACTTGACCGGCTGTTCCATCGGCATTCTTCTTCGCAATGATCTTGACCAAACCTTCGGCTTCACCAATGATCATCGCTCGACTATTGGCACGAAATTGATGCTTGGCAACCACAACGTCATGACCTTTTGCGCGCGCCTCTTCTTCTGAAGGTCCAGACCATGCAACTTCGGGGTGGCAGTAAATCGCCCAGGGCACACGGTCGTACATAACTGGATACACCTTTTCACCGCGCATGTGCTTGATTGCAACGATTGCTTCGGCGTAGGCAACGTGTGCGAGTTGCGGCGTGTTGATTAAGTCACCAACCGCATATACGCCTGGCTCGCTCGTCAAACAAAAACCATCAACGTCAACAAAACCTCGATCAGTGATTTTTACTTCAGTGCCAGCCAACCCGAGGTGATCAGTGAACGGTTTGCGTCCAACCGACACGATCACAGCGTCAACATCGAGTCGCTCGCCTTCACCGAACAACACGGTGGTGCCACCATTGGCTGTTGGTTCGTGACCATTCACTTTGACACCCGTACGAATATCGATGTTCTTCTTTTTAAAACTCTTCACAACAACAGCAGCGACATCTGGGTCAAGACCAGGAAGGATCTTTGGCAGACCCTCAAGAATCGTCACCGTAGATCCAAGGTCAGCAAATGTCGATGCAAACTCACAGCCAATTGCGCCGCCACCAATTACCGCTATGCGAGCAGGAATTTTGTCGAGCATCAATACTTCGTCCGACGTCATGATTGGTCCGCCAGCACTAAAGCCAGGAATCGTGCGAGGCACCGAACCGGCAGCCAACACAATGCTGCGACCCTGCAACTCTTGAATTCCCCCATCCAATAATTGCACCGTCACTGTGCGGTTTGCACCGAGCGAACCAGTGCCAAGAATGTACGTAACTTTCTTTGACTTGGTGAGTCCAGTGAGTCCCTTAACAAGCGTATTAACGATTGTCTGCTTGCGATTTTGCGCGACACCAAAATCGACGCCCGTGGCAGTGGCATTGATACCGAAGTCTGCGGCGTGCAACACATGCCTATTGACTGCTGCAGTTTCCAAAAATGCTTTAGCCGGAATACAACCACGGTTCAAACAAGTTCCGCCAATCGTGTCGCGCTCGATGAGTGCAACATTGAGACCTGCAGATGCACCATAAAACGCGGCGGCGTAGCCACCTGGACCACCACCGATGACCACGAGATCAAATTGCTCAGCCGTACTCACCACCTCCAATGATTTGTCACACTTAATAATAACGCTTAGGCATCAAGGCGCAGTCGCCCATTGTCGTTGCTCCCCTGCACGAACATAGGCAACGGTGCGCGTGCCTTCGGACACAGGAAACGCGACGGTACATACAAGTGTTTTTTTAAGTTCTGTCAGCGTGCACTCGGCACCCGCACCAAGCGGCAAGAGCATAGGGTCGGTCACCTTTCCAGCAGCCAAAAGTTTCCATCCGTCCATTGCTTGAGCTTCTGCGACCCCAACCATTGTCACGTCCACCAAGGTTCGATCATCAATGTCGCGAAGTGACGTGACGCTCACTGTCATGTCTCCCAGAGTTACCGACTCACCCAGCTCAAGCAATTGCACTTTTACTGGCTGTTGGGTTGTCTGAAACAACTTGGCACCGCCAGCGACCAAAATCAGTACGCCGCACACCAGCGCCCACAGAATCAATTTACGGGTGCTCATGCGCGTCCAAGCCTAGGCCAATGCCGAGTTGGCTACATGAGTACCATGAGTCATATGCGGGCATCGAGTAGAGCAATATGCATTGGGATACTTGCCATTGCTGCAGTTTCATGCGGAGCTGATGTATCCACCCAGACAATTGATTCGGTAAAGCAATCGCAATCAGCATCCACCACTGATTTCAATGCGACCCTCGTTGGCGGTGGTGAAATTAATTTGCAATCCGAGTTAGAGAAGTACCCCGTTGCACTGTGGTTCTGGGCACCAGGTTGAACTACATGCAACTATGAAGCACCCTCGGTCGAGGCGGCAAACAAACAACTTGAAGGCAAAGTACACATCATCGGTGTGGCATGGAACGGATCAGAACAATTGATGCAGGAGTTCGTAACCAAGCACCAACTCACATTTGCAAACATCAAAGACAATGACGGTTTAGTTTTTGCACAGTTTGATGTTGCTTATCAACCTGCTTGGGTATTTATCCGACAAGACGGAACATCCGAAACAAATTTGGGCGCAATGGACGAAGTAACCTTGTCGGCGATGCTCAATAAGTTAGGGGGATCCTGATGGGTCTGAAAAACATTGTCAAGTCTGCCAATAAAGGCATTCGAGAATTGGATGCCGAGCGTTTAGTTGACAGATTTGCCGAACTTAATTTGACCCCGCTCGGCGAAGTCGCCGTTCGCACAAAAGTGAAGGTATGCGGCGAAGTAAAACGCATGACGATGAAACCGAGGTCCGGAATCCCATCAATGGAAATCGTGATCAACGATGGGACAGGTCAAGTGACTGTCATATTCAGTGGCCGTCGACATATCTCAGGGATCGAACATGGCGGATGCCTTGCGGTTGAAGGTGTCGCCCATCGCGAACGCAACAGCACCGTGTTTTTGAACCCTGCATACACGTTGCTACCTCACGGAGCAGAATAAATCAAAAGTTCTGTTGGCTGACTAGCCAACCAATATTTTCTGCACTGCAGCTTCAGCATCCTCAGAAATAAGCGCCATCACTTCGTCGCCTACACGCAACACGGTTGCCTTGTCGGGCACCATTACACGCTCGTCGCGCACAATGGCGACAACAGTTGCACTGCGGGGGAATTGAAGTTCTGATAATGCTTTATCTTTGGCTGGCGAGGTTTCCGACAGTGTTACTTCAACCAGTTCAGCTTTGCCACCCTTGAGTTGCATCAGACGCACGAACGCTCCAACAGTTACTGCTTCTTGCACGAGGCTCGTGATCAAGTGTGGGGTTGACACCGATACATCTACGCCCCACATGTCGTTAAACATCCAGTAGTTGTTTGGATTGTTGACGCGAGCAACAACTCGTGGAACACCAAACTCTTGCTTTGCCAACAGTGACACAACAAGGTTGTCTTCATCATCTCCTGTGACCGAGGCAACCACATCTGCGAGAGTCACACCCGCAGCAGCAAGCACTGTTACGTCACACGCATCTCCCTGGTGCCACTTGACTCCGGTTGTAATGCTTGTTTGTCCGTACTCACGTACGACCGCACGATCGCTTTCGATAATCGTTACTTCATGACCAGATTCGACAAGTTGTTCTGCCGTAAATCTGCCAACACTTCCACCACCCGCAATGACCACCTTCATGTTCAGTGACCCTTTCCGTTTTGCGTCGATGCAAGTCCTGCATCAAATTGGCTCAGCGCTGCAATCTCTGCCGCAACATACACAACATCGCCTTCTTGAATAATCGTGTCAGCAGTTGGAATCATCGCTGAGCCAAGTCTGCGCACAGACACAACGCGGGTTGACGCAGTTTCGATAGTTGTAACGCGCTGCCCTATCAAGTGTTTTGGCATCTCACGCTCCACAAGCACCACCGAAGCACTTGGATCTGTCCATTCGACGGCTGGCAACTCTGGCAAAATACGACGCAAAATGCGTTCTGATGTCCACTTAACGGTGGCAACTGTGGCGATACCAAGTCGTTCATAAATTTCTGCGCGCTTTGGATCATAGATACGTGCTACCACTCGCTCAATCCCAAACTCTTCACGAGCAACACGCGCAATCAATATATTTGAGTTGTCACCGTTGGTTACTGACGCGAGCGCACCAGCTTTTTCAATTCCAGCCTCGATGAGCACTTCACGATCAAAACCAATTCCAGTAACTTTTTGTCCAGTGAACGCTTCTCCCAGTCGTGAAAACGCTTCTGGTCTGCGATCAACTACGGCCACTGTGTGTCCCGCGGCGGTGAGCTCTCGACCCAAGGTCGATCCAACTCGCCCGCACCCAACTATGACTACATGCACTTCAGTCTCCTAGTTACCTTGATAGATAAACAGCGTAGGCGAATTACTCGCCCGAGGAGGGTCTAATGTGGCAGGCTTCATAACGCTTATGGCTACATCTACTAAATCCAGCGCGGTTAAGCGGTTCTTCATCGGCAAGCCGATCTCGTCCGCCGACGATGCAAACCACCGCTTGCCCAAGAAAATTGCGCTACCAGTATTCGCGAGTGATGCCATTTCATCTACCGCGTACGCAACAGAAGAAATCCTGATTGTATTTTTGTCGCTGGCTGGCGCAGGTGTTGCCGCGTACAACAATCTCGTGCCTTTGTCCATCATGGTCGTGGTCTTGCTTGCCATCGTTGTGAGTAGTTATCGCCAAACTATTTTCGCCTACCCAAATGGCGGTGGCTCATATGTGGTTTCGCGAGAAAATTTAGGCAAATACCCTTCATTGGTCGCGGGTGGATCAATGCTCGTCGATTACATCCTCACTGTTGCGGTCTCTGTTGCCGGTGGTACCGCCGCAATCATCTCAGCTTTTAATGGACTCGCACCATACCGAGTTGAGTTGTGCGTGGGCTTTATTGCACTGATCACGATTGCCAACCTCCGTGGCCTTAAAGAATCCGGATCACTCTTTGCGCCGCCAACGTACCTGTACATCATCTGTCTATTTTCATTGATCGGCGTCGGACTCTTCAAGGTCTTTATTCTTGACTTGCCTCCAATTAGTCATGACTCCGAAGTTGCCAAAGAACTCCTTTCCCAAACAAATAGCGTGACATTATTTTTCTTTCTCAAAGCCTTCTCTTCGGGAGCAGTTGCACTCACTGGTATCGAAGCAGTAGCCGATGGTGTGCCTGCATTCAAAAAACCAGAACCCAAAAATGCTTCCATCACTCTCGTGATCATGGCTTTCATTCTTGGCACGAGTTTCTTTGGGCTCAGTGTTCTCGCACAGCACCTTCAGCCACTCAAAGACCATGAGGGTCTGATTAGAGATACCGTGCTTGCCCAGTTGGCAGAGCAGGTCTATGGGGGCCGCAATATCTTTTTCTTTGTCACGCAATTTGCCACGTTTGGAATCTTGATTCTGGCTGCCAACACGGGCTATGCAGACTTCCCGCGGTTGTCATCGATCATTGCTAAAGACAACTACATGCCTAGGCAATTCATGAATCGTGGCGACCGCCTCGTTTTTTCCAACGGAGTGATTTTTCTTGGAGTCTCATCGGGCGCACTCGTCGTCATTTTCGGTGGACTCGTCAACGCACTCATTCCGCTCTATGCAGTTGGGGTATTTACTGGTTTCACACTGAGCCAAGCGGGAATGTTTGTGCGTCATCGCAGACTCAAAGAGGCCGGCTGGGTTCCGCGAGCCATAATGTCCGCATTCGGCGCATCGACGACCGCACTCGTAGCAGGAATTGTCGTAGTCGTGAAATTTGCCGATGGAGCATGGATTCCTGCAGTAGTGATCCCAACTCTTGTCTTTTGCTTTGTAGCTATTAACCGTCACTACACACGAGTTCGAAGTTTTCTTAATGTGCAAGATGGTTACACCGCACCATTTCATACTCACTTCGTCATCGTGCTCGTGGGTTCGGTTAATCAAGGGACCCTTCATGCAATTCGTTACGCTCAAAGCCTGCGTCCTGACCGACTCATTGCAATCTCGGTAGTAGAGACCGCAGAAGACCGACAAAAAATTGATGAGGCTTGGATTAAGTTCAACTTGTCAGATGTCGAACTTCAGACGATTACTTCTGAGTATCGAGATCTCACCGAACCAATCCTCAATCGCATCGACGAACTAGACGCCGAATACGACGATGACCTGATTACGGTCATCATCCCCGAGTTCGTTACCAGTGTCAGATCGCAGTGGCTTCACAACCAATCGGCACTTGCTATCAAGGCCCGTTTGTTGTTTAGGCCAAATACAGTTGTCACATCGGTGCCCATCGTTATTCCTTGATTTGCTGTCTAGTCTGACAACATGAAAATTGTTATCTCTGGTGCCAGTGGACTCATCGGCACACAACTCGTTGAGCAACTACAACAGCATGGCCACGAAGTTATCCGCCTTGTTCGTCGCGCGGCCGGCACTGGCGAAATCATGTGGGACCCGACATCTGGCGTTCTCAGTGCCTCCGCCCTTGAAGGTACCGATGCAGTAATCCATCTCTCCGGCGCCGGTATTGGTGATAAGCGATGGACAACGTCATACAAACGTGAGATTTTGGAAAGTCGCACGATCACTACAAATTTGATTGCGACCACCATTGCAAGAATGAATCGCAAACCATCAGTGTTCTTGTCTGGTTCGGCAATTGGCATCTATGGTCCTCGCGGCGACGAGGAACTGAATGAAGTCAGCACTAATGGAACAAGCTTTCTTGCCGATGTTTGCGAGCAATGGGAACTCGCAGCAAAGCCTGCATCCGATGCCGGGATCCGTACTGTGTTGCTGCGCACGGGCATTGTGCTCACGACCAAAGGTGGCGCGCTCAAAAAGCAGTTGCCACTCTTCCAACTTGGACTTGGTGGCAAGTTTGGCAATGGCAAGCAATGGCAAAGTTGGATCTCGATTGATGACGAGGTTGGCGCGATTGAGTATCTGCTGACTGCCAACATGAGTGGCGCTGTCAACCTGACGGCACCAAACCCTGTTACTAATGCAGAGTTCACCAGCACGCTCGCACGAGTAGTCAAGCGCCCAGCTTTTCTTCCAATCCCGCCGTTTGCACCAAAAGCACTACTTGGCGGAGAGCTTGCTGACGCACTGTTGTTTACCGGACAGCGAGTTATCCCGGCTGCACTCAATGCCAGCGGTTACCAATTTGTGCATCCAACGCTTGAAGTAGCACTGCGCGCATTGCTCAAAAAATAGTAAAAAGTCAGAAAAATTATGACGCTCTCCACACAAGTTGATGTGGTCGTGATCGGCGCTGGCCTATCGGGGCTTGCGGCTGCACATCAGATTCAACAAAGTGGATTCAGCGTTGTGGTCTTGGAATCATCTGATGCCGTTGGTGGGCGCGTACGCACCGACAACGTAGACGGCTTTTTGCTCGACCATGGTTTTCAGGTCTTGCTTACTGCGTATCCAGAACTCGCCACTCAAGTCGACATGAACGCGCTCGACCTACAAGCGTTTGACCCAGGTGCGCTTGTGTGGTTGCAATCAAAAAATGGTGGTCCCGGAAAAGGCCATGTGGTCTCAGACCCGTTTCGCAAACCATCGACACTGCTTGCCACGACTTTTGCACCGATTGGCTCGATGATCGACAAATTGCGCATCGTATTGTTGCGCCTGCGTGTATTGCGCGGCGTGGCTCCCAAATTATTGCGCAACAACGACATGTCAACACTCGATGCGCTTCGCAGCGCAGGTTTCTCGCACCGCATGATCGAGACATTCTTCAGACCACTCTTCGGTGGTGTCCAACTGGACCCACAATTAGCCACTTCGCGACGCATGTTCGACATCATTTTTCGCTCCCT
>DFDK01000084.1:5172-7308 GCA_002367695.1 Acidimicrobium sp. UBA3029 | reverse complement strand
GTGAGTGGTGCCGGTAGGGCATTAAAGCAGAGCACGATGTTCACTTCGGTTGACGAGGATTTCAGTGCTTACGGTTTGCTCGACCATCGGCACACGCCAGAGATCGAGCAGGTAACGGGTGCGCAGATTTTGTTCACACCACACCTAGCGCCAATGAACCGCGGAATATTGGCCACCTGTTATGCGCGGCCGACATCTGGCACGACACCAACAACGGCATCTTTGCTCGCTTCGCTAGCGCGATCGTATAAGCGTGAACCATTTGTGGTTATAAGGCCAACGCCTCCTTCAACAAAAGCAACACTTGGCACAAACTCTGTGCACATCACTGCTCGATTTGATAAACGAACTGGGTATGTCATCGTGCTCAGTGCTCTCGATAATCTTGCCAAAGGAGCATCCGGTGGTGCTGTACAGGCAGCGAATGTTGCGCTTGGCATTGAGGAGTCAATGGGTTTGAGCCAAGTAGGGATGTACCCATGATCCACGACACCCAACCGAGAGAAACGGTGGATTCTTCATATGGGCTTACCGGTTCAATGCTGAGTGAAGCATTGCCATACATACAGCGTTTTGCAGGAAAAATTGTGGTGGTGAAGTATGGCGGTAATGCGCTCGCTGGGTCGAGCGACGTAGACGCGGCCAGTACATTTGCCCGCGATATTGCGCTGATGCACGCTGTGGGAATTAAACCCGTAGTTGTCCACGGGGGTGGTCCACAGATCAGTGCGTTGATGGAACGCCTGGGTAAGAAACCCGAGTTTCGTGATGGTTTGCGCGTAACCGATCAAGAAACGATTGAGATCGCGAGCATGGTGTTACTGGGTACGGTCAATCCACAATTGGTGTCAGCCATCAATGTGCATGGTGCACGCGCGGTTGGAGTGTCGGGTCAAGATGCAGGTTTATTGCAGGTAACACAGCGCGATCCTGGGCTCGGCTTTGTTGGTGACATCCATTCAGTCGATCCAACAGTGCTGTTGTCGGCTATTCATGACAATACGGTTCCTGTTGTGGCAACAATTGGTTCAGATGCCTCGGGGCAGGCCTACAACGTCAATGCTGACACCGCGGCGGCGGCAATTGCTGTAGCACTAGGTGCAGAGAAGCTCATTTATCTCACTGATATCGAAGGCTTACGTGCGGTCAAGGACGACCCATCAAGTCTCGTTCGCAAAGCAACTGCATCTCAAATTGCAGCGATGCTAAAAACTGGATCAATCGATGGCGGCATGATTCCCAAAATGGAGAGTTGCGTGTCTGCGCTGCAACAGACGGTGCGCGACTGTCATATTTTGGATGGACGAATAGCTCATGTGTTACTTATAGAGCTTTTTACCATCGCTGGCGTTGGAACCATGATTTCGAAAGACTCAGGAATCACTCTTCAAACAAAGGTACGTAACTGATGAATACAAATATCAACACTCATGTCAATGCGCATGCTTTCGCCGATTCTGTCGTAGCGAAGCAATTATTGGAACCGCAGTCTTCGCAGAGCTCCGGCCACTGTCCGTTTATTCCGGTATTTGGTGCACCACAAGTAATGTTCGTGCGAGGTCAGGGCACTGAGTTGTGGGATGCATCTGGAAAGCATTACCTAGATTTTCTTTCGGGTATTTCTGTCACTTCGCTCGGGCACAGTCACCCTGCGGTGACGGCGGCAATTTGTGAGCAGGCAGCGACTTTGATGCATGTCAGCAATTTTTTTACGAACCCTGTCGCAACCGAGGCTGCAGTAATGGTTGACAAACTTCTTGGCGGTGGAGGACAGGTTTTCTTCTGCAATTCTGGTGCTGAATCTATAGAGGCAGCAATCAAACTTGCGCGCAAGTTTGGCGGAAGAGGACGTCACACGGTCGTAAGTGCCTTAGGGAGCTTTCATGGACGCACATTGGCAGCGCTTGCCGCAACTGGACAACCAGCAAAACATGAACCATTTCAACCAATGCCGGAAGGATTCCGTCACGTAGTGTTCGGCGATTTTGCAGCACTAGATGCTGCTGTCGACGGCAGTGTCGCTGCGGTGTTGCTCGAAAGTGTGCAGGGCGAGGGCGGTGTCATACCGGCAAGTATCGAATATCTGCAGGCAGTGAGTGCACTGTGCGCCGAGCGTGGTGTGTTGTTGATGATGGA
>DFDK01000084.1:0-4885 GCA_002367695.1 Acidimicrobium sp. UBA3029 | reverse complement strand
GGTATGCCTATTGGTGCAGTTTGGGCTCGCAAAGAGGTTGCGTCAGTTTTTCAGCCAGGCGATCATGGAAGCACCTTTAGCGGCACAGCAATTGCAACTGCGGCAGCCAGAGCAACGATCAAAGTAATGCTTGAGATGGATGCACCGTCACAAGCGAAAGCCAAAGGAAAAGTAGTGATCGATGCCTTAACTAAATTGCCTCAGGTGGTCTTGGTGCGTGGTCGTGGTTTGCTCTTGGGTGTTGAGTTGAAATCTGGAATCGATGCAAAAATTGCTCAGTCAATGTTGCTGGATCGTGGTTTGGTAACGAATGCAGTAACTTCGTCGGCTTTGCGTTTGGCACCACCAATTACGGTTCTCGATTCAGAAATTGCTACTGCTGTAGAACTGATCACTGCGGTGCTATCCGAGATGGCCGGTAAATCATGAAATTGCGTCACTTCATTAACTCAACCGACTTGTCGGCAGATGAATTGCTTAAGGTTCTACAACTGAGCACGAGCAGTATCGATGCTCTTGGTCGACCACTTGCCGGTCTCGGCGCGGCTCTCATATTCGAAAAACCATCAAACAGAACGCGTCACAGTATGGAAATGGCTGTTGTGCAGTTGGGCGGACACCCTGTGTACACGCGCGGAGAAGAGGTTGGTTTGGACGTGCGCGAAACTGTTGAAGATATAACAAAAGTGCTGGGTGGTTATCACGCAGTTTTGGCTGCGCGAGTTTTTGATCACAACATCGTGAGGCGAATGGCTGATGTTTCGATCGTGCCAGTTGTCAATATGTTGAGCGATAGACAACATCCATTACAGGGCTTGGCTGATGTGTTGACCATGCAGCAGCAACTTGGCGATCTCGTCGGCAAGACTGTGTGTTATGTAGGCGACTACAACAATGTTGCTCGATCATTGGCCCAGACGTGTGCGTTGCTAGGCATGAATGTTCGATTGGGATGTCCAATTGGTTATCAGGCCGAGGATGGAGAAATGGAAGCATTGCAAAAATTGGGTGCTGGGTCTGTAGCCCAATTTGAGAATATTCATGATGCAGTTCACGGCGCTCACGCAGTGCATACAGACGTCTGGACGTCGATGGGTCAAGAATCTGAAACCAGCAAGCGCGAAAAATCTTTTGCGAATTTTCAGGTGACTGAATCAGTGATGAAGGATGCAGAGGTCGGTGCAATATTCATGCATTGCCTTCCAGCACATAGAGGTTTGGAAGTGGCTGCAGAAGTTATTGATGGTCCTCGCAGCAAAGTATTTGAACAAGCACACAATCGCATGCACGCAGCGCGAGGTCTACTTGCCTTTTTGATGGGGGTGAACGCATGACAACCAAGGTGCAGCGTCAGCAGTCCATTTCGCGACTAATTTCGGAACGAGACGTCACAAGCCAGCCACAATTATTGAGATTGTTAAAAAAATCTGGAATTGCGGCGACGCAGGCAACGGTGTCTCGGGACTTAGAAGATCTCGGTGCCGTTAAGGTGCGAACGGCAAAGGGCGATACCGCATATGCCATCCCTGAGTTCGAGCCAGAGAGAATTGCTCCACTCGAGCAGCTACGCCGTGTACTTTCGGATTGGGTTGCCGACATTCAGGTCAGTCATCCGCTGGTTATTGTGCGAACACCTCCAGGGTGTGCTCATGTTGTCGCGTCTGCTTTGGATCGCTCACGAATAGAGGGTCTCATTGGCACGGTGGCTGGGGACGACACCATGTTTTGCGTAGCAAGTGAAAAATTTGGTGCAAAGAAGCTTGCCGCACATTTGGGAAAATTGGCTGGATTACAAACAACGGGAGCGGCTAAGAAATGAATTCGAAATCTCAGCCATTGTGGCACGGACGTTTTAGTGTCGCTCCTGCAGCAGAACTTATGGCCTTCACACAGAGTCTTTCATTCGACAAGAGATTATGGAAGGACGATATCGCTGGTTCGATTGCGCATGTAAAGGGTCTCGAACACGTAAGTCTGTTGACGAAACAGGAGGCTGTGGCGATTATTGAGGCCTTAGAAATTGTGGCAATTGAGATGGGCGACAATTCGTTCATCTTTGTTGCGTCGGACGAAGACATTCATACGGCTATTGAGCGACGCGTGACCGAAATAGCTGGCGAAGTTGGCGGCAAGGTACACACCGGTCGTAGCCGAAATGATCAATGTGTTACTGCACTGCGACTGTGGACCAAGCGAGAGTTGGGTGTGCTTGCAAATCAACTACTCGAACTGTGTGATGTTTTGTCGGCTCGTGCCGAAGCCGCCGGGTGGGGTGGTGACGGCGTGTATCTACCTGGCTACACACATTTACAGCGCGCTCAGCCAGTTTTGCTTGCACACCATTTGCTCGCGCATGCATGGGCGTTTATGCGCGACATCGACAGGCTCCTGCAGACGATCGAACGACTTGATGTTTCTACGTTGGGTGCAGGCGCGCTTGCCGGCTCATCATTGCCCCTAGATCCAAAATTTACAGCAAACGAAATGGGCTTTGCGAACTATTTTGCCAACTCGCTCGATGCGGTTTCGGACCGAGATTTTGTTGCAGAGGCGCTATTTGACATTGCATTAATCGGTACTCACCTCTCAAGAATTGGAGAAGAGTTTGTGTTGTGGACTACAACCGAGTTTGGCTTTGCATCGCTTGATGACAGTTATGCAACTGGCTCATCGATGTTGCCACAGAAAAAGAATGCCGACATTGCTGAGCTTGCTCGTGGGAAGACTGGTCGTTTGATCGGCAATTTGACTGGTCTACTCGCCACATTGAAGGGGCTGCCGCTTGCCTATAACCGCGACCTACAAGAGGACAAAGAGCCACTGTTCGATTCGTGTGATCAAATCTCATTGGGCATAACTGCGGTGACAGGAATGATCGCAACGGCTACTTTTCATCAATCAATAATGGGCGAGGCTGCTGACGCGGAGATGCTGTTTGCGACTGATCTTGCTGAGTGGTTGGTGCAACAGGGGACACCGTTTCGTCAGGCTCATGCAATGGTTGGAAGCCTGGTGCAGCAGTCGCTTGGAGGCAACGAGTCCCTACGTGATCTCGTGCGTAAAGATCCAAAATTTGGTGAAAAAGCGGCCGAATTAATTGGTCAGGGTCTTGGTGTTGGTCATCGCACGTCGCCAGGAGCAAGTGGACCTACCGCCGCAATTGAGCAACAAACAAGATTCTCAAACCAAATTGCATCATTGAGAGCACGAATCAAGACCAAGTAACCACCTATTATTGGCGTATGACTTCGAATGGTGTTTCGTTACACCAAGACATCGTTGCCGAGTTTGCGTCCCGCGGATTGATTCATGACTCAACAGACAGAGCAGAGTTAACTACTCGAAGCACAACTTCGCAGATTTCGGCATATGTAGGTTTCGATCCAACTTCGGATTCGCTGCACGTAGGAAACCTCTTGGGGCAAATTTCGCTCAGGCGCTTGCAACTACTAGGACATCGCCCGGTTGTACTAGCTGGCGGGGCAACGGGCATGGTTGGTGATCCATCGGGACGAAGTGACGAACGAAATCTGCTCGATGCCGAGACGCTGCATCACAATGTGCAGTCCATTAAAAGGCAGCTTGAACGAATTTTGGATTTTACTCCTGGTCATACCCAAGCAATCTTGGTTGACAACGCAGAATGGACTGCAAAAGTTTCTGCTCTTGACTTTTTGCGTAATGTTGGCAAACACATCACGGTCAACCAAATGCTGGCAAAAGATTCGGTCAAGTCGCGACTAGCGGAAGGCAATGGTCTTTCTTTTACCGAGTTCAGTTATATGTTGCTACAGGCAAATGATTTTCGACATTTGTGCGAGCACCACAGTTGTGAAATGCAGATGGGTGGATCGGATCAGTGGGGCAATATCACTGCGGGTATCGATCTAATTCGTAAAACGTTGGGTCGTAGTTCGTTTGGTTTGACTTGGCCGCTCGTCACGAAATCTGATGGATCAAAGTTTGGAAAGACTGCTGATGGTGCAGTGTGGTTGGATGCCCGTCGGACTTCCCCATATCAGTTTCGACAATTCTGGATGCAATTAAGCGACATAGATATCGCAAAGATGTTGCCGCAGTTTTCTTTGCGGTCAATGGATGAGATCAACGAGATTTTGATTGAGCAGCGCGCTCGACCAGAGTCGCGTGTCGCGCAACGAACGCTTGCACGCGAGTTAACCGAATTACTGCACGGCGAAGAATCTGCAGTAGCGGCAGAGCAGGCAGCCGACGTGTTGTTCGGAGCAAATCCGATTTCGGCAAGCCCTGCGGCGCTGCATCTGATTGCCTCCGAAGTGTCTGGGAGCGCGATGGGTAAAGCGGCTTTGGGTGATGCCGTGAGCGTGCTGGTCTTGACGGGGCTAGCGACATCAAATACTGAAGCACGCCGATTGCTTACTCAGCGAAGCGTGCGGGCCAATGGTGAACAGATCGATGAGCACACCAAGCTTGACAAGATTCCACTGTTGCACTCGAGGTGGTTATTGCTACGTAAGGGCAAGACCGCCTACCATCTGATCGATTTTCAGGGCTAGCTTTTTCGGTTCAATCCAAATTTGAACAATCGCATCTTGATTATCTGCGATGTTTAGGTGTTGACTGCAAGTAGACTTCACCAAGTGCCAACCCCAGAAAATCGCGGTCCACGTCGTCCACGACGGGAAGAAGAATCCGGCAGACCCTCGCGTCCCGCAAGACCCGGTGGATCAGCGGGTCGTACAGACAGACCAGCCGCAGGCCGAGGTCGTCCATCTGACAGTCGGGGTGAACGTCCGGCCCGTCCAGGTAGCCGACCAGCAGGTCGTCCTGCGTACGGACAAAGTGATGGCCCAAGTCGCGGTCGTCCATCAGCAGATCGTGGAGATCGTCCGTCGTATGGTCGTGG
>DFDK01000054.1 GCA_002367695.1 Acidimicrobium sp. UBA3029 | reverse complement strand
TTGTCTGGCCAGTCATATAGTTTGCCCCAAGCAGTGATTACCACTGACGAAGTAGTAGTTACCGTGCGCTTGCGAGTCCCGCAGGTTGCACCATTTTTCTCGTTCACAGTCACACGTGTTGCTCATGAGCCACTTGAGCGCTACATCTCAGAGATGGATAGATGATGCGCGAAGACGGGAGTGCCACTGTCGAGTTGGTATTGCTGGTGCCAATTTTAATGATCCTGGTGTTATTTGTGGTGTATGCAGGAAGGGGTGCCGAAGCCTTAATCCAAATTCAACACGCTGCCGATCAAGGTGCGCGTGCGGCATCTATGGCGCATCCTTCACGGATGCAGGCCGTTGGTCGAGCTTCAGCGATGCGTGATCTTGAACAAAATGGCGCGGCATGCATAGATCCAGTTGTCAATGTGGCTTTTGACGACGAGTCAACGATTCATACCGTGTTGGTAGAAGTGGAATGTGCGGTCAACTCTGCAGGACTCAATTTATTGGGAACTCAAGAAAGGGTTTTACATGCCGAGTCGATTGAAGTAATTGACCGATGGAGGGTGGATTAGCAGTGCAACGTTTACAGCATGATTCCGGGTCGATAACTGCTTTTGTGGTGATGCTGGCAATGACGTTTGTCGCATGTGCTGGACTTGCGGTGGATGGCGGGCGCTTAGTTGCTGCAAAAGTGCAACTTGCTGATCAAGCAGAGAATGCCGCTCGAGCAGGCACACAAGAAATCACAGCTCTGCGTACTGGCGATCCAAAAGTGGATGTGGACAAGGCAATCATTGCCGCGGAGGAATTTATGACTCGGTATCAAATACATGGACAGGCAAGCGCCACATCGTCTGAGGTGACAGTAAAAACTATGCGAGTTGTTCCAATGTCAATCTTGGTGTTGTTTGGAGTTGGAAGTCGTTTGATTACGGCTCAACGTACTGCTCGGCCAGTGACGGCTCCATGAAACGTTTCATCGCCCTCATTGGAGGGAGTCTCTTTTTGATTGGTCTACCACTTGTATTGATCTTGACTGGCGTGACACCGGTAGCAGTGGTGTCAGCTTGTATTGACGCGGTGAAGGTGCGTTACCCGATGCAATTTGCGATACAGGCTGGGCTACTTGGGTTGTGGTCCTCGTGGGTGTGGGGGTTTAGCGCGGTCATTATTGACGTCGTGCGCACGTGGGGTATGCGCCACGATCATTCGGTTGGTGTCATGTCGAGTCGGTATTCGTTGCTGTTTGTGGTTGCACTGTGGTCGATCTTATTTACGAGCCGCCCTGCGCCAGCGGCAGCACAATCAGTGGCTAGCGAGCAAGTGGTGGCGGTAACTACGAGTGCAGTTCAAGAACTTTCGCATGGTGCAGTTCCGCTTGCTCTTGGTAGTTCGGCAGTATTAATTGCTGGTTTGCTGACGCATGTCAGTTTTCTTCGAGACAAACAATTACGTCTTGCGCCAGCGGGGTCATTTATGCCACCGATTTCGCAGCGCGCGGCTTTTACCTGGGCCGAGTTGAGTCATCGCAATCAAGCGCAACATGCAGAACAATTATTGAAAGTAGCCCGGTCGTTATCGACGGCAGATGACACTGCACAGACTGTAAATATTAATAAGAATTGGGAGTCTCGACAACTTGTCGAGATGCAGAGCACTGTCACCCCTTCTTCTATTCATGTGCCACTCGGCGTTTCAGAAAGTGAGACGGTGTTGATAGCGCTCGCACCAGGAACACGCTTTGATATTGTTGCTGCCGATATTGAATTGGCTAAAACCGCAGCGCGACACCTCATTGCTGTGGTGCAACTTGCGGCTCGGGACGGCAGCATTCGGGTGGTTGTTGAGTCGCTATCAAAACTTGGTGTTCTTGATTTGTCAAATGATGTATCAGCCAACGTTGCTACATCCGGCACTAACACTGTCATTCGTGTCGTGATTGATGTGAGTCAAGATATTCATGCGCCAAGTCTTGTCGTTGCAAGCAACGAAGCGGTCGTAAAGATTTGTGTCATATCGGATTATCCAAACAGAATGCAACTCGGCACAAATGGTTGGATGCTTATGCCAAGCGAACAACGATTGTCTGTTTTTGGTCTGACCGAATTTGAAACCTCGGTGGTGCAAGATCTATTGATGGAGTCATCCAAACCGGTAGAAGAGGATAAACGGCAATGTGAGCCATTAGGTGCTGACTGGAATGTGTGCGTGAGATTGCTTGGACCGGTCGACGCAGAAACTCGGAACGGAATCCCAATTAGTTTTGAGAAATCTAAGTCACTTGAATTGCTGGCATGGTTGACCACTCACCGCGAGCGCCCGACCCGTGTTGCTGCTCGCACGGCGTTGTGGGAGATCAGTGTGCAGGATGCCACATTTAACAACGTTGTCTCAGGATTGCGGCGAGGGCTCGCTTCTGGTTCGGTTGGTGTTGAACAGATCGAATTTTTACCCAAGACCTTCACCGACCATCTTTCAATTCATGGGTCAGTGATCACCGATGTGGATGTACTGAATAATGCTGTGAGTTTTGTAAAAAATAGAGGTGATAGAGAATCGTGGTTTGGCTTACTTGACGCTCTTGATCGTGTTCGCGATTTACCGTTTGCAGGAACTGATTATTTGTGGCCAGATTCAGAAGGGATCACTTCCAACTTCATCTTGTCGGTGATTACTGGATCGATAATGGCTGCGGAGCATGCATTGCAGCAAGGCGATACAGAAGGAGTTTTTTGGGCAACCGGTCAAGGACTCAAGGTGTTGCACGGCCACGAAGAACTCGTGGCCTTAAGAATGCGCGCATATGGTGATGTTGGTGACAGAGTAGGAGTCAATGCAGAATGGGCGAGTTATGAGCGCTCGTTGCTCCACGATTCATGGAGCGGAGGTGCTCCGTCGCCAAGAATTGTTGCACTCAAACGCGAATTAATTGGCTGAATCACAAATTTGTTGTCGGCACTTATACGATCAACGCATGACAACTCAGCCATCAATCATTGACAGTCCAACCGAGTGGGTTGCAGACCACATCACTCGCTATGTCGAGACAAATGGCGAAGACGGCCACATGTGGCGTGGTGTGCCAACACTTCTGCTCACCACAACAGGTCGCAAGTC
>DFDK01000026.1:21057-30245 GCA_002367695.1 Acidimicrobium sp. UBA3029 | reverse complement strand
TCCCGAACTACAAAGTAGATACCAGAACATATTTTCTCCGTACGTGCAACGAAAGATCAAGGCTGCACAGTCTGCGCGCGCATTAACCAAGCGAGATGTAGAAGTTTTGATGAACAGCTATGACGCCAACCCACAACAAGCGCTGACGCGCGCGCTACGTATCGTGACAGGCATGCCCAATGCAACCTGGAAGTCACTTGTTGCTCAAGTTTCAACCGCCCTAGAGGATCGAGAACTCTTATACTCAGCCGATCAGTCTTGTCTTGACCAACTCGCAGAGCAATTAAACGAACGACGAACTATTTAGATTTTCTTTTCAAAGTCGATTGCACATGCAGCCGTACCACCTGGCATTTTTTGACGATTGCGCGCTACCCAGCGATACACAAACCCGGCAAGTTGAGAGACAATCGGCATTGACATGAGCCATCCGGCCACCGTGATCAAGCCTCCAGCGTCTTTGCAAACACGAGCAATTGCTTTATGGGCGCTCAAGATCTGAGTCGAGTCTGCGCTCACCCATTGCACTGCCGTTTGACACTGTTCGGCGGTGAGACGCATCTGCACAAGATCGGCTTGTTGCCAGGCGAGAATTTGAGGAACACGCTTGAAGTGTTTTTGCATCCACTGCACACAACGGAGACAAAAGGCACAATCCCCATCATAAATCAGTGTGTTCATAGAAGTTTACGCTAGTCGCCTGTCGCACTAAGTTGTGATCCGTGTACAAGTTTTTATTGCGACCAAAGTGGATTGCTTTTCATGTTTTGATCGTTGTACTTGTCACAATCATGCTGATGCTTGCCAACTGGCAATTGGATCGCCACCACCAACGAGTTGCGTTTAATGAAACCCTAAAGGAGCGCGTCGATACTCCAACAGCACCACTCGAGCAAGTACTTGAAACATTTTCATCTGCCAGCGATGCCGAATGGAGAAGTGTCGTGGTGACGGGTCTGTATCTGCAAGACCACGACATCCAGATCGTCAATGTATCGCAAGGTGGACAAGCAGGCTTCGACCCTGTCGCTCCGCTGCAATTGTCTGATGGTCGCTTGATACTCGTTAATAGAGGTTTTGTGCCACTCGGTGGGTCTGTGCTTGATCCACCCGCTGGAACAGTCACACTGCAAGGCAGACTTCGCGCATCTTCCGCCAAGCGACTTGGCGCGGTCTCCGATGCAACGAGCGGAGTACTTACCGAAGTGCAACGCATCGATATTCTGCGACTGCAACAACAGATGCCTGCCCCACTGGTCAATGTCTATGTCGAGTTGCAATCTTCATCGCCCGCAGATGATACGACACTGTCAAGAATCGCCGAACCTACTTTTAACAACGGACCGCATCTTGGCTACGTCGGTCAGTGGATTCTCTTTTCACTGTGCGCTCTTGGGGGTTGGTTCGCAATCGTGAGGCGCGAAGCAACTGGGAAAAAACAATCAGCCCTCGGGGTGTAGCTCGATCTTTGCCATCCGGCGAAACTGCTCAATCACATCTGGGCTCTTGTGTGTGGCATCAATGCTGCGATACACCGTGTCGACATTGACACTGATACGCCCAAACTCTTTCCATTGTGCAAACGAACGACTGTTGTCCCCCAAGATGTCACGCGCAATTTCACGCGCTGCATCAAATGCGTCCATACCTGCATCGTGACGCAATGTTGCTTCGCTTAATACAAATGACAGATAGTCCCGTACTCGCGCAATGCCGGCTTTGTCGGTGAGAGGACCGTGACCAGGCACCACCACATCAATATCTAGTTCGGACATAAGATCGCACGCCGCAATCCAGTTGTCGAGTGGCCCTGCCCACACGATCGGTGTGCCACCAATAAACAAGATGTCGCCGGTGTACAACGTCTTCGAATCTGCGACATAAGCGATTGTGTCGCCCTGCGTATGTGCAGGACCAACTTCAATCAGCTCTACAACTCTTCCACCCACTTCAATATCGAGACGCCCATCAAAGGTGCGCGTCGGAGGCGCAAGGTCAATGCCATTGAATTCGAAATCACCAAAGAAATGTCGGAATAACTCGCCGATCTCACCAGGTGCATCATTGAGTGCCGCAAGCATCGAAGGTGGAACTTCCAGCATCTCGCGTGCAGTGGCACTAGAAGCAACAATTTCTGCACCTAGGACAAGTTGGTTGCCATAACAGTGGTCGCCATTGGCATGTGTGTTAACAACAGTTGTTATTGGTGCGCTTCGTGTCGCAGTAGACATCGAGTCGAGCATGGATGCCGTGAGATTTAGATCAAACAGCGTGTCGACTAGCAGCGAGACGCCATCGCCAACAATGAGGCCTGCATTGCTGTAACCCCAACCGCCCTCTGGCTGCAAGTACGCATACGAGTTGTCACCAACTTCGTGTAGGCCAAGTGTGTATTCGTTGCTCATGACTGCAACTTAGACGCTTGTATTGAGCATTGCAGCACCGATCGCGCCTGCTTGCTCGCCCAACTGTGCCGCAACGAGCCGCGGGTGTGCACGGTGCCGAGGAGAGTACAGCAACTGCTCAAACCAGTGCCCAATTCGCGGCATCACTACATCTGCCGAAACAATTACTCCTCCACCTACGACAATCACGTCGGGATCGGTCATGTTTGTCAGATTGACCAGGCCAAGCGCAACCCATCTGGCAAAAGCGTCAACGATGCTCAGCGCATCTTCAGCACCCGCCTTTGCACGAGATAAAACGTCCTCACCCTTTTCTCCGTTTGCCAAATACGAAAGACCGTTACCCGATGCATACCGCTCCCAACACCCGTTGCGACCACACGGACACAGTGGCCCATTCGGGTCAACAACCATGTGTCCAACCTCGCCAGCAAAACCGTGAGCTCCACGCTGCAATACCGAGCCTGCAATAAAACCACCACCAATGCCAGTGCCGAGCGTGATCACCCAGGCATCTGTTGCACCTTGAGCCGCGCCTAGTTTCCACTCTCCTAGCGCCGCACACGTCGCATCATTTTCTACAAAGACTTTTATACCCAAGCGATCCTCGACCAACTGGCGCAGAGCCAACTCATTGGCCCCAACCAAGTTCGGTGATGCGCGAATAACACCTTCTGGTGATATCAACCCAGGAACACCAATGCCTAGAGACGAAGCTCCGCCCAGTTGTATAAAAATTTCATTCAGCGTGTCGCACAGCGCATCCGCATGCGGCGTAGGCAAACGAAATTGTTGAACAACTTCGCCGTTGTCGTCGACCGCAACGCCCAAACATTTAGTACCACCAACATCGATGCCAATTTTCATTGCACTATTCGCATTTCACGACTCGATGCGCGTCTTCAATTCTTTCAATGTGGCCAAAATACGCATTTCGGCGCGGCGCTTAACAAAGCCTGGAAGCGGAATCACAAGCTCGACAGATAGATCATAAGTAATGCGTGTATCTGATCCTGCTGGTTCAAAAGCATAAGAACCGATGATCGATCGCATGATGTCGCCATCTGACATGTGCCACGACAATTTGTTTGGCGCCTGTGCATAGTCATACTCAAGTGTGTAGTGCGTACTGCGGCCAAGCGCCGATGCACGAAACTCAACGACTGTTGGACGACCACTTGCATCACGCGTGAGCACTGTTGTTTGCTTCACGTCATGGGCCCACTCGGGATAGTTCTCGAAGTCAGTCGCAACGGAAAAACAAGCGTCGAGACCCGCCATTACGACTACAGATTCGGAACCAGAATCAACCATGACCTCTATCCTTGCCGATCAGGCTGCTCGCGAGGGGTAAAGGTTGCAAATTGACTAGCCCACAAGCCGTTTAGACCCAGTCCGAGCAATGGCACCAGCACCCCAAACGCAAGCGTGCTCCCCGCCTGACCATCTGTGGAGGACCGAGCAATCGCGCCAGCGAGGCCAATCACTAACTGAGCAATCAAACAACCATTCATGGTCCTTTGAACTTGTCTGTCTGCAACTTGACCACTCAAAAAATACAACGACGCCACCGAGATTTCGTCAACTCGGCTTCGTTGTACAGCAGAAAAATAACCCCAGATGAATGCGGCCACCCCGATGCCGAACAACACGAGGTCGACAGCGACGCCAACTGCTCGAGTGGCTGGTGTAAACACAACTGTGACAACTGCAGTTACAACCAAAAATAGCGAGGTTAAAAATAGATTGATTCGTGGCAGATTCTTCATCGTGCATCCACTGTAAGCACTTGGGCCAAAGATTTTGTCAACACGTTGTAGTCAAAGGTGTTCAGTGCACGCTCTCGTGAAGCAACACTCATCAAACTTCGCAAAAACGCATCATCCAGCAAATGGGCAACCGTGTTCGCCACTTGAGCGACGTCGCTTGGGTTTTGTACAACTTTGCCGGTGAGACCATCTAGCACTGCGTCTGCTGCGCCACCGCTCTTGCCTGCGATTTGCGGCACCCCACACGATGCGGCTTCTGAAAACACAATTCCAAAACCCTCTTGTTCGAGTCCACCCCACCTCGACCTACATAACATCGCCGAAACGTCAGCACATCCATACAACCGTGGCAACTGCTCGTCAGTAACGCGGCCAAGCATGCGAACAGGCGCGCCGAGTTTGTCAATAAGTTTTTGCAATCGAACCGCATCGCGTCCACCACCACCGATGAGTACTTGTAAGCGAGGTCGACTGGCATGAAGCGCCGCTGCGACTTCGATAAGCGTGTCGAAACCTTTGCGCGGCACTAGTCGACTGACACCCACGATCAACTCGGCATCGTCACTCACGCCGAACTCGCGACGTGAAGTTATTCGCTCGTCACTACTCAACGGCCTAAATCTCTGCGTGTCTACACCAGGTGGAATCACAGTGATCGGCAGAGAGTTTCCACCAGCGTGACGCGCTTCTGAAGCTGGATACTCACCCGCAGCAATAATGTGACTTGCATTTTTTAATACACGTGACAACACAAGTCGCGACAATGGCAACCTTCCGGGCACTGTTACCTCTGCCCCATGCAACACGACCATGTACGGCAACTCAAGTCTTGGCCCAACAATGCCAAGAGGCACTGCGGGGTCTAGCACAACAAAGTCTGCGCCGATATCACGTGCCATCTTATTTATACGCCTGACCATCAGCGGATGCGGCAACAACCATGGCTCACGCACCCTCCTGATCTCAAATGCCTGAGCGGTATCAAAACTTTCGGCACCGGCATGTGGCGATGTCAACACCGCAAACGAATCGGGTGGTAAACGCCTCCACCACTCCCACAACAAGTTTTGGATTCCGCCGACTTTTGGGGGGAAATCGTTGGTGACAAGTAAATGTTTCATGGTGATGCAACAATCAATCTAGATCGCTTGTTGTCGTGCCAACGGTAGGTTTCGTAATTCATCAACCACCAATGGTGCTGTGTCATGCATGGGAATCAGATCGAACAAGTCGAGTCGTGCAGCCGACCACACCGCGTGTGCTCGCAACATTGGGTCTGAGTGCTCTAGATATCGAGCAATTGTGCCCACCACATTTGGATCAGTGCGTTCACCGATGTTGCCCAGCACAAGCAATGCGTTGCGTCGCACCCAATCTGGGTTGCGCTCGGCGATGTACCACTGGTCAACACGTGCAAGCAATGTTTCGTCGTCCATGTCAAGCAACTCAAGCACGTTGATCCATGGTCGTGCATCTTCACGAAGTGGTTTAGACAAGCTCAATCGAATTGTCGGTGGACACACTTCTTGGCAATCATCACATCCATACATGCGGTCGCCCAGCGCCTCTCGGTACCTGCGATCGAATATGCCTGGTTTTTGAATTAGCCACGCAAGACATTTCGCAGCATCAACGATGCCTGGCTCAATGATTGCCTGAGTAGGACAAGCATCAATACATCGTCGGCACGCACCGCATCCGTCGGCAACAGGTTTGTCATTAATAACTAATGGTGCAGTCGTAATCACACTTCCCAACACAAAGAAACTGCCAGCACCTTCAATAAGCACATTTGCATTTTTGCCAAACCAACCAAGACCCGCCAAGTACGCAGCCTCACGATCGACCATCGAGTTGTCGTCGGCAAACACAACTGCCTTAAAACCATCACTGCGTAGCTCATCTCGCATCGCGAACAATCCGACTTTGAGTGACTCGTAATATTCGGTCCACGCGTATCGCGCAACGCGTGCGCTCGGCTGTAGTTGTGGATCTGGCACTGGTGATGCATATGAGTACGCACCGACGATCATTGCCTTGGCGTTAGCGACCGCCGACTGAGGATCGGTTGACCTTGCAGGATTGCGATACGTGAACTGCATCGTGTCGTGCAAACCCGCCGCCTTGCGCTCGACAAGTGCTTGGTGTGCCCGTTGCATCACTTGTGCAGGGGCAACACCAACGCGGTCCAACCCGCCAGCGGTTCCGAGGGACAGTATGTGATCGGTGTAGGCCACGCAGGCAGCGCGGTCGGCAACGTCAAACTTGGGTGATTTTTTAGATAACCGCACGATGCCGAAGCGTAGGCACCATTCCGGCATTTGCGAGCAGCCGAACTGCCCGCTGCTCGGCAAGATCAAACACCACCGCTGTTTCATGCGGGTCGCCACACAAAAATGACATTAAACAGTCGTCACATGCTGACGTCTTTTGCATAACGCAGGTGTCGCAACTGATAACCAGTGGCTGATGGGATTGGTTGGTTTCACTCATATTGTGCTCCTCGTTTCACCTGCATGTGTACGCCGACTACCTACAAAGTGAAGTTTGCCAAATGGGTGTTACAGAGAAGTTTCGACCCTCTCAATCCAGTCGCGTACAAGGGAATTAAAGACTTTGGGTCTTTCAACTCGGCCTAAATAATGCCCTGCCATGTCAACAACTGCGACAGTGGCACGCGGAAATTCGGGCAGCAACTGCAACTGCCGCTCGTAACCCACCGTCGCATCTTGATGTCCCAAAGCAATCAGGCTCGGTTGCACGAAGGGTTCACTCGCATGACGAACTTCGACCGGAAGCAAATAGTTCTTGTTGAGACGCTCGAGCAAATCATCATCTGACGCTCGATAGCCAGGCATGTCATGTGCTCGTATCTCATCGAGGGCGTACTGACTGTGTTCCACCAATCCTCCTGGGATCCACTGTTCATCTGATTGCAAATTGCCAAATAATGACATGTCCTCAACAATGGTCAGAGCATCCGTGGTTTGGCGATTATTAAAATCATCCGGAAGGTCGGGCACCAATAGTGCAGCCCCCAAGAGTCGATGAGGCATTTTTCGAACGAGACCAAGCGACAAATAACCCCCATAGGAGTTTCCAATGACGCCAAACTTTTGATCACCAATCACCTGTTCAATAAACTTCGTAACGATCTCAAACATCTGCGTTTGATTGTTGAGCCAAAGAGGTGCAGTCGTAGTGCCGTGACCCGGTAAGTCAAAATAAATTCGTTGCCATATTGATGACTCATCAAAGTTCGGTTCAAGGTCGGCCATCATGTAGCGATGGTCTGCCGACCAACCATGGATAACCAATAAAGGTCGCCCCATGCCCCTCCGGCGAACCTCAAACTCGATTCCATCAACCTCGATCGTCGTCGTATCTGTCATACACACAATCTTTGCCTAGTGAGTTGACGCCCCAGGGAAAGGAACTGGCGAGACCTGTGCTGAGCGCACGCCATCTGGCGTTTCAACGCTCATCTGCGTACCGACTGTTGTGAAGTCGATAGCAACTTGGCCCAGCGAGACGTTGGTCTCCAAACGAGGAGACCACACTGCAGACGTGACAGACCCGATCTGCTTACCGTGCGCAATGACCGGCCACGGCTCACGATTTGCTGGCACCTTGTCGCCGTCAATAGTGATACCGACAATTGCGCGATCAATTCCCTTCTTGGCACGTGCACGAATCGCATTAAGACCAATTGCATCTATGTCAGCGTCCAAGCCAACATATTGCGCCATACCCCCTTCGAGAGGCGTGTCGTTACGAGTGATATCGGTTCCATATGTCATCAGACCCGCTTCGATACGTTCAATCAAGTTTGGACAACCTGGGCGAATGCCATATTTTTGGCCAGCCGCATCGAGAGCGTCATATAACTGCACTCCGATCTCGGCATCGTCAACATAAATTTCGAAACCACCCTGAGCGCTCCATCCGCTACGCGCAACGAGCAATGGATGATTGCCAAACGTAAGCGTGTCGAAACGAAAGAACTTTGTTGCTCGCGCAGCTTCTCCAAAGACTTCAACAATCACATCTTCGGCACGTGGACCCTGCACTGCAAGTGGCCAAATATTTGGCTCGAAGATTTTGACATCGAGCTTCATTCCAAGAGCTATGCCCTGGGCCCACAACAAGATGTCGAGATCGGAAATGGAAAACCAAAATCGATCTTCTGCGACACGAATCGCAACAGGATCATTGAGCAAGAAACCATCCTCATCACATACAGGTGCGAGCGCACACCTTCCAATGCCGAGTTTGCGTAAGTCGCGAACAGTCAACATCTGTGCAAGCCGTGCAGCGTCTGGTCCAACAATTTCGACCTGTCGCTGACACGAAACATCCCAAATCTGCACGCTTTCACGCAAATGGAAATAATCTTCTTCTACACCACGAAAGCGTGTTGGCAACAACATGTGGTTATAGATCGTGTATGCCTCGACACCAAATTTTTCGATGCGACTCGAAAATGGTGTTGATCGCGTGCGACGCGTGATTGCAAGAGCAGGGATACTCATGGCCCAACCCATTTAATATTGCAGATTTCGGCGCTACGGCCTTCGAAGTTCCAAACTCTGCCAAATGCGCGAACTCTGCCCTGCAGAGCTTTTGCCACGATTACCTCTGGACCCATCCAGTATTGAGTGTTGACAACACTTACTTCTTCGGCTTCCCGCTGCCCACCAATTGGCTCCACCGAACCCTGAATGAATTTGCCCACCGACAATGTGCGTTTGCCGTTCTCTGTCGTGAACGAGATCGGCGCCCGTTCCGCACCCAGGTATTCGCCAACAAGCAATTTGAAAAGACCGGTTGTGCCGCGCGCCGAACCTCGAAAAATTTCTTCAAGTTTGGCAAATTGCTCGTCAGTTGCTCGGTCGTCGATCCACAATGCGAGAGTCCAATTGCCGCGCTCCATCTTTCCTGGAATGTCGAGCAACATGCCAACGTTAAGACCGGACAAATCAATTGATCCAGCATGCCCCTTGTCGATCCGCAC
>DFDK01000026.1:8268-20818 GCA_002367695.1 Acidimicrobium sp. UBA3029 | reverse complement strand
GTGCAATTGCAGTTGAGGATAAGTTCGCCTTCTAGTGACCATGGATCCATGTTGGTATCGCTTTCTTTTTTAGTGAATATTGAATTAATTATGTAAATGATTGGTCGGTTGCGCACCAAAAATAAATTGCAGAGCGAGTAATGCAACCCCACCCATCAAGAGCATCACTCCAAGTGGCACTGTCACTCTCTTGCCTATTGCAGGAAATTTTTCTACAGCCATGACAATCGCACTCAAAGCCATAAACAAAATATTTGACATTCCACCCACTAACGCAAGCAACATGAGAGCCCAGCAACATCCGATGCATGTCAGACCATGTCGAATGCCCATTTTCATTCCTCCCGCGATACCGTCGCGCCAATAACGCATAAAGAAAGTCATTGGAGCAACGCACTGCGTCAAGCAATTCTCCTTCAGTGCCGAAAATTGGTATGCGCCAGCGACAAGAAGCAGCACTCCACTTAGCCATAATGCAGAACGGTGATCTTCGACCCAACCAAAATCTGTCAATATTCTTTGTACCGACGTAGCAAATAATGCAAAGCCAATCCACATTGCGCAATACGTTGCAACAAACATCCACCACACCGCAATCGATCCCGTGCGCAATATGTTGCGCAATGCACCAAGCACCGGAACGGCAGTTGTAGACATCATCACCAATGACATGAGTGTCCACATTGCAAACGTTGCGCGCCAACCAACTTGATGCTGTGTCGCCTCCGCGCTAGATACGCGGATGAGTGCAATCCAACCGAGTGTCACCAACATAAAAAAGCCAACCCACGCAACATCGGGTCGCGGCATTACACGGTTCCCCACTGGTTGAATCGTTGTTTCCATACTTTGATCACTATAGTGATCAGATCGTGAAAAACAAAAACGAAACATTCGTCTTCGACGCTGTTCTTTTTGCTCAAGTACTCACGGACCGTCGCCTGCAACTTGGTCTCACGACGCGTCAACTTGCGAAGCGGGCCAACATCTCCCAGCCTTACGTAGTTGCCTTAGAGCGATCGAGAAACGGCATCGACGTCAAAAAAACCAGCGCAATGAGTCCATCACCCACAGTCGACATGATCACCAGGCTTGCCACTGCTTTACAAATGAGCGCAAACGAATTGTTTTCGCTAGCGGTTCGACCCGCAGGCAAACACGTATTGCTCTTGCTGGAAGACGACATGATGACTTCTCTCGATAGAGCGCGCAACGCTTCGACAAAGAGTGCAACATTGACAGACGAGACACCTCAAGAGTGGTTGTGCGCTGGTGGCCCAGTAGATCGCAACAAACACAATGATCAAAACTGCCTTGCGATCAATCTGCATCGTGATACCAACAATGCGTATAAACCGAAAGCAATTGCCGCGTCACTCAGTAATGAGTTGTCTCGACATCAGCCAAATATTTCGGGAAGCAATATCGGAATTATCTTTGACGAAACATCGTCGCAGATGAACCATGTGAATAACCCAATGGCGATTATTGAATTTGAGCATGATTGGTCGCGCGTGGTTACCGATGCAACTCAAGCGGTTGGTGCCTTTGCGGCCTGGAACATCTGCGTGTACCGCATCGAGAATCTTTTAAGCCTTAACAATCCTGCCGAAGTGGCTCAAGATCTTCTGCGTAGTCATGACAATGTTTGGTCTGCGCGCAACAAGTCGGTGATCACGGGCAATTCTGCAGCCAAACGATTGCTCACTCTTGTGCGACCAAAAGATGTTTCAGTCAAGGAATGGTCGACACACACCAACGCCGTTGTACAAGAATTACAACTCAGCGCATAGAGTTTTAAAACACACCGAAAGGCACCCCACATGAGCAACCCAACAACATCCCGAGCATTTACCGTCGGCAAGGTCAACGACGTATGGACGCAACAAATTACTGATGTGTCAGTGGACGATCTGGGCGAAGGCGATGTTTTGATTGCCGTGGAGTACTCCTGCATTAACTACAAAGACGGTCTAGCCACAAGCGAAAAAGGTCGCGTTGCACGCATCGATCCGTTGATTGCGGGTGTCGATCTTGCGGGCACCGTTGTTGAGTCGACAAGCCCAGACTTTCTAGTTGGCACCCAGGTCATTGCTCATGGTTACGACATTGGTGTTGCGCACAATGGTGGTTACAGCGCACTTGCGCGCATACCAGCGCAATGGTTGGTTGCAGTGCCAATAGGCATGACCACTCGCACTGCGATGATGATCGGAACTGCTGGCTTTACTGCCGCTCTCTCGGTTGATGCACTCGAGCACGCTGGTCTCATCGTTGGCTCTGGTCCGGTTTTGGTCACTGGTGCCACAGGCGGTGTCGGATCAGTTGCAGTTGGCATGTTGGCTGCTCGTGGCTATGAAGTTGTTGCCTCAACTGGCAAAGCAGCATCGAGCGATTGGCTGAAGTCGATTGGTGCAAGTGACGTCATTATGCGCGATGAAACCAGCGCAGAGTCGCCAAAACCACTAGAACGCGAGCGTTGGGCAGGATCAGTCGACTGCGTGGGCGGATCAACACTCGCCTATGTGCTTCGTACTCTTAATTACGGTGCATCGGTTGCGGCAAGCGGTCTTACAGGTGGCAATGGATTAGCAACGACAGTGCTGCCGTTTATCTTGCGCGGCGTCAATTTGCTCGGTATTGACAGTGTGCAAACACCCATCGCCATCCGTCGCGCAATGTGGACACGCATTGCAACCGACCTGCGACCATCGTGGCTCGACACTGAGCACGCACAAATTATTGGCCTTGCAGAACTACCTGTACAACTTGACAATATTCTTGCGGGCAAGATGCAAGGACGGGTTCTCGTCGATCCGAATCTCTAAAGAATTACTGCACCGTGTTGATCGATGGTCAACTCGAGCACATCTCCAGACTGAGGTAACTGCGAAGCAATGTGCTTCGCTTCCGATTTGGCACACATCACCGCTACTGTCGGCCCCGAACCAGACAGCCACGCGCACCAAGCATCAGTGCCTAGAGCTGCTTCAAGTGCAGCTTTCGAACTTGGAGAATTTGTCAAGCGAATATCTTGATGAATGCGGTCTTGAGTCGCGATGCGCAACAACGCAACATCACCAGTAGCAAGCGCACCCATAAGTAAGGCCGTATGGCCGATGTTGACTACCGCATTACTGAGAGACAAGGTTGCAGCTAACGCGGTGCGAGATTTTTCGGTACTGGTCTGTGTTGCTGGCACCCATGCCAGAATTGTGGGATCAAGAGCAAGAGGCAAACGCACGACTTCGCCCGATGCGCTCGCAGTGACGCCTCCAAACAGCGATGCAGCAACGTTGTCTGGATGCCCTTCAAGTTGCGTACTCGCATGAAGTAAATCTTTGCGTGCTGCAATAAGCGCATCGATGTTTGAACCATGTTTTTGAGCATGTGCCGTAACCACTCCGGCCACTCTCGCCGCTCCGCTAAAACCAAGGCCCCGACCCATGGGGATTTTTGAACGAACCCACACGTCCCCAACACCGCCATAACTGCGAAAAGCAATATTGCCAGGGTGGTACTCATCGATCATTTTTGCACCTAATGGAACTTGACCGTCGACTACAGGTCCCATCTCGAGATGCACCGAGAGCGCCATGCCCAGTACATCAAAACCTGGACCAAGATTGGCCGAACTTGCTGGCACGCGAACAAAAAATGATGATTGACTCATGGCAAACTATTCTGCCGCAACGTTGCTGATCGCAATAAGTGCATCGACTACACCGTTGGCTGCGCCAGAATCAATACTTGCCTGTGCGCGCTCGATTCCATCCCCCATGTGCGAAGAAACACCAGCAACCACCAAACCTGCTGCGGCATTAAATACAACAATGTCGCGAACTGCTCCACGAGTTCCGTTAAACGTGTCACGAATCACTTGGGCATTATGCACTGGGTCTCCACCACGAACCGCCGTAACGTCAGCGGGCTCTAGTCCAAAATCTTTTGCGTTGAGCATAAATTCAGAAATTTCCCCCTGATGGATCTCAACAACCGGGCAGTCTCCACTCAGCGACAACTCATCGAGTCCACCATGACCATGTACGACCCATGCACGCTGCACGCCACGACCGGCAATTGCGTGTGCCATTTTGTGCGCCATGCTTGGGTCACCAACACCGACCACCATGTACGAAACTTGCGCTGGGTTAGCCATTGGTCCGAGCAAATTAAATGCGGTAGGAACTCCAAGTTCTTTTCGTGTCGGTCCGGCGTATCGAAATGCTGGATGAAACTTTGGTGCGAAGCAAAAGCCCATTCCTGTCTGTTCTACGCAGCGCGCAACTGCTGCTCCATCCAGATCGATCTTGATACCTAGCGCCTCGAGAACATCCGCTGTTCCACACTGCGATGATGCGGCACGGTTGCCATGCTTGCAGACAGGCACTCCGGCACCCGCAACGACAAAAGCGGCCATAGTCGAGATATTGACCGAATGAGATTTATCTCCCCCAGTGCCAACAATGTCAATTGCGTGCGCTGAAAATTTGACGTCCAGTGGAACGGGCTCTGATGCTTCAAGCACTGCGGCCAACATTCCTTGCAATTCATCTGCGGTCTCGCCCTTCGATCGAAGCGCCATCATAAATGCTGCGATCTGTGCAGACGATGCTTCACCTAGTAACACCGTATTCATAGCGACTTGCGCATCGTCGGCCGATAAGTCCTCGCCACGTAACAAAGTCGACAACAGTTGCGGCCATCCTCCGATGCGATCAATTGCGCTCATAGCGCACCTTTGTTATGCGGTCTGTTTCCGTTGACGCAGCATTCGGCGCCTGTCGCGGGCAGTTGTAGCACCCCAGACACCCTGTTGTTCACGAGTCTCAAGTGCATAATCTAAACACGCTATGCGAACCTCGCACTGGGAACACACCGAAATAGCAAAGTCAGCATGATCTTCATTGTCTGGATAGAAAATTTCTGCGTCCAGACCTTGGCACGCACCCTTTGATCTCCAAGTCACATCTGCGACCGACATTCATACCCCCCTGCACTCAACACTGAGCACAATTTCCCCAGGCATGACTGTAGAACCCAATGTCGCAGTTATGCCAATCCGAAATGGCCATGAACCTCGGTAATACCTTTACTGGACAAGGGTCAGAGTTGTCCTTGCAAATTAATTACGAAGATCAGTAAGTAATTCGTCGATCACAAACCCAAAATATCGGAAAGTTGTAACTTGCGGGATGGAGTCCTCATCTTTACTTCTTCTCTGCTTGAATGCCGTAGGCACGCGCAACAACTTGGAGCGGGTGCACTGCTTTTTTGCCTGTTTGTTCATTGATTGCGGTGTTGGCAAGATGACAATCACCCGTCACCACGTCCCCCTGCGCATCGTTAATCATTTGACCTAACTTTTTTGCAATAGGAATCGATAAGTGTGCGTTTTCTGCACGAAGACCCCACATGCCATCAATGCCACTGCACTGTTGCACTAGTTTGATTTTGGCTCCTGTGAGTTTCATCAAGTCTCGACTCTTCAAACCAATATTTTGAGCACGTAAGTGGCATGGTGTGTGATACGTGATGGTCTCGTGAATCTCGCCAGAGAAATTCAGGTCGAGTGACTTGCCTTCCGTCTTGTGCAACCGCATCAAGTACTCGGCTGCGTCGTAAGTATTTTCAGCAACAAGCGTTGCATCGGCACCACCCACGTAGTCGACATAGTCTTTCTTGAGAACATAACCACAAGTTGGCTGTGGCACGACAATCTCGTTGCCGGCCCGAACTTCATCTGCCAGCATCTTGACGTTCTTTTTTGCGATCTTGGTGAAAGTGTCTACGTCACCGGTATGCAAAAAGGGAGCGCCACAGCATGCAGCCTCACCTGCAAGTGAACACTCAATTCCATTGCGCTCGTACACCTTGATTAAATCTTGGCCAATTGCTGGATCTTGGTATTCGACTAAACATGTTGGGAATAATGCAACTTTGCCCTGCCGATTGAGCATCGATGTTTTAGGTCGATTTTTGAACCATGTTGAAAAACGACTGCGCGCAAATGGTGGCAGCATTCGAACACTCGAAATTCCAGCTGTTTTCTCAACAATTTTTCGCACTACAGAGCCAGGTTTAGCAGCCATAACAATGTTGGTTATTACACCCATCGACGTAGCAACTTTGCCAATCGCATCAGTGCGACCAATTACCGCCGTAGTCAGTTTGTTTCGTACCGACATTTGGCCATTTTCGCGACGCATTGCGTCTGCGCGCAACATAAGGCGCGGAAAATCAAGTGCCCACTCATGCTGATTAGGTGTGTAAGGGCAATTGATGTAACACAGTTTGCATTGGAAACATTCGTCAATCACATGATCTTGCTGTGCTGGCGTCATCTTGCCGGCATCCTGGTCATCGTGTGCGTCGATATAGGAAAACAGTGTTGGAAACGAAGGACAAAACTTAAAACATAAGCGACATCCGTGGCAGAGGTCATACACACGTTCGAGTTCGTGACGAGTATCGGCTTCATCAAGATACATCGGATGTTTCGGGTCGTATGTAATTGTCACGATTGGGTGCTTTCACAATGCAATTAAGAGATGGGTACCACTTCGCGTTGAGTGGTTGTGTGCCTAGACGTACAACCACTCATCGCATCTCACAGTTTTTTAATTAAGCGAGGTTCTTGAGCCCGTCGGAGAACCGACCAGCGTGACTCTTTTCGGCGCGTGCAAGTGTCTCAAACCATTCAGCAATTTCCGAAAACCCTTCATCGCGTGCTGCTTTAGCGAAGCCTGGGTACATCTGTGTGTACTTATATGTCTCGCCTGCAATTGATGCCTCGAGATTTTGCTCAGTGTCACCGATTGGTTCACCAGAAGTAGGATCACCAACCTCGGCGAGGTACTCGAGGTGTCCGTGTGCGTGACCGGTCCCGCCGTCTGCAACGTTTTTAAACAACGATGCAACGCCTGGAAGACCTTCAATGTCTGCCTTCTGTGCGAACCACAAGTAGCGGCGATTGGCTTGGCTCTCGACAGCAAACGCTTCCTTGAGATTCTCATGTGTTTTTGTGCCATTTAATTCGGCCATGATGTTTCTCGCTTTCTGATTTGTTAATGGAACTTGCTTATTTCTATTTCTTGTTTGTCTTCGCCTGCAAAGCTCGCATCATTCGGTTTAAGAGTTGTAGCTCCCGTTACATGTACATCACGAATCTTGCCACACTCACTACAGATTGTGTGATGGTGATCGTCAACTCTGGGCATCTGCGCACTTGCAATACCGTGGAGGTTCTCGGCGGTTGGGTCAGTTTCCGACCCATCGAACGGAACTGTGCGGCCAACTCGGCCGGTGAATGTATGGATGGATGGAACAGTAACCCGATTGAGATTTAATTTGGATGAATTGCTAATTGACAATAATTGTGACTTATGGCAATTTGACACTGTCGAAGTCTCTTGGATAACGGGCATTCCGTCTCCTTGATTTAGGCTTTATTCGTGACCTTTGACCGACAGCTCAACCTGGATCGATTACGCACTGAGCAGTTCGACGTGCTGGTTGTGGGTGGAGGCATTACCGGGGTTGGGGTTGCGCTCGATGCCGCATCCCGCGGGCTCCGCACTGCCCTTGTAGAGCGCGAAGACTTTGCATCCGGTACGTCTTCCAAGAGCAGCAAACTCATCCACGGAGGGTTGCGTTACTTGCAACAAGGCGAAATTGGTTTGGTCTACGAGGCACTTCACGAACGCCAACGGCTGCGACGCAACGCCCCACACTTGGTAAGCATCTTGCCGTTCATGATCCCGATCCTCACCCGCGATGGAGTGATCTCCAAGAAGATTGCTCGAGCACTTGGAAGCGCATTATGGATGTACGACCTCACAGGTGGATGGCGTATCGGTAAATTGCATAAACGCCTCAAGGCCACACAAGCAAATACGCACTTGCCAACTATTAATACAGACCGAATGTCGTCGGCGTATTTGTACTACGACGCGGCAGCCGACGATGCACGACTCTGCGTAACAGTTGCTCGCACCGCAGCACTTTACGGTGCCGTCATTGCCAACCAGTGTCCGGTTGCCAAAATTCTGCATGATGATTCCGGCAAAGTCAGTGGAGCCCTCGTTCGCCCACTCGGTAGTGAACCATTCGAGATTCAGGCTCGTTGCGTGATCAATGCTGCAGGCGTATGGGCCGACAATGTGCGAGAGACCGATGAGGGCGTTCACCCAAACAGCATTCGTCCCGCAAAGGGCATCCATATCACTTTGCCTTGGAAGATGGTCCGCAATGACATTGCAGTCGTTATTCCCGTCAAGGTTGACAAGCGAAGCCTTTTTGTTGTGCCATGGATATCGAATCACGACGGCACTTACCAATACACCTACGTCGGCACTACCGATACAGATTTTGTGGGTGGAGTCGACGAGTCGCAATGCTCCACCGATGACATTGACTACGTACTTACCGCGCTCAATGCTGCGATCAACACCAACATCACTCGCGACGACATTACTGCGGTGTGGTCAGGTCTGCGTCCACTTGTGCGCAATACCGATGGCACAACTGCGAAGGGTAAAACGAGCGACCTCTCTCGCAAACATCAGGTTCGTGTCTCGGACGCCGGAATGATCTCAATCACCGGTGGCAAACTCACCACCTATCGCAAGATGGCAGAGCACGCAGTTGATGCGGCGTGTAAACAACTTGGCAATAAAGCACGATGCCGCACAAAACGCCTTGCGTTCGTCGGCGCCAACGGCTTTAGTCCATCAATGCTTCGCGGCAATGATGCCAGTCTCGCAGAGCGATTCGGGAGCGAACTCACCGAAATTAAATCGCTGATCTCACAAGACAATCGACTGAGCGAACCGCTCATAGAAGGACTCTCCTACCTCAAGGCTGAAGCAATCTTTGCCGTACGCAACGAGATGGCTCGCACACTTGACGACGTGCTCTCACGACGCACACGAGCACGCATCATCAACCGACCAGCAGCACTTGCAAGTGCTCGCAGCGTTGCCGAGTTGATCGCGCCAGAACTGCAGTGGTCTTTGCACGACATCACTCAGCAAGTGGAAGATTTCGTTCAATCGTGTGCCCGTGAGCAAGATGCTGCGATGGTCAGTGAATCCGAATTCGTTCAGTCAACTACAATCAATTGAGGCATCATGACACAAGCGACAGATCCAATTGAGTTTGTGGGCCAAATCTCACCCATTCAGGAGCGCTTCACCGAAGTAGCTATTGAAACTCTTTCGTCAAGTCTGATTCAACAACTCGCAGAGATCTGTGCAACGTCAACTGAGGATCAAGATTTAGCCGACCACGGTCGCGACTGGTGGCCACTAGCTATGCACTGGGCTATGCAGGGTAAAACTCCGCGCAAGCCACACGCAATCTGTCGACCTACTTCTACTGAGCAAGTTGTATTCATCGTCGAGTTGTGCAACGAAAATCGAATCCCACTGACCGTCTCTGCCGGGCGTAGTGGTGTATGTGGCGCGGCAATTCCCGTTTATGGCGGCGTAGTGCTTGACACCTGCTTGCTTGCAAGCATCGTCAGTGTCGACAAAGTGTCCGGCGTAGTTGAAGTTCTACCTGGCATGTTTGGTCCAGATTTCGAAAATGAATTGCGCGAAAAGCACGGCGTAACCGTTGGGCACTTCCCCCAGTCGTTTGACATTTCGACCGTAGGCGGATGGGTTGCGTGTCGAGGTGCTGGTCAATATTCGACGCGCTACGGAAAAATTGAGGACATGGTCGTTGGCCTCGAAGTGGTGCTCGCCAATGGCACGGTTGTTTACACCGGTACCGAACCAGCAGGTGCCAACGGCCCAGATCTGACTTCACTCTTTGTAGGAAGCGAAGGCACGCTCGGAGTGATTACTCGCGTATGGCTGCGCTCGCACCCGTTGCCAGCCACCCAACGACGCGCAGCTTACCTTTTTCCAACATTCGCTGATGGCATCAACACGTGTCGCGCTGCGGTGCAACACGGTGCAACTCCTGCTGTGTTGCGTTTGTACGATGCCGACGAATCAAAAAGGTCGCACGGCACTGACGGCAAGCAATGCACACTGCTCGTGCTCGATGAGGGTGACGAGCGCATCGTGACAGCAACTCTTGAAATAGTGCACGATGCCGCGATCGCAAACGGCGCCCAAGTTGGAGATGTCGAATTAGTCGAAAAGTGGATGCATCACCGCAACAACACGAGTGGACTCCAAGAAGCAACTCGCCGTGGCTTCATCGTTGACACCATGGAAGTTGCCGCTCAATGGAGTTCCCTGGAGGCGATATTCACAAATGTTCGTGCTTCGCTCATGGCGGTTGAAGGTGCGTTAAGCGCTACATGCCACTTATCGCACAGCTACCTCGACGGCGCATGCCTTTATTTCACATTTGCCGCAAAACCAACGCCCGAATTTGAGCAGCGCTATGTGCAGTTGTGGAATGCATGTCAACGCGCCGCCCTCGACAACGGAGCCAATGTTTCCCATCATCATGGTGTTGGTCTCAATCGTGGACGCTTTTTGGCTGAATCGCTCGGCACCGGCATGGGGGTTTTGCAGTCAATAAAAAATACGCTCGATCCGCGCAATATTTTCAACCCTGGCAAACTCGGATTCAACCCTGACTCCGATTCGTCCAAGCGAAAGCCGGTCTGGCCTTGAGCATTCTCGTTATTGATGTTGGCACCAGCGGACTTCGCGCAGCAGTTGTGCGACCAACAGGCAACGTCGATCATCTCTTCTACGAATCACTCGCGCCAAACTCCCCCGTTCCAGGTCTCGTTGAGTTTGACGCAGTAGCCATGCGTGATGCGGTGTTGCGAGTTGCCAATGCCGCACTCAGTGCTGCAGGCAAAGTAGACGCGGTTGGTATTACCAATCAGCGAGCATCTTGTGTTGTGTGGGACAGGAACACGGGAATCCCTATCGGACCTGCGCTTGGTTGGCAGGATTTGCGCACTGTCATCGAGTGCATCACAGCACGTGCGGAACATGGTTTGTATTTGGCGCCAAACCAAACTGCGACGAAAGCTTCGTGGATGCTCAAGAACTATTCGATTCCGTCTGCAGCAAAGATCTGCATCGGAACCGTCGATACATGGGTCGCGTTTGTGCTTTCCCAAGGTCAGCTCTTCGTCACCGACGACACCAACGCAGCAGTGACAGGCTTATGGACATTGCAAGACCAATCGTGGTCGCCACGAATTCTCGACATTTTCGGTATTGACATTGAGATGATGCCGACAATTGTCAGATCTCTAGGAGTGGTTGGCAATGCAACTGCGCTCACCGGTGCTCCACCGATAGCGAGTCTGATTGGCGACCAACAGGGTTCTCTAGTGGGTCAAGGTTGCATCACGCCTGGCAAAACAAAAATTACGTTTGGCACTGGCGGCATGCTCGACACAGTCACTGGCACCACCCCACCGAGTGAGAACCGTCGCTCGGTCGGCGGCACATTTCCGATCGTTGCATTTAGCGATGCCACCGGTATCACATGGGGTGCGGAAGCCATCATGCTTTCGGCTGGAACCAATATCGAGTGGCTGTGTAGCGATATACAGCTCATCGACTCGCCACAACAAAGTCATGATGTCGCATCGCAAGTCGAAACATCAGACGGCGTTGTCTATGTGCCTGCGCTGTTTGGACTTGGCACACCAAAGTGGGATTACGGAGCACGAGGTACCTTGATTGGAATAACACGAGGAACCACACGTGCGCATATTGTTCGTGCCGTGCTAGAAGGTATTGCACATCGTGGCGCCGACCTCATGGAAGCGACCATTTCCGACTCGGGTTTGCCAATTGCAAGCTTGCGTATTGACGGTGGCATGAGTAAAAACCCCACCTTCGTTCAGGCCCTTGCCAACGCAACACAGCGACCAGTCGAAGTGTCTCCCGTCACCGAGGCAACAACGCTTGGCGCCGCATTTCTCGCAGGTGTCGCTGTTGGGACCTGGAAATCGCTTGATGAGGCATGCTCCACATGGAAACCAGCCTCGGTCGTGGAACCAAAGTCCACACTCAATAGAGCCCAGTGGAGTCAAGCCGTCGAGCGCGCAAGCGGTTGGATACCCGAACTATCGGGGCTTGACTTCTAGATTGTTATCGCCCCAAAAAAAAGGAAGCACGAATGACAACCAATACTTCGTCAGCAGCGCCACCCAAGATGCCGACAAATGCCGACAAACAACTGCTGGACTTTGCCCTATCGGCAGAACTTTCAGTGCACGAGCTCTACGTCAAAGCGATTGATTCAGGAATGCTTTCCCCCGATGAAAAGATGATGATGGAATTATTTTCCGAGCACCATAAGTCTTACGCCCAGTCTCTCAATGGACTACTCGGTAAAGCTGCCACCAATACTCGCAACGAATCGCTCTATGCGACATACGCAGGGCAATTAACTTCTGTTCAAGCGATGAACCGCGTACTTCAATCAGTTGAAAACACGATGGTTGCGACACACACCGACATACTTTCGAGCCTTCAGGGTTTGGATGGTGCGACACTTGTTGCTTCAATCATCACCGTCGAAGCACGGCACGCCGCGGTGTTCGGCACTCTTCCAA
>DFDK01000026.1:0-8062 GCA_002367695.1 Acidimicrobium sp. UBA3029 | reverse complement strand
CCATGAACGACCTAGAAAACCTGACTCGCCGCGAGCTGCTCAAGATGAGCGGTCTCTCGATCGCGGGGATTACATTTCTTGCCGCGTGTGGAGCACAATCCGGCGTTACAGCAAGCCCAAATATTGCGAGCGCGGGAACCGTTCCACCAACAACTGCATTAGGCGAAGTTGTCGTCTCCGATACTGTGTTGCTGCGCACCGCTGCTTCACTTGAATACAGCGCAATTGACGCCTACACCACGATGCTTGATGGTGGATTACTCACAGGTGATTTTGCTTCGCTCAAAGATGCGATCAAACGCTTCCGCGACGATCACAACGGCCATGCAGACGCAATTAATACTCTTGTTGTTAGTTATGGCGGAAAGGCCCACAAGTGCGCTAACACTCGCGTCAATAACATCTACGTTGATCCAGCACTCAAGTTAATTACTGCTGACGGCAATGCAGACGCAGCACGAGATGCAGTGACCCTCGCACACGCTCTCGAAAACCTGGCCACCCAGACTTACCAAGGCATCGTTGCTTTGTTGGCCGAACCGAGCCTTCGCGGCAGCGCAATGCGTGTTGGCCAAGACGAAGCCCGTCACGCAGTCGTGCTCGCACAAGTACTCAACCCTGGCTATATGGCTATTGGCCCAAGCACAGATGAAGTAACCGGAAAAGCAAAAGTTGCATCGGTACCATCGGCATTTGGCAGTCTTTCCAGTATTCAGATTTCACTTGGAGCCCCAAACTCGGAAGGCGCAAAGACAAGCCTTTCTTTGGAAACACCAAGCCTAAATGGTCTCGTCTATGACGAGATCTCTTGCTAACACGAGTTATTACTCAAGTAGCAACTTTTTTCTCCCCCGTAGACTCAACCTCGACGGTGAGTCGTTCGGATGACCGCGGCTAGATATTGCTTGCAATGTTTAGCTGAGGAAAGTCGGGGCTTCACAGGACAGAGTGCTGGCGAGAGCCAGGTCGGGGTGACTTGACGAATGGTGCAACAGAGAATAAACCGCCGATGGGCAATGACCGCAAGGTTGTCGTCACAGGTAAGGCTGAAACGGTGCGGTAAGAGCGCACCAGCGTACGAAGCAATTTGTGCGGCTTGGTATCAACACTCGAAGCAAGACCATGCAGAGGGCATGAGCGGTCCGTTCGTTAGCTACTTGTAGTTAACAACCCTCGGGTAGGTTGCACAGAGGGATGGTCATCGGTTGGCGCGAGAAATTGCGACGACTACAGAACCCCGCTTATAGATCGACTCACCGTCACCCAATCTTTCAAGAACCCCACTAGATTCTTCTAGTGCCAAAAAATCAACGAGTCATCGGCATGCTCTGTGTGCTTCTCTCAAGTACTGGTTTTGCGACAGTGCCCACCTTCGCAAAAAAGTTGTATGCACACGAAACCAACGCCATGGGCGTGATGAGTGTCCGTTTCACACTCGCCACACTGTTGATGCTTGCCATTCGTAGCATCATGGTGCGCAACACTCCATGGCCGAGTCTTAAAAACACAGCAAAGTTGCTCCTATGGGGTGTCTGCATCATGGGCATCTCACTCACGTACTTCATTGCGATCAACGACATCGATACCGGACTCGCAATCGTGCTGTTTTATGCAAACCCACTATTTATCATCGTTGGATCTTGGATCATCTGGAAGAAACGACCGAGTAAAAATGTTCAGATGTCATTGGTCTTGACAATGATTGGCGTTTTTATCACTGTCGGACAAATTGGCAATGCAAGTATCGGCGCAGTTGCACTCGTTCTGCTTTCGGCTGTCTTATTTACGATTTATTTGTTGGGACTATCGCATTCACTCGAACGCACCGACGTTATTACCAGTGTCGTTCTCGTCAACGCTGGCGGAGCAATCTCGTACTGGTTTTTAGTTGTCACTTCGCCAGGTTCACTAACATCAGAATTTCCCCATGATTCAACTGCCTGGTTGCTCATCGCTGGTCTGGTGATATTTGGAACCGTCACACCGATCCTTGCGTCGTTCGCTGGCCTCAAGCGCGTCGGCCCAAGCACGGTGTCAGTGCTCGCCACCTTTGAGCCAGTAATTGCGATTATTGCCGGAGTCATCTTCCTTGGTGAAGACCTCACACTCAATCGCGTGCTTGGTGCAAGTTTTGTAATAGGAGCACTTATTGCACTTCCAGTGCTCGAAGCCAGGACCGAAGTTTTAGCGAGTCTCGGGGTAACTTCCCCATGAGCGCCAGCCCATGCCATGGCGCACGAGGCCCTCTACATAAATAGCGCGAGCGGCCCTAAATTGGGTAACTGGGTCAAAGAGCTCTTCGCAGGTAGTCAATACCCCTTGTTCCTGCAAAAAACCCATGGCATAGTGTTTGCTAGGGCTGCACCAGAATCCATTGATCTGAAAGAGTGAATAACTGGGCTTGCCATTGACGTCTTTAGGGTTCAGTGCCTGGGCATCGCATCTCGACTCTCTATTGAGCAAGAAGTCAATGGTGTCCCATTCGTCGGCAGAAAAATACTTTGTCGCCAGCGCATACCACTGCGGACACTTAGAACCGTATGGCATCGGAGGCACTACATCCAGACCGTCTATAACGATCTGTGATCTCATCTCAGCTGACCTGCCTTGAGTGATTGTCTGACCCTCTGAAGGGGCATTGACTTCAGGCTCAATGGATTCGGCCATGGCCAAGGTGCCAGATATGAAGCCAAAGATGACAACTGCTGTGAAGACGCGCCGAACGAGGGGTAAACGGTGGGGGTACGAAGGGATAAACTCTCTCTTTCGTGGGGTAGATAAAGTTTATCCCTCAAAACCACCGTTTACGAGACATACACGAACGAATGTTCGTATGTTTCTTTTAATAGCAAGAATGAGGAAAGTTGTTTCACAGTAAGGGTTTAATCTGTTTTTTAGTCCACAGAATTAATCCAACTCCAACAATTTCAAAAGGAATATTGAGAAAACCCCGCTCTACAAGCGGTATCTCGTACCCGTCTATTGACAGGCCGGCTAGTGGCCACCAGAACATCTCGGTATTGAGAAACGCTCCATCGAAGACGAGATGTAGGAAAAGTCCGATCGTCAGGGCTAGAAAGTTCTTTCTGACTGCTTTCTTACCGATTGTCAACAACATCACCGCGGTCAGCACCCCCACCACAGTCACAACGCTAAACATCGGCACAAGAGCACCAACGATTACCCATCTATAGGCGAACTTTGGGTCACGAAACACGCTCCACACTGATGCGACCGACGTGCCGACGAACCAAAACAACACGAGCAGGTTCCTACAGCGCGACGAAGCAACCGCAATGCGGACACTCTGGAAGCTCGTCGGCAGGAAGTTTATGCAGGCGATCGATCTCGCTTGTTGGCAAATCGAGGTGGCACCCGCTGCATGTTGGACCGTTCAGTTTGGACACCGCCCCATCCGGGCGGTGCTTGCGTTTGGCATCGTAAGTCGAAAGGAGTGATGGATGCACCACGAGGCTTTGAGCACTCCGCTGCTCTGTGAGGTGCGCAATCTCGGCGTTTACCGCGGCGCGCGCAGAACGCAACAACTGCTCTGCACTTGCTAGAGCCTCACGAGTTAATGCGACACGAGAACCAATCGCAACAGATTCTTTGTCGCATCGTTCGACTACTTCGAGCAGTTCGAGTTCTCTGTCGTCAAGCGCACTGCGGTTATTTTCACAAGTTGCAATCTCGTGCTGCAATGCTTCGGCTTCTCTCGGTGCAATAATCGTCTTCATCTGATTATTCAGTCGAGTAAGTACCGAGTCAATTTCATGCGCTTGTTTTTCCAGTCCAGTCACTTCGGTTCCTGCGTCTGCGCTTTGTTTATCCAGTGCTGCCAATTCGGCGATTGCATTTGCTGAGGCAGATTTTGCAAGTTGATAGCTTGCCGACTCTGGCAAGTGTGCAAGGCGATGCTGTGCTTGTGAAATTGCAATGTCGGTGAGCTGCACTGCATACAGATCGTGAAGGACTCCCATGATTTACCTATGGCACCGTCTGAACGGCGGGCGAAAATGGTTGTGCGCATTCGTATACCCAATAGTCGCCGAGAGCCACGGTGTTCACCGGAGAAAATGGGTTGGTATCCGTAGGCGCGATCGTAGTTCCTGGATCGACAACTCTCACTACGACCGTATTTGGAGGGTTTAATAGATCGATCGGAGTAGTCGTTGTTGTGGTTGTTGCTCTACCAGGCTTGAAGTTTGTAGTAGTCGTCGTTGATGGCACTGTTCCCGATACAACTTGCGCCAAACATTCGGTTCCTGGCAGGTAGATGCGCATTGGGTTTGGGTCGGGTCGTGTTTGAGTTGCAACTGGCAAAGGTGCTACATCCCAATCCAGTGAAGGCAAGCCTTCATGCGCCGCTTCCATATATTGCTTCCAGATCCGTGCCGGATACATCGAACCCTGCACCCGAGTAATCCCGTCTTTTTTCACAAATTCGGGAATTTTGATCATCGGTGTATATGCCTTTGGGTCACCCACCCATACCGCGGTCGTGAGTTGCTTCGTGTAACCAACGAACCAAGCATTCGTGTTGTCATCTTGTGTTCCCGTCTTGCCTCCTGCAGGACGCGACTGACCAGCAAGGGGTGCAGCCGGCTCAAGCGCAGTGCGACGGGCAGTACCAAACTGAATCACACCCTTCATCGCATCGACAGCCCTTAACGCGACTTCATTGCTCAATACTCTGCAGGGCTCTAAATCTGCCGGCGCGACACACAGTTGTTCATGCTGATACAGCACCCCATTGGCATCTTCGATTTTGTCAATGAAATACGGTTTCAAGTGCACGCCACCGTTTGCAATCGTTTGTGCCCCAGTCGCCATGTCGAGTGGGCTGAGCTCGTTTGCGCCAGTTGCAAGCGACGCATACGGCTGAATCTTGTACGTTTTTGGATTAGTGAATTCCGAATCCAACATCCGGTACATCAATGCGACCACACGCTCGAGCCCAACAACTTGCGACAATTTAGCGTATGCACAGTTGATAGACAATGCAGTCATGATGCGCAACGGTGCGACATCGCGACTCACACCCTTCGAAATATAAAACGGTTCCTCTGGCTTTCCAGGATTTGGAAGCGTGCAAGGAAGCGTTCCATCAATCAAGTCATCTGGAAGTATCCCAGCCTGCAGTGCAGCTGACAAAATAAACATCTTGACGCTCGACCCCGTTTGACGCCTTCGCAGCGCAAGGTTGATCTCGTTGCCGACTGGAACAAAACCCGTGCCGCCGACCATTGCGCGCACTCCGCCCGTTGCGTTATCAATCGATACGACCGCGGCCTGAATGCCCGTTTTATTTTCGGGAAGCTGCGTCGCTGCAGCTGTCTCAGCAGCAATTTGGTCTTTCTTATTCAACGTTGTATAGATCTTGAGACCACCGCGGAAAAGTTTGTTGTAACGATCCTGATACGTGGCGCCCAACATTGTCGAACGATTGAGCAAATAGTCTTTGACCTCCTCAGTGAAATACGAACGATTGACGTCCTGCTGCGGAACGATCGAGACTTGTTCAGGTATCACACACTGGGCATCCACAAGCGTACGCACTTTAGGTTTTTCCCAGCCCACACAAGTTGCAGTTGCAGCATCTTTCGTAATCAGTCCAACATCAACCAACCTGGCAAGCACAATCTTGTAACGAGTACGCGATGTATCAGGGCGTCGAATTGGGTCGTAACTCGATGGAGCTTGAATGAGCCCTGCAAGAAATGCGCCTTGGGTTACTGTCAGCGCCGAAACAGGCACACCGAAATACACCTCGGCTGCCGCTTGCAAACCATATGCGTTGTTACCAAAGAACACCGTATTGAGATACCGCTCGAGAATGAGTTTTTTGGGGACTTGTTTTTCCAACATCACGGCATAGCGAGACTGCAACACCTTGTATCGACCGTCTCGATCAAGACCGGCAAGAAAGTCATTTTTGACAACCTGTTGCGTAATTGTGGAAGCACCCTGACGAGTCGAACCCTGCGTATTGGCTAATGTCGCGCGCACAACGGCACGCAAGTTGACACCATCGTGACTATAGAAAACTGCATCTTCAACGGCCAATATCGAGGCAATCACGTCTACGGGCACGCGATCGACAGGCGTCTTTTGTGTGTTTTCTTTTTGAAAGACACCGATCTGTTCGCCACCAACATCGAAGACCACGCTTCGCTGCGACAAGCCAGCAAAACCTGGAAGTTGCACCGGTATTTGGCTATGGGCATTGAGGATCCCCCACACCTGAGGGGCCATTCCAGTGACCAAGGCAGTAATGCTTAAGGCACCTGCCAACATCACGATGAGGAGGCGCTGGATCGTCCTGAGTTGGGGATTCACGGCACCTCCCACGATACTCTTTGCCCGTGACTTCTTCTCAACAGTTCCCCATCAAGCCATTCCGATTCGGCGTCCAGGCCTCGTCCCAACCAGATCGCAAGGCCTGGGTCGATCTCGCCCAGCGCACCGAGGCAGCAGGCTTTGACGTATTAACCATGCCCGATCACTTCACCGATCAACTTGCTCCAGTGCCCGCGCTCATGAGTGTGGCCGACGCAACAACGACACTTCGAGTTGGCGCTCTTGTATGGGACAACGACTACAAACATCCAGTTGTATTAGCCAAAGAACTCGCAACGATGGACTTATTGTCTGAAGGTCGACTCGAGTTGGGCATTGGCGCTGGTTGGATGATTTCTGATTACGAGCAATCTGGTATTCCATACGAGCGCGCCGGACTTCGCATCGAACGCATGATCGAAGGTATTGACGTAATGAAAGGATGTTTCGCGCAAGGCGCGTTTTCGTACGCTGGCAAGCATTACACCATTACCGATTACGACGGCTCACCAAAACCAGTCCAAGCACCATGCCCGCCAATCCTCATCGGTGGCGGTGGCAAGCGTGTCCTCACCTATGCCGCACAAGTTGCAGACATCATTGGCATCAATGCAACCATGAGTGCAGGAGCAGTTGGGCCAGAAGCGATTTCAACCATGACTGCTGAGGCCGTTGATGCAAAAGTTGACATCGTTCGCGATGCAGTTGGCACCCGCATCGATCATGTCGAGATGAACATTCGTGCGTTTCTGGTCAACATCACTGAAGATGCAGCTGGTGCAATCTCGCGACTCTCTGCTGGCATGGGTGTCGAAGAATCGATGGTTGCCGAAACACCGTTTGCTCTCATGGGGCCTCCTTCGAAACTGATCGAAGACCTGATTGCTCGTCGCGAGCGCTGGGGCTTTTCGTATGTCATCGTCGGTGGCGAAGATGTCGAAAAGTTTGCGCCAGTGGTTGCTGCACTCTCTGGCAAATAGTTGCCAGTACAGATCTAGCGAGCTATTTCGTTTTCGCCTGGCGTGATGCCATTGGGTGGCAAATGCTCGCCTCTTGCCAAAGGGAAATATTTGTGATGCCAACTGCCCGTCACCTCGTAGATGGCTGTGCCCTTCGTGCCGTCAGAAGTCGTGACCACCATTTCGCTTAGACCACCACCGAGTGCCGCACCTGTGCGATTTGTAATGTCCGAATACCTTTGAGCCCATTTACCTTGCGCGGTAACAGTAATTTTACGACCACCCTGCAATGTGAAGTGCACTACGCCACCAAGTCCATGCACGTTTTCACCAAAGCGGTCATACGACGTTTCGTTCTCGTTCTCGTCTTGCCACTGCAAGTCATGCTCAAATCCGATAACGGGAATTGGATCGCTGCCATCAGAAGGCGCAAAACAGCCATCGGTGTACACGCGAGCCCCATTTGGGTATTCCCAATTCCAAACTCCTAGCATCCCCTCGGGCAACTGAATCGCCAACCACATCCACATCGGGCACCGGCCGTGCGCGCGAATACCCCATGAGTGATCGCGCTGACCCCACCAGTTTTCAACTTTATGCGTCTGACCTTTATATGTGTACGTGCCGTTATACGTGCCACTTTGAAACATATGCGACTGATCCCAAACAATTTCATGTCCCGCCTTCATCGTGCCGCGGCGCAATTGATAGGGCTGGGTACGGGCAGTAAACGTGATATCGAGAGTGGCAGATGTTGCCGGCGA
>DFDK01000083.1 GCA_002367695.1 Acidimicrobium sp. UBA3029 | reverse complement strand
GAGATTCGCCTGACTTGGCGCGAACCTCAGCGCCGAATTGCGCCGGGCCAAAGTGTTGTGCTGTACGAAGTCACTAATAATTTTGTTCTTGCCGGTGGGATTGCTTGCGCAAACTGAGAGCGTTTGCAGTAGTAATTGGATTGTTTGGGACGGCAGTTGTTGCGCAATCTGCGCATGCACAATCGTCATCGTTTCTAGAGCGACGTGTTATCGGAACCTCGGTGATGGGTAAGCCGATAGAAGCCGTGCGACTCGGTACAAAAGGTGGAGTAGTTGTAGTGGTGGTCGGCGTGATTCACGGCAACGAAGCAGCAGGACTTCTGATCACTGACAAACTCCAAGAGTCGGTCGTGCCGAAGGGGATTGATTTGTGGATTGTCCCCACCATGAACCCAGATGGCACTGCGCTCGACCAACGTGGTAATGCAAATCAGGTCGATCTCAATCGCAACTTTCCATATAACTGGGCCAAGATGGGCAAGCCGGGGTATTGGCAATTTGCTGGCAAAAGCAAAGCGTCAGAGCCAGAGACCAAAGCCGTCGTTGCATTTATGCGCGAAATTAAGCCGGCTCTGGGCATTTGGTATCACCAAGATCTCAACATCATCTCGCCAGGCACTGGTCTTGAGGGCACGATGCGCTCAACATATTCGCGACTCACGGGCATACCGATCAAGCGGATTACAGGCGGCACCTACACAGGTGTGGCTGCGACTTGGCAAAGACGCAGTGTAAAAAATGGAATGGCGTTTGTTGTTGAGTTGGGCAAAACCTTGTCAACACGACAAGCCCAAGTCCATGTCAGGGCTGTGCGCGAGATTTCGATGCTGTTGCGCAACGGCCTATCTAGCAAACTAGTCAAGTGAAGATTGAGAGAAAGCGCGCCATCATGTTGATGGGCTTTGGTATCGGCGCCGGCTTACTCTCGGGCATGTTCGGTCTTGGTGGTGGCATCATCATTGTTCCTGGTCTGATGTTTGCACTCAAGATGGATCAGCGACGTGCACACGGCACTTCATTAGCTGGAGTTCTTCCAATTTCGATGGCAAGCATCATGACCTATTGGGCACATGATCACATTAATTGGACTGTAACTATCTGGCTGGCGATTGGGTCGATTGTTGGTGCGTTGGTCGGTGCTCGATTATTGACTGTTTTGCCAAAGCGCGTACTCACAATGTTGTTCGTAGCGGTCCTTGCAATTGCGGGAATTCGCATGTTTTTCGAAATTGATACAACCGGAGTAACGGTAATTGATGCTGGCTCAGCAGTTGCTCTCGTCGTGATTGGATTTTTCGTTGGTGCGCTAGCTGGAATGCTGGGAATTGGCGGAGGTTTGATCACAGTTCCAATCATGATTATTATTTTTCATGTTCCACCGGCAGTGGCTAAAGGAACAGCGCTCGCGGTTGTAATACCTACAGCGCTGAGCGGAACACTTCAGAACCTTTCAAACAAAAATACAGATTTAACTGCAGCATTTCTGGTCAGCGTTACTGGAATATTTGCCGCAGTTATTGGCGGCTGGATCGCATCAATGATGTCAGCTGCTTTGTCAAACTTTTTGTTTGCGGTGCTGTTGGTCGTCATCGCAGCAAGAATGTTGCTACAACTTCGAAAAACGGGTTCTACGCCAATAGCTGAGGATGCCACGTAACTTATTGCAAGCGGGCAATGGTTTCGGAATGCAGGATTCCGTTACTGCTGACCGATGAGTCGGCTCGCCAGTCGGCTACACCAAAACGATTGGTGATGGTGCCGCCTGCTTCTTGCACGATGGGGTAGATGGCTGCGTTGTCGTATGGCTGAAGACCAATTACATCAACTGCAACATCGATGGCACCCTGAGCAACGAGCATGTGCTGCCAAAAATCTCCGAAGCCACGTGCACGTAATGCATCAGTTTGTAGCTGTACCAACTTGGGGATGCCACCAACTGCTTGCCAACCCACATTGGGGGTCGTGCTCACGTGAGCTTCAGCGATGGTTTGTGTTTTCGATACATATATACGAGTGGCATCGCGACCAGCATTTGAGAAGAATGCGCCGTCGCCAGTAGTCGCCCACCAACGAAACCCCATTGCAGGTGCAGAGACCACGCCCAACACGGGCACGCCGTTATGCACCAATGCAATGAGCGTTGCCCACACCGGTACGCCGCGCACAAAGTTGGTGGTGCCATCAATCGGGTCGATGACCCACTGATACTCGGCATTGGCTGGCCCAGAAACCCCATATTCCTCGCCAAAAATGCCATAGCCAGGTCGCTCGGCTGTAAACACTTCAACAATTGCCTTCTCTGTCGCGCGGTCGATTTCGGTGACCTCGCTGTTGTCGGCCTTGCGCGAAACCCCAAATGATCGGGACGAAAAGCCCGCAAGACTTATTTGGTCTGCCGCATCTGTTGCCCTGACCGCTAAGGCAAAATCTTCTTGCAGGTTTGACACGGTTAATCGTTGCTTAATGCGCGTAAAACTTGAGCAACTATGCCTTCTGAGTCGAGGCCCATTTGGTGAAGGATGACCTTCGGCTTGGCCGTGGCAACAAACTTGGTAGGTACGCCCATCACATGAACAACCGGGCGCTTATGTGCCGTTGATGATTTGCTCATGTTATTGCTTGTGTCGTTGATCGTGTTCTCGATCGTCATGCCAATGCCGCCGTCACGAATGCCGTCTTCCGCGGTAATGACAAGGTCGTGTTGCATCGCATCTGAGATCATTGTTGGGTCGAGCGGGGCGCACGAGCGCACGTCCCACACCGTCACATCGATATTGCTGGACTTGAGTGTTTCGGCGGCCTCGAGAGCGGCACCGACCATTTTGCCTATTGCCAAAATACACACGCGCTGGGTTGTGCCATTGATAAGTTTTCGAGCCTGCAGGCCCGAACCGATGTCGTTTTCATCGACATTGCGAGCCAATCCCTTTGGGTATCGAATAGCAACCGGGCCAGTGTCGGCGAGCGAAATGGCGTCGCTCAGCATCTGTTGCAAGTCTTGAGTGCTCGACGGCGCGAGCACGCGCATGCCGGGCACTTTGGAGAGCAGTGCCATGTCGTAAACACCGTGATGGCTTGGGCCGTCGTCTCCTGTAATGCCTGCGCGATCAATGCAGAAGATAACAGGCAATCGGTGGAGTGCAACGTCGTAGACAACTTGGTCCCATGCGCGATTGAGAAATGTTGAGTACAACGCAACGACGGGGCGCATGCCACCCATGGCCATGCCGGCAGCTGCAGTAACTGCATGTTGTTCGGCGATTCCTACGTCGAAGAAACGATCTGGAAAATGTTCTTGAAACTGAATCAAGCCTGTTGGCCCGGGCATCGCGGCAGTGATTGCAACGATGCGTGCATCTTGCTCGGCAAGTTTGATGATGGTGTCGGCAAATGCTTCGGTATAACCAGTTGGCACAGATTTTGGTGGACCATTGATTGGGTCAAATATCGGTGCGTCGTGCAAATGTTTTTCATCGTCATCTTCGGCGGGCGAGTAGCCACGACCCTTTTCGGTAAAAACATGAATGACAACTGGACCCTCTTCGACGCGTTGCTCGGCCGCAGAAAATGCGTGCTCCATTGCTTCAATGTCGTGACCATCTATTGGACCGATGTAGCGAACACCGAGTGCTTCGAAAAATGCTGGAGGTTGCAAAAACTCTCGAACGCCAGCTTTGAATGCTTCCATTCCTCGCTCGGCTTGCGTGCCGATAAGCGGAATATTTTTGAGAAATTTTTCGATCTTGCGTTGGCGCCGAACGTACACAGGATTGATGCGAATGCCGATAAGTGTTTTGGAAAGTTTTCGTGTTACTCGCTCGCCGGGTGCACCTTGAGAAAGATTTGAAATCGTCGGCGCATAGCTACGACCATTGTCGTTGAGCACAATGATGACTCGCTTGCTCGAATGTCCGAGATTATTGAGCGCCTCATATGCCATGCCGCCCGTCATCGAACCGTCACCAATCACAGCAACGATGTGCCGGCGATCTGGTGTTTGGCCGGCATCGCGCGCAACGGCAAGACCGTATGCATAACTGAGCACAGTTGATGCATGACTATTTTCGATGAAGTCATGCACACTTTCTTCACGACTTGGATATCCAGAAATGCCACCTGCTTGGCGCAATTGGCTAAAGCCCCCGCGCCTACCCGTAACAATTTTGTGAATGTAGGCCTGATGTCCTGTGTCCCACAAGATGGCGTCACGCGGCGAATCAAATACGCGGTGCAATGCAAGTGTGAGTTCGACTGCACCCAAGTTGGAACCGAGATGGCCACCCGTTTCGGAAACTGCAGCCACTATAAAATCACGGATCTCGGCAGCCAGTTGCTCGAGTTCGGTAGTGGTCAAACCTCGCAAATCGCTGGGTTGGCGGATTACTTCAAGAACCATGGATTACTACGCTATCTGACCAACCCGCCGCGCTAATAAGGCGATTTGGGGTTGTGACTAACGAGACGGATGCGAGGCCATTTGGGCTTCCAACTGCAGGTCGAGCCTGCGATGGTTCCATCGATGGAGTCTCGTTCCCATTACGTAGCCAACTCCAAAGACAATTAATCCGCCCAAACCATCGAGCCAAAAATGGTTAGCGGTGACAATGATGCAGAACAAGGTCAGCATCGGATATAAAAATAGTGCAATGCGTTGCCATCGCTTTTTGGTAAATGACCACAGTGCAAATACACACCACATCGACCAACCAATATGCAATGAAGGCATTGCTGCATATTGATTGGAAAGTTTTGCCGCCGCACCGCTATTGAATTGCAGTGGTCCGCCGTATATCTCGACCGTGTCTTCAAATCCGAAGTTCAGTGCACCGTTGTAGTTGCGCATCTCGTGAGGAATACATGCTCCACCAAAGTTGATACCAATTTGGGGGCACGGTGCATCGAGAAGTCGTGGTGGCATCAGGGGAAATAAAATAAAGCCAACAATGGCAAGTGCTGTCATAGCGGCCAACACATTGCGCCACTGACCGAACACATCTGGTCTGCGTCGAAACAACAACACAAATACACCAAGCGTTACAAAGAAATGCGCAGTGCCGTAATACGTGTTCATGACTTTGATTAGCCAAACATGTGGGAGGAAGAAATCTTGAATCGACTCTTCGTGAAAAAGACCGAGTGCGCGTTCAATGCGGATCACACGCACTGCATTAGTAAATGAATGGAGTGGAATGTCCGCACCGTTAACCAACGCCGAACCAAATCGGTTTCGAATCAGTGTGTATGTGGTATAAAACACAGCGACAATGAGCGCCTCTTTCCACCACAGTGTGCGGTGTCGGCGTGGCATGGCAACCGCAACTGCAGTTACTGGCTTCGGGCTGCTTGTCACATAAAAATTGTAGGCTGACAAGCATGACTATTAATGCGCCCGTAAGTACCCAAGCAAATCTTATTGAAGCCGATGTAATAGCCAAAGTATTGGCTAAGGGTCGGAGCACCGGGGCCGAGTTTTCGGAGATCTATATAGAAGACAAGCGCTCCACCTCTGCTGGGCTCGATGATGGCAAGGTCGAGCAGGTGACGAGCGGCCGCGACCGTGGCGCCGGCATTCGTGTTGTCGCAGGAGAAACAACAGGTTTTGCCCATACTTCAGATTTGTCGGAGCGTGGGTTGCTTGCCGCTGCTGAAGCTGCTGCTGCTGCAGCGCGCCAAGGTGATGGCGGAGTGCACAAGATTGCGCTGCAACCGCTATTGAGGCACCCAGTCAACAACGTGCGCATTGCACCAAGTGATGTGCCAAAGGCCAGCAAAGTTGCGCTGCTCGAGAGGGCTAATGCTGCTGCTCGGTCTATCGACGGTGCGATCGTGCAGGTATCGGCAGGTTATGGCGACTCGTACAAGCGCATTTTGGTTGCCAATAGCGACGGTGTGTTTAGCGCCGACGATCAAGTGCGCACCTTGTTTCGAGTGAGCGTTGTGGCAACCGGCGATGCTGGAATGCAAACCGGTTATGACTCGCTTGGCCACACCATTGGATTTGAGTTGTTTGATGAAAACGATGTTGAAGAGATGGCAATACGTGCCGCCAAGCAAGCAATCGTCAAACTGCAGGCCCGTCCTGCACCATCGGGTTCGCTACCTGTTGTGATCAAGCAGGGCAGTGGCGGCGTGTTGTTTCACGAAGCATGTGGACATGGTCTCGAAGCGGACTTAGTTGGCAAAGGCGCAAGCGTGTATCGCGGCAAGATGGGTGAACTCGTTGCATCACCACTCGTGACACTGATTGATGACGGAACAATGAGCGGCGAGTGGGGCGCAATTGGCATCGATGACGAAGGTCATCCATCGCAACGCAATGTGTTGATCGAAAATGGAATTTTGACTGACTACATGTGGGACTTTTTGCGAGCACGCAAAGAGAACCGTCGCCAAAGCGGCAACGGTCGCCGCCAAAGCTATGCAGACTTACCGATGGTGCGCATGACCAACACATTTGTGACCAACGGAACCGAAAACCCAGATGACATCGTGCGCGCAACCGAACACGGCGTGTACGTGGCCAAGCTTGGCGGCGGAAGTGTTGATACCGCAAGCGGCGACTTTGTGTTTGGCATGGTCGAGGCATACCTCATCGAAAACGGCGAGATCACTGAGCCGCTACGTGAAAGCAACTTGATCGGCAACGGACCACAGGTGTTGAAAGACATTGACTTGCTTGGTAACGACTTTGCAATGGGCAACCCAGGCATGTGCGGAAAAGATGGCCAGGGTGTGCCAGTGGGTGATGGACAACCAACACTGCGTGTAAAGGCAATGACCATTGGTGGAACCGCCGCATGAGCAATAGCTCAAGTAATAGCGTTCCGGATCTGCAGGCAATTGTTGACCGAGTAGTCGCAACAGCCAAGACGGGCGAGCAAATTGAGGCCTATGTCAGCCGTGGTGGCGAGACAGCAGTACGCGTGTATGAAGGCGAAGTAGAGCATTTTGTTTCGGCACAAAGTGAGGGCATCGGTATTCGCGTGATCAAAAATGGTCGCACGGGCTTTGCCTATGCGGGCACGCTCGATGCCGACGCAATTGCTGAAGTGCTCGCCGATGCGCGTGACAACGTGGCATTCGGAACACCCGATGAATACGCAGGGCTTGCCGAACCAGACGGTGTTGCTCAAATTCCGCAAAAGTTTTGGGACGACGAATTGGCTGCGTACGCAACTGCCGACAAGATCTCGCTCACAAAAGAACTCGAAAAACTTACGCTTGGCATGGACTCGCGTGTGCGCGTTGAAGAATCGAACTACGACGATGGTTGGGGTGAAGTTGCGGTTGCAACCACTACAGGCATTCGCGAAAGTGGGCGAGGCAATTCGTGCTACGTATCGGTGAGCACGCTTGCCGACGATGGCGATGAGACACAGACAGGTTTTAGTTTTTCAGTTGGCGACTCGCCAAAAGAATTCAATTTGCCCAAGGCCGCGCGCGAAGCTGCTGACCGTGCAACACGTTTGTTGGGCGCTGTTAAGCCGCCAAGCAAACGCACCACAGTAGTTCTCGACCCATACGTGACGTCGCAATTTTTGGGAGTGCTGTCGAGCACGCTCAACGGAGAAAACGTTTCGAAGGGCCGCAGTTTTTTTGCCGACAAACTTGGTGAAACAGTTGCAGACCCACGCATCACGCTGGTTGATGACCCAACAAACCCACTTGCATACACAGCAACCGACATTGACGGTGAAGGTTTGGCTGCGCGTCGCAATGTGTTGATTGAAAATGGTGTGCTCAAGATGTTTGTGCAGTCGAGTTACAGCGCGCGCCGCACCGGCACAAAGAGCACGGGTAATGCAACACGTGGTGGCTTTGGCGGCACACCTGGCGTTGGTTGTTTGGCGATGCAATTGCAGCCGGGTACAAAGAGCCAAGAAGAGTTGATTAAGGGTGTTGATGACGGCGTATGGATTCAGATGGTGCAGGGCCTGCACAGCGGTGTTAACCCAATCTCTGGTGACTTCTCTACTGGCGCATCGGGCATGATGATTCGTAATGGTGCAGTTGCCGAGCCTGTGCGCGAGTTCACTATTGCTTCGACACTGCAACGTATGTTGCTCGACATCGTGGCCATTGGCGGCGACATCGACTGGTTGCCATCACGTGCTGTGGGCTTGACACTCGTGATCAGCGACGTGACCATGAGCGGTCAATAGCGAGTGGTCAGTAACGAGCGGTCAGTAGCGAGTAAATAACCGCGTAGTACCCCTGCTGTAGCATATGTGCTACAGTTCGAAAATGACCGAAGTGCCTTCCCGCGAATTGCGAAATAACACGCGTGACCTCATCACGCGCGCAAACAAAGGAGAAACGATCGTGATAACTGTTGACGGCATACCAATGGCAGAGTTGCAACCTGTTCCAAGCAAGCCAAAGTGGGTACGAAAAGAGATTTTCTTTGCAGATTTCGTACAAGCCGATGCCGCAATGTTGCGCGATATTCGCGAAGGGCTTCCGACGATGGCAGAGCTTGATCGACGAACTGATGCGATGTGGGATGGCACAAAGTGACGCGCGGGTTGCTTGACACCAACATCTTTATTTCTCGTGAAACGAGAAGACCTCTGGACGTCGCGAGCATGCCCGATGAGATTTCCGTTTCGGTCATCACACTCGCAGAATTGCAGCATGGCATTTACAAGGCGGCCAACCTAGAGCAGAAGAAGATTCGGATGGCCACATATCAGCATGCAGCAACTCTTGAAGCGCTCGAAATTACGATTGAAGTTGCAAACATCTGGGCCGGTCTGCGGGCGTCTTTGCGTGGAGGAAAACGGCAAATAACCGAGAATGACTTGTGGATAGCCGCGACTGCAATTCAGCAAGGAATTCCATTAGTGACCCAAGACAGTGCGTTTGAAGGACTGCACGACCTTGAAACCATCTTTGTTTAACACGATCTACTAAACCTGTACTCATGCCAATTCTGCACGCAATCATCCTTGGGTTGGTGCAAGGGCTCTCAGAGTTCTTACCTATTTCATCCAGTGGTCACCTGGCTTTGGTGCCGTGGTTATTTGGATGGAATGACTTTGGTAATCTGGCCAATGGCGCTGCAGTAGAAAAAGCGTTTGACACTTCATTGCATTTGGGCACATTGTTCGCGGTGTTGTTCTACTTGCGCCAAGAACTTATTGGTTATGTGCGCGAGGGTATTCGCATTGTTGTTGCACCAAAACGCGCAGACAAACAGATGGGCCGAAGGGCGTGGCTCTTTGTTGCATCAGCGATTCCTGCAGGCATAGCAGGCACAATTGGCGAACAATGGGTGACCGAAAAACTCGGTACGCCAGTAATGATTGCTATTTCGCTCATCGTGTTTGGTCTTGTGTTGTTGTTGGCCGACCGCTTAGCTGGCGAGCGTACAGAAAGCTCGTTTACCGCACGTGATGCAATGCTGATCGGTCTTGCCCAAGTCATCGCCCTCAATCCGGGCACCTCACGCTCAGGCATCACTATTACTGCGGCGCGCAAGTTTGGTTTTACACGCGATGCCGCTGCACGAGTGAGCTTTTTGATGAGTGTGCCAGTGATTGGCGGAGCGGTGTTGTTTAAGTTGGCCAAACTTGCCAAAGACGGCATACCCGAGGGCTTACTCACACCAATGATTGTCGGCATTGTTACTGCAGGTATCTCTGGTTGGATTGCGATGTGGGGAATGATGCGCGTGTTGCGCAGTCGTAGCTTTAATGGGTTCGTTATTTATCGAGTACTTATTGGCACAGGCGTGTTGTTGCTCGCTGCAAGCTCAATTCGTTAGACAAGTTCGCTAACTCGACACCACCAACGTTGCGTCGCCAATTGCTGCGGCGCTGGCAACTGCTGCAGAAAGTTCTGCAGTCACAGCAACTATTACAACGGTTGTGTTTTCGATCAGGCTTAACACGAGCGCATCGGTAGCAAGCACTACGCCGTTAGCGATGATGTCAACATGATCGCCAACGTGCATTGGTGGTAATGCCGCAGGTGGGACGATGGCCACTGACCGAAAACCGGCTGGAAGTTGCAACTGTTTAGAAGTGCTCGTGCCGGTATTCGTGGTGGTGAGTAATTCGCCAATCGAGATTGATTGTTGTGCAACTAAACCAAATTGCATATGGTGCAGTGCGGTTGGAGCAACCGCAGAACGAGGAAATGTGCGCAGACTAAATAATTGTGTGGTGATGATGTCGCCTGGCTTAATGCCGCTTGTTGCAATGAGTACTGGCGTGGTTAATCCGAGTGATGCTGTAGCCGATTGCATCCGCGACAACGTCACAAAAAAAGTCAAACCTGCACAAAATGAGAGACCCGCAATGACTTGCAGTCGACGACGGTTGTTGCGGCACAACGCCATGTAGTTGGCTGCGCTTGTTTCGCGAATACGTACAATGACGGGAGCGATGGTTTTTAAAAGTTTGTGCAACGATGCCGGGACATGTTTGTTGTTCATGCATTGTTGTGTGCGCGAGGCACACTAAAAATGCGGGGTAATAAAACTGTGTTACGAAGCGGGTGTGCTGGCGGGTGCGGCGGCGGGTGCGGCGGCGGGTGCGGCTGTCGTGTTTTCGGATGCTGCTGGCGCCGAGGTGCCAGTAGACGTTGGCGAAGTTGACGCTGGGGTAGTGCTACTCGAGGTCGATTTGCTGTCGGTCTTGTAGAAACCGCCACCCTTAAATGAAACGCCCACAGGGGTAAACACCTTTTTGACTGGCTTTACAACACCGTCTTGTGGGTGAGCCAACTCGGTCAATGGGTCGTCGGTGAAAGCCTGGTAGATCTCAATCGTCTCACCAGAATCAATGAATTTGTAGACATACGTTGGCATCAGGTCAACAATTCTAGGATGCAAGGATGGCAATGCACACCGCTGTTATTCCCGCTGCTGGGTTGGGGACGAGGTTTCTGCCTGCGACCAAGGCGGTACCGAAAGAATTGATGCCCATCTTTGACACGCCAGCCCTGCAACTGGTGATGGATGAAGCAATTGGGGC
>DFDK01000070.1:23690-26270 GCA_002367695.1 Acidimicrobium sp. UBA3029 | reverse complement strand
TACAAGGCGACACTGTGACTTATAAGGGAATAACGGTGACGCTTACCAAAACTGGTGACGTCGACACCGTGCGCATTACGAAGTAGCAATTGACTCAATGGGCTTAGATCTATTACGCAGCGCGTAAAGCCATTTATCGTCGACACGAAGGGCAACAACGAGTAGGGCTACTGCAGCGATACTGTCAAGCCACCAATGGTTGCCAGTCGCAGTGACTGCAAAAATGGTCAGCACGAGATGTGCCATGAAAACCCATCGCCACTTACTCGATGATGCTGCAACAACGCCAAACGAAACTAGTGCAGCCCAACCCACGTGTATCGACGGCATTGCAGCAAATTGATCGGAGACACCAGTGCCTACAGGTCCATAGACCGAAAGCCCATAGCGCGAGGCAAGATCGATGTAACCAAGCTCAGGTAGGAAGCGCGGAGGTGCGACACGCAAATAACGAATGACGAGACACGCAGCGGTCAGCATGGCCAAACTATTGCGCCATCGTGGGTACACATCTCGGTGTCTCCAAAACAACCAGATCATGAAGACAACAGTCGCGGGTACATGGGCAATTGCATAAAATGCATTTGTCGTCTGAGCCAGCCATTCATGTTTCATCACGAAATGCTGCAAAGAAAGTTCGGTTGGTAGGTAAAAGTGCTGTTGTAGATCATTGATTTGATGGGCGCGTTCAATTGCCCCCGGTGCGTGGTCTAGTGGGAGAGTCATGGCTAGGCGCCAGAGTGTGTAGAGACCAGAAATCAGTGCCAATTCTGTGCACCAAGCAATAATTGTGCTTCGAAACTTGTTTCGAGTAAACCGACGAAGCGCAGAAACTGTTATCAGGCAAGCGATTGCTGTAACCATTGCCTGATCCCACGTCACCCACTGCATCGACATATTCACAGAGCAAAACCGTAATGCCCTGATTACTGTATGGAGGTGATGGGTCGTCTTGATGGCAGAGTTGCGGTAATCACCGGTGCGGGAAGCGGCCTGGGGCGCGAATACGCAATCGCTTTTGCCCAGCACGGCGCTTCAGTGATTGTCAACGATTTCGGTGCGAGTGTTGATGGTGAGCGCGAAAAGTCAAACTCTGCTGATCGAGTTGTCAATGAAATAATCTCACGCGGCGGAAAATCTGTGCCCAACACGGCAAGCGTTGCCGACTGGGATGGTGCAAAGTCAATTATTGATACAGCTGTACAACATTTTGGCCGTCTTGACATTGTGGTTAACAACGCTGGCAATAATCGGCCTTCATCGCTTGTTGACCTCACTGAAAAAGATGTTGATTCACAACTGAGTGTTCATCTGAAGGGCACACTTGCTGTGAGCCATTTTGCTGCGGCTTACTGGAACAAAGTCGGTGTTGAGGCACATCGCGCGATTGTAAATACCACTTCTGCAGCTGGCTTGCACCCGACAGTGGGTGGAGGCGTGTATGGCGCTGCTAAATCGGCAATCGCCGCGCTCACGATGAGCCATGCACAAGAACTTGCTCGGCTAGGAGTGCGTGTAAATGCTATTGCTCCGTGCGCGCGAACCAGAATGGTCAATGAATCTCCGAATGTGTTGGCAATGATGCCCGAAATGGATGGGTTCGATCGACATTCGCCTGAACACGTGGCGCCTCTTGTGGTGTATCTGGCAAGTTCGCTCTGTCGATTCACTGGCAGGGTATTTGCAATTGAAGGTCCCGATGTGGCGATCTATCGATCGTTCAGCGTTGAGCAAGATTGGTCGACGCAGGGTGCGTGGACTTCAGAAGCACTTGCTGAAGCTTTCGCCAGCATTAATGAGCGAACAGATACGCGAGCGTTCTTTCCGGGAGGGGTTGTGCCACAGAGTGTTCCGCCAGGCCGAACCTTGAAAACAGTCAGCGATCCTCAAGCAAATTAGATAACGCTTTTATTCACTGGCCAGTTTTTGAACTATTCGCAATTCTTCTGCCAACACCGTGATTTTCGACAATCGAAACGAAAGTTTGAAAACCTATTTGCTCAAGAACGGCTGCTCCACGGTGCAGATCAATTCACCGATAAGCAAAAACATCAAGATTGCAACGCGAACAAAATGGAAAGTTGAAGTTTCAACATCCAATTAGTTCATTTTGTCAATAAATCAGCACACACTCGTCGTAGGCTCCGAGAGCAGTTCTTGGCGGTTTTAGACCGACTTGATGTCGGCAATTACTTGTGCCCAGCGGCTTTGGTCGCTTGAGTATGGGGCATAGAAACTGAGGCGTTGGATGACATCGCCGTAGCGCTTGGTGAGTTCGGGCGCGATCGTTTCGGGTTCGCCAACAACAGCAAACGTGTTGAGGATCTCGTCGGTGATGAGATCGCCCATCTCAACCCACTTTCCCTGTTTAGAGAGCGCGTTGAGTTGAGGTTGCAGATCGTTCCAACCATGCAACTCGAGCACACCCGAATAGGCGGGGGTTGATCCATAGAAAGCAATCTGTTGGCGTGTGCCTGCGGCTGCTTGTTGCATCTCGTTCGCGCTATTGCCGGTGACAACAAAGCTTGGTCCGACGATTTCAAAGCCATCCATGGTCTTGCCAGCTTTGGCGCGACCGCG
>DFDK01000070.1:15304-23382 GCA_002367695.1 Acidimicrobium sp. UBA3029 | reverse complement strand
GCGAAAAACGGTGTCATCAGTGTGTGCTGATAAAACTCGCCACGAAACTCGAGAGGTGCTCCAGTAATCCAGGTGTTCCAGATGGCACGAATGGCCAAGACCATCTCGCGCATGCGGGGAGCAGGGTGGCTCCACTCCATGCTGAAACGTTTGGTGATGTGTGGTTTGATTTGGCTGCCCAAACCAAGAATGAAGCGGCCTTTAGAGTACGACTGCAAGTCCCATGCCGTGTTGGCAAGCGTCATTGGATTACGAGCGAAAGCAACTGCGATACTTGTGCCGATCTCGAGTGTGCTGGTGTGCTCGGCGGCAAGAAGCAGCGGTAAGAACGGATCGTGCGATGTTTCGGCAGTCCAACCGCCTGTGTAGCCGGCGCGCTCTAGGTCTTGGGCGCTTGATGCGGCGTTGTGCAATGAACTTGGGATACCGCCGTCTAGTTTCATCAGTCTGTTTGGTTTTCGCGCAAAAACTTTTCGAGTTCGGCGGCAAGTTCGTCTCCGCTTGGAAGCGGAACGCCGCCAAAGCCTGTGGTCAGTGTGCCATTGCCGCTGTGCTCGGTGTCGAATGCAATCTCGAGTTGGGTAAGCATCGCTGCGTGCTCTGGATTGGTGCGCACAAGCTGGTCGAGGCGCTCGCGTTGCACAACTGCTTGTTCGAGGATGCCACTGAAATCGAGCGTCAGACCACCCACATCGCACACCGCGCCGAGTAGCGCCGCTGAAGCAGGTGGGTACGCCATTGACGCCACATAATGCGGCACTTGGGCCCACAATCCCAGAGCATCAATGTTTTGATTATGAAGCGCGTGCTCGAGCGCTGCTTCCATGCCAGCAGGAACATCGAGTGAGCTCTTTATATAAGGAAGCGTGTGGATTAATTGAGCATTTGGTGAAGTACACGAGATCTGCACCGCGCGAGTGTGCGGGGTGGCAACGGGGTATGCACCCAAGCCGAGCATACGGCGCACGCCGAGCGTGGTTGAGAGGGCGGCTACTTCGTCGGCAAATTGCTTCCAGCGAGAGTCTGGCTCGGGGCCGGTGAGTAACAGAACATCGCGATGATTGACATCGTGACCGATCATCATGTGTGGAGCAGACCAGTCGAGCTTGGTGTTGACACCCTCACGAAGTTCCATTGTTGGTCGTCGTGCGCGGTAGTCGACAAATAAGTCGGTATCAAATTCGAGTAAATCAGTAGCGCCTGTCTCGGCGATGAGTGCTTCCATTGCATTACCTGCAGCTACGGATGTGTCGATCCATCCGCTAAACATCACGACAAGGAGCGGATCGCTCAGTCGAGGAAGTGTGTTGCCAAACTGCGGGGCAATGCGAAATGCGTCGCTCATTGTGTGATCATTGTAGGCGCGACAATAACAATTCAGCTTTTTGCGCCGATGCTTCAACCTGTAATTTGAATGGTTCAAAAGCGGTTGTATCGCTCTGCTCTCCCATGGCACCCGAAATGTAGCGAGCGTAGACACCTTCAATAATGCAGGCAAGTTTCCAGTACGCAAATGCAACGTAGTAATCCAAATGTGAAATATCTCGACCTGAAATTTGCGCATATCGCTCGGCGAGTTGTCCACGGTTCAAAAAACCTTCGGCTGTAGTGGTTCCAAATGTGGTGCCCGAAGGTTCGTCTGTAGGTCCGCTCCAATACACCATGAGCAGACCAAGGTCGGCGAGTGGGTCGCCGAGTGTGCACAGCTCCCAGTCGAGTACAGCAATGATGTCACCTTCACTATTGATCATGCAGTTATCAAGGCGATAGTCGCCGTGCACGATCGTTGCGGGACCTTGCACCGGTAAGTGTTTGAGAAGACCATCGTGTACACGATCTATCGCAGTCAATTCTCGTGTCTTGGATGCATTCCATTGTGAATACCAACGCTTGAGTTGGCGTTCAATGTATCCGTCGTGTCGACCGAGTTCACCCAACCCAACGGCAACAGGATCAACGGCATGAATGGCCGCCATTGTGTCGACGAGCGAGTTGCTGGCCTGTAGACGAGTGGCAGGAGTGAGCATCTTCAAGGCTATGTCTGGATCGCGAACGATGATTCCGTCGATAAAACCCATCACATAAAACGGTGCATCATTTACCGAAACGTCATCGCACATCGCAAGTGTGGGAGCTACGGGAACTTTCGTATTCTGTAGTGCTGAGATCACTCGGTGTTCGCGACCCATGTCGTGAGCGCTGGCAAGAGCATGGCTGAGCGGCGGTCGGCGCAACACGTAGCGATGGTTAGCGCTATCGGTCACGCTAAACGTGAGGTTGGAGTGGCCGCCAGCGATGAGTTCAAAATGAAAAGGTGCGACGGATCCGGCAACATTGGCTGAGAGCCACCGAGTTACCGACTCGGCATTGAGACCTGCTGGCGTGAGCGTTGCATCATTCATTGATGAGCAAACTTAGTCAAGTAAGGCCTCGATGTCATACTCGGCAGTAGCGTCGTGGGTATGGCGATCGATGTAACCGATGCAACGTTTCAGGTAGAGGTCTTAGAGCGGTCAATGACCACGCCCGTCATTGTTGACTTGTGGGCACCATGGTGTGGGCCATGTAAGACGATTGGGCCAATTCTTGAAAAACTCATTGATGCAACCGGGGGCAGGGTGATACTTGCCAAAGTAAATGTCGACGAAAATCCGGCTATCTCAGCGGCATTTAAAATCCAGTCAATTCCAGCGGTTTACGCGCTCAAAGATGGGGAAATGTTGGATGGGTTCGTTGGTGCGCAGTCTGAGCACGTGATCGCCGAATTTGTGCAGTCACTGATGCCAGACGGTGGTGCACCAACTGTGGAGTCGCTGGTGAGTGCCGGTGACGAGGCAAGTCTGCGTGAAGCTTTCGTGCTCAAGCCAGGCGACGAGAGTATTGCGATTCTGCTGGCTCAACTATTGCTTAAGAACGGCGACGTGACTGGTGCGCTTGGCGTACTTGCTTTGGTGCCTGAGACTGACAATGTTCGTGTTGTAATTGCTGCTGCTCGCGCCGCATTTGTGCCAACTGATGATTATGACGCGCAACTGGCCGCCCTGCTCCCTCAAGTTAAAGCCGATGAAGACGCGCGCAAAAAGTATCTGGACCTCATGGAAGCGATGGGGCCACACGACCCTCGTAGCGCTGGCCACCGAAAAAGACTGACCGCACAACTCTTCTAGTTGCGGCACACATGGGGTCGTGCCAAGACCACTCACTGACCTCATTCATTGGGTAGGGCTTAGTCGTATTCTGGCATCAGCATTTGGCGTTCTCGTTGTGGTCGTCGGGGTTTGGTGGGTGGTGCGTGTACCGCCGCCGCCCCCCGAAGCGATGATTCCATTTGCAACATCAACAATTGCTCAAAATTCTCTCACCACAAGTCCTGTTGAATCTGGCTCCGAAGGTTTGGTGACCGGAGCATTGTCTGCGGCGAGCATCACTGTGTATGTGTCGGGTGAGGTGGTGAAACCAGGAGTGTATGTTTTGTTGACAACAGCGCGCATATTTGATGCACTTCAAGCTGCTGGTGGCGCTACGGCTGCTGCCGATTTGGTTGTAGTGAATCTTGCTGCACCACTCGTAGATGCTGCACAAGTTTTCATTCCGCGAATTGGCTCCACACCTCGAGCGACATTGCCGAGACCACATGCGGGCATCAACCTTCCTACTGTAGGTAGTGGTAGTGGTAGTGGTAGTGGCGGCGACGCAACTACTAATTCAAGAATTGTTGATCTAAATAGTGCGTCACTGAGTGATCTTGATTCGCTGCCAGGTGTTGGTCCATCGACCGCTCAGGCCATTATTGATTACCGCAATGCAAATGGACCCTATGCATCGATCGATGATTTGCTCAATGTGCGCGGTATCGGGCGGTCGAAACTCTCGGCGATACGCGCTCGAGTGCGTGTGTGAATGCGAGTGTTACAACGCGCCGAGCACGATGCCGCTGAGCGCCAAAGCCAATACGGCGCCAATTACTACGCCAATGGCAAGCGGCCTAAATTCGCGAGCCCATTCGGGCCAGCCAGCAACTGCGCGACGAGTCGCTCGTGTCGCCGACATTTGGCCAAGAGCGAACCAGATGGCGGCACTTGCCAACGCGGCAATTACATAACTAGCAAATGTAGAAACAGCGGGAACACCTGCGATGGACAGCGCGGGAAGTGCAATCACCAAGACCAGATAGCCAAGCGTGCCAAACAGTGAGCCAGGAATTGCCAACAGGATGAGCCCAACCAGTGCGAGCGAGGCGCTAATCGCTACAGCAGCTACACCGCCGCGCTTACGTATCAAACTGCGGTTAGCGATGATGCCGTCAACAACTATGCGCGGAGAACGCACGTGCGGTTGCGACGTTTCTACATCTGGCATACCTCAATCGTACGAGATGCGACGTAGTCAAGGTGGTCATCTGCTCCAACCCAGCGACAACAACGTGTTGGTGTTGGCAATTGTGTTGTTGGTGTGCACGCGTATGTCGGCAAACATTGCAAATCATCTTGTAGCTGGCGTGTGTGTTGGTGTTGCATTGGTCGTGGGTAGTGCGATGTTTTGTAAACACAACCGTGCACGGCGTAGAAGAAATCTCTTCTTCACAGCAACGATGGTTTGCTTCGCGCTTGCTGGCGTGTGTTTGGGTGCTCGTTCGTGGCATCAACTTTTACAACCACAATTGGGTTCGTTTCAGGGCCTCGCGAAGGTAGTGGAAGACCCACAGTGGCGCAACGGTGGCGTGCAGACCGTGTTGCAACTAGAAGGCGAGAGGTTCATCGTCTATGCATATGGACTGCCCGGCAGAAGATTGAGTAATCGGCAGGCAGGTGAGGTTGTTCGAGTTTCTGGAGATCGTTTGCGACTTGAAGCGAGCAAACAACACAGGTTGTCCTACCGACACATTGTAGGAATGTTTGCCGTTCGTGATGTGAGCGAAAGCTATGGCAATGGAGCGGTGCTGTATTTGAGCGCAAATAATATTCGCACAGCGTTGGCGAAATCTGCTGCAGCGATGCCTCGTGACGAAGGTGCGCTTTTTATGGGCCTTATTATCGGTGATGATCGACAGCAACCGGCGACAATGATCACAGCATTTCGAAACAGCGGCTTGTCGCACCTCACCGCAGTTTCAGGACAAAATGTTGCATTTCTATTGACAGTGATGGGCCCGTTACTGATGCGTGCTCGATCGTCGTGGCGATTTGGGCTGACACTGTTTGTGCTTCTGTGGTTTACCGTCGTGACTCGAGGTGAGCCATCGGTATTGCGTGCAGCGATGATGGCTGGGTTCGTTGCTCTGGGTACAGCACGCGGGCGCGACACACCCGCGAGACGCATGCTTGGACTTGCAATCATTGTGCTCATCGTGTGCGACCCACTGCTTGCGTGGTCGGTTGGGTTCTGGATGTCGAGTTCGGCAACGTTGGGGCTGCTGATCATCACTCCACAACTCGCAAAGATCGTCCCCGGGCCATCTTGGTTTTCGATAGCACTATCAACAACTATGGGCGCTCAGTTGGGCGTGATGCCAATTACGGCAATTATTTTCCATAGTGCGCCAGTGATTGCGCTTGTCACCAACTTGTTGGCAGTACCCATCGCAGGCATGGTGATGTTGGTAGGAATTCCGCTTGGGATGTTGGCAGGAATATTGGCCCAAATCTCTGGTGGTGCGTTTATGACCATTTGTGTGACTGCGCTGATGTGGCCTGTCGGGGTCGCCGTGCGTTGGGTTTGGTGGGTGGCTGTGCTTGGCGAACGGATGTCGCTACACGGCAGCATCAATACGTATGGTTGGTGCATCGTGGCTTTGTTGGTTATTTCTGCGAGAATATCGGCGTGGCGATCTACTTAATTACGGGCAGTGATACCAGATTGGTTTCGGCCAGACTCACCGACCTCATCACGCAGCTCATCGGTGATGGCGACCGCAACACCATGCTTCTCAGTCATGATTTAGAAACACTTGGAGCCGAAGAACGAGAAAAGGAAATTGCTAACGCCATGATCGGAGCGCAGACAGGTTCGCTCTTTGGCGGTGAGCGAGTGGTGGTGTTGCGCGGTATTGGTGAAGCAACAGTTGATCAGCTCAAACCCTTGCTTGCATATCTTGCTCAGCCGCTTGAAGACACGCAACTTGTGCTCACAGGATCGGGCAAGCTTGCAAAATCAATCACTGATGCTCTCAAGCAAGCAGGTGCGACAACTATAAATACATCTCCACCAAGTCGTTTCAATGAACTCTCAATGTGGTTTCAAGAACAATTGACCGAATCTGGGCTCAAAGTCGACTCGGGTGGACTCAAGATGTTGATTGAATGGCTGGGTCAAGACCAGGCCAGGCTTCCTTCGATTATCGAGGTATTGGTTTCAACATATGGCACCAATAAGAAACTCACCGTAGACGAAATAGAACCGTTCCTTGGTCAAGAGGGCAGTGTCATGCCTTGGGATTTGACCGATGCGATCGATCTCTCGAACTCAGCTAAGGCAATTGCGATGTTGCGCCGCATGATACGAAGTGGTGAATCTCATCCTCTCCAGTTGATGGCGATTTTGCATAATCACTATGTGAAACTTCTCAAACTTGATGGGCCAGAAGTGCACACTGCAAGCGAAGCGATGACAATCATCGGGGCAAAAAGCGAGTTTCAGGGAAAGAAATATCTGGAGACTTATAGGAGATTGGGCGCTGCCAATATTGCCGCAGCATTACAACTGCTTGCTAGGGCCGATATCGATTTGCGCGGAGGTAAAGACTTGCAAGAGGAACTGACAATGGAAATCTTGATAGCCAGATTGAGTCGCATGGGCGGCGCACCGCAACATGCAAAAACGGGTGGAAGGTTTACTTCGCGGCGTTGATTTTTTTCATCAGGCGGCTCTTTTTGCGAGCAGCTTGACGAGGGTGAATGACACGCTTTGAGGCGGCCATATCGAGGCGCTTTACGGCGATGCGCAATGCCTCTGGGTTTTCAGGAGTACCGATTGACTCGGCGGCGTTCTTTAATCGTGTACGCACTTCGCTCTTCGTCGCGCGGTTACGCGAGGTGGCCTTGGCGTTGGTGAGGATTCGCTTCTTTTGGCTCTTGATATTTGCCACTTCGACTACCCATTCTTTCGTTAGATGCCTGAACAATTCAGGACTGTTCAGGCTAACAGCGACTAGGGCGCAGCCCCAACTGTAGAATTTGAGGGCTGTAGCGCCATCGTCACCAACAAAGCCTGGTCCAGCAGAACTGAATCGCATCAATGGATCTCGCAACAATCCGTAATTTCTCGATCATCGCCCACATCGACCACGGTAAGTCGACCCTGTCCGACCGAATTTTGGAGATGACAGGGGCAGTGCAATCACGAGACATGCGCGCCCAATATTTGGACTCGATGGATCTCGAGCGCGAGCGAGGGATCACGATCAAGGCGCAAAATGTGCGCGTGCCTTGGAAGGGCCACACGTTTCATCTCATCGATACACCTGGTCATGTTGACTTCGGATATGAGGTGAGTCGTTCACTTGCTGCATGTGAAGGTGTAGTACTTGTTGTCGATGCCGCACAGGGGATCGAAGCTCAAACTCTTGCTAACTGTTACTTGGCTCTTGAAAGCAATCTCGAAATTGTTGCAGTGCTGAACAAGATCGACTTGCCAGCTGCCGACCCTGATCGATATGCGATGGAAATTGAAAAGGTTTTAGGCATTCCTGCTGAAGATATCTTGCGAATCTCTGCAAAGACTGGGGTCGGTGTGCCCGAGTTGTTGGACGAAATTATTGTCCGCATTCCTCCGCCGAAGGGTGACGCCGATGCGCCACTTCAGGCGCTGATCTTTGATTCGCAGTACGACACATACCGGGGTGTGGTTTCGAGCATTCGCGTAATGAATGGTCGAATGAATGGTGGCAGCAAGTTGCTGTTCATGCAGACAAAGGCCATGCATGAAGTGATCGAGATCGGTGCACGTATGCCGGTGTCGACACCAGTCGCCGAGCTTGGGCCGGGCGAGGTGGGCTATCTGATTGCTGGCATCAAAGATGTTGGTGAAGCACGAAGTGGTGAGACAGTGACGACGGCAATCAATTCGGCAACCGAAGTTCT
>DFDK01000070.1:2806-15047 GCA_002367695.1 Acidimicrobium sp. UBA3029 | reverse complement strand
TCGGGTGCGCTTGGGTTTGGTTTTCGATGCGGATTTCTGGGTCTATTGCACATGGAGATCGTGAAAGAGCGTTTGGAGCGCGAATTCAATCTCGCGCTGATTGCAACTGCGCCATCGGTGGAATACATGGTCATTAAAACAAATGGCGAAAAGGTGAAGGTCGACAACCCGGCAGACTTGCCGGCGACTGTATATATAGGTTCAATCGAAGAACCGTTTTTCCGAGTCAGCATTATTACGCCAAAGGATTACACCGGTTCTCTGATGGAACTCTGCCAGGAGCGTCGCGGCGAGTTAATCAAACTCGAATATCTGTCTCCGGAGCGCGTTGACATGCAGTACACGATGCCGCTTGCAGAAGTAGTTGTCGATTTCTTTGACCAACTCAAGAGCCGCTCACAAGGTTATGCAAGTTTGGACTATGAGTTGGCTGGTTACCGAGCATCCGATTTAGTGCGTGTAGATATTTTGTTAAATGCACTGCCGGCTGATGCGTTTTCTACAATCGTGCACCGCGACAAGGCGTACGACTATGGCAATCGAATGTGTGCAAAGTTGCGTGAGCTCATTCCGCGACAAATGTTTGATGTTCCAATTCAGGCTGCGATCGGTGGGCGCATTATTGCCCGTGAGACAGTGAAGGCAAAGCGCAAGGATGTTTTGGCGAAGTGTTATGGCGGCGATATTTCTAGAAAACGCAAGCTGCTTGAAAAGCAAAAAGAAGGAAAGAAGAAAATGAAATCAATTGGCCGCGTAGAAGTGCCAGGCGATGTATTCATTTCGGCACTCAAACTCGATGACTGAGCAGCCGACCAAAAATGGTGGCATGTTTCGCTCGTTGAAAAGTTTCAACGCACGTTTATTTTTTGCTGGTTTGCTTCTCTCCAGCATTGGTTCGTGGTTGCAACTGACCGCAACATCGTTTTTGCTTTACCGACTTACAGGAAGTGCGGTAGCCCTCGGCATTAATGCTGCATTGCAGTTTTTGCCGATGCTGTTATTTGGGGCGTGGGCGGGCGCACTTTCAGATAGGTATAACCGACAGCGAACTACGACCATTACTCAGTCTCTGCTCGCTATGCAGGCGATTACGCTCGGAATCTGCGACCTCACGGGAATTATCAACGTACCGATTGTCTTTGTGCTCACCGGGACACTTGGTGTTATCGGTGCGATTGACAACCCTGCACGACGCGGACTCGTGACCGAACTTGTGCCGGAACAAGACATGTCAAACGCAATGAGTCTAAACACTGCTGTGATGACGGGCTCGCGCATTTTTGGCCCGGCCCTTGCGGCAGCCCTGGTTGGTCCATTAGGCACAGGCTGGTTGTTTATTATTAACGGTGTTTCATATGCAACGATGTTGTACGGAGTTATCGGATTGCGCAAATCGGAAATGTTTTTGCCACCGCTACGACCTGTGGGTGGCACGCCGGTTCGAGATGGATTGCGATTTGTCCGACAAAATGAACGTTTGCTCGTTTTGTTCATCGTGTTTACGGTAGTGAGCACCTTTGCTTTCAATTATGGCGTGTCACTGCCAAAACTTGCCGACACCGAGTGGGGTGATCCGAAGTTTTACGGCTGGGTATTGGCAGTTACCAGCATCGGAAGCTTGATTGGTGCATTGCTGACAGCGCGGTTGCATCAAGTCACCTACAAGTGGGTAGCAACGAATGTGATGTTGTTGGCTGTCGCGAACATCGGAATGGCGTGGTCACCAAATATTTGGGTCGCGTTTGTGTGGGCAATTCCACTTGGTTGCGGCGGTGCCGCAATGATTTCAGCTGCAAACTCGATCATTCAGTATGAATCGCCGCCCGACATGCGAGGGCGAATGCTCGCACTCAGTGCGGTTGCATTTTTGGGCTCAACACCGATTGGCGGGCCGATTACCGGTTGGGTGGCGGATGCCGTGAGTGTGCAGTGGTCGCTTGGATATGGTGGAATTATTGGTGTGATTTCGGGGATCAGTATGAGTGTGTGGATCTGGAGAAGTGGTGTCGACAAAAAATAATTCCGTGATGTGGTTTAGGCGAGACTTACGTCTAGCCGATAATGAGGCTTTAGTCGCTGCTGCGAGTACTGGGAGAGTGACACCGCTATTTGTCATTGACCCACGGTTTTTCGAGCGCTCCGGAGCACCGCGCTTGGCGTTTCTGTTGCGAAATTTGCATGAGTTGAACAATTCAATGGGCGGTGCACTGGTCGTTCGCACTGGTGATCCAATTGATGTAGTGCCTGCAGTTGCGCAAGAAGTAGGTGCGACCGCAGTGTTTGCGGCAAAAGATTTTGCACCGTACGGACAGTCTCGAGACGCACAGGTTGACGCGGCATTGCGCACAGTTGGTGCAGAGTTGCGCAGCATCGGCTCTGCGTATGCAGTCAACCCTGGTGTGGTGCGCAAGGCAGATAACACCCCGTATGCGGTTTTCACTCCGTTCTCCAAGATTTGGTTGTCACAGGGTTGGTCGGCTCCGTTGCCACAGCCCAAAGTTGTTTGGCAGGGCGCACCAACTGTCGCATCCGAAGATTTGCCAGCAGAACCTGAGTGCGGTGCCGTACTGCCACCTGCGGGGGAACTCGCAGCGTGGAAGGTGTGGGAAACTTTTCGTGATAGCGCACTGAATAGTTATGCCGAGACGCGCAATAATCCAGATGTCAATGGCACTAGTCAGTTGTCGCCGTATTTACGATTTGGAATCGTGCACCCGCGATCGTTACTTGCAGAGCTTGACGATTCGAAATCGCATGCTGTTTTTCGAAGTGAACTGTGCTGGCGTGAGTTTTATGCAGATGTACTTTTTCATCAGCCCCGAACCGTTTGGGAAAACTTGCAATCGAAGATGAATAAAATGACGCAAGACACTGGTGCTGATGCAGTGAAGCGATTTGATGCATGGTGCAAAGGCGAGACCGGTTTTCCAATCGTTGACGCAGGAATGCGACAGATGTTGGCAACGGGTTGGATGCACAACCGTGTGCGAATGATCGTTGCGAGTTTCTTGGTTAAAGATTTACATCTGCCATGGCAATGGGGCGCCAAGTTTTTTATGCGTCATCTTGTCGACGGCGACATCGCTTCCAATAATCACGGCTGGCAATGGACAGCAGGTACCGGGACGGACGCATCGCCATACTTTCGGATTTTTAACCCCATTTCGCAGGGCGAACGTTTTGATCCGCAGGGTTTATATGTACGCAATTGGATCCCTGAACTGCGCGAGCTCGAGAACGGGGATGTGCATTCACCGTGGAGTTTGGGAATGCTTAATCCCTACATTGAGCCGATTGTGGACCATGCGGTGGAGCGCCTTATTTCCCTCGATCGCTACAAGGCGGTCTCCGGTAAGGAATGAGGCACATCAATTGGTGCGTTTGGTCTCGGTATCCTTGTAATGATGCTCGATGACCGCAAAACAGCCATTCTCCGCGCTGTAGTGGAGGAGTACATCTCGACGGCACAGCCTGTTGGGTCGTCACATATCGCCAACACTTCTGGCGTGCACGTTTCGTCGGCCACGGTGCGCAACGACATGAGTTTCCTTGAACAAGAGGGATATTTGGCTCAACCACACACATCGGCAGGGCGCATTCCCACCGATAAGGGGTATCGATTTTTTGTTGACAACCTCACACCCTCGGGCACTCTCGAACTTGCGGCTCAGGATCGCATTGGTCAGTTTTTTGATACCGCGCATGGACGTTTGGAAGAGACATTACAGCGCACCAGCACTCTGCTTGCCGAAATGACGAACTATGCAGCGGTTGTGATGGGGCCGAAAGCTGAAGTCGCGGTTGTTCGTTCTGTTCAACTCGTTGGACTGAGTGCCCACATGGCGATGGTTGTCGTTGTGTTGTCAAACGGTGTTGTTGAAAGCGAACCGATTGAACTTAATGCGTCCATCACCGATGATCAGACGGCTGATGCATCGCAATCGCTCAGTCGGATCATGATTGGAAAAGCGCTTGGTGCGTCACTGCCGCTGATGACATCGGGGGATGTGATTGCTGATGCACTTGCAGCACAAGTGGTGCGCGCGATGAATGGTCGACGGGTCGATGAGTCAGTGTTTGTCGGTGGAGCATCTGCGATGGCACAAGCCTTTGATGCTGTAGAGATCGTGCGCTCGGTGCTGCACACACTGGAACAGCAATATGTTGTTGTGTCTCTTGTGCGCGACATGCTGAACAGGGGTTTGTCGGTTGCAATCGGAGCCGAACACGGCATCGAACCCCTTGCTACATGCTCGTTGGTGCTCTCGCCGGTAGTGGTCGACGGTGCCACGCTTGGCACGGTAGGAGTGCTGGGGCCAACGCGAATGAATTATCCGCAGGCGCTTGCCGCTGTTGGCATTGTTGGTGAACGTCTTGGACGAAGGCTTACTGAGGGCTGATCTTTATGTCTACAGATTTTTATGAACTGCTCGGCGTTTCTCGTGGTGCTGATGCCGATGAAATTAAGCGCGCATATCGCAAACGTGCTCGAGAGTTGCACCCAGATGCAAACCCCGGAAACGCGGAAGCCGAATCCAAATTCAAAGAAGTGTCTCACGCATACGAAGTACTTTCTGACTCGGACAAGCGTGCGCGCTACGACCAATTTGGCGAGGCGGGAGTTGGCGGTCGCGGCAATGCCGGCGATCCATTTGGTGGCGGAAGCGCTGGCGGATTTGGTGACATCTTTGAAGCATTCTTTGGTGGCGGTTCACCATTCGGTGGCGGTGGTGGTCAACGACAACAATCGGGCCCACCTCGTGGTCAAGATGTAGAAGTTGTCGCAGATGTTTCGTTTGAAGAAGCTGTCTTTGGTTGCAGCACAGAAGTAAAGATGCGCTCTGCTATTCGCTGTGATGAATGTGCCGGTAGCGGAGCCAAAAAAGGAACATCAGCCAAGACTTGCGCGGAGTGCGGTGGCGCAGGTCAGGTGCGTCGAGTGCGTCAAAGCATGCTTGGCCAAATGGTGACCGCAGCGCCGTGCGGTCGATGCAATGGAATGGGTCAAATTATTGATGCACCATGTGCCCCGTGCAGAGGTGATGGTCGAATCATTACAGATGTAGAACACACAGTTGAAGTGCCTGCCGGTATCAATACGGGACAAACGCTGCGCGTAAGTGGTCGTGGTGCCGTTGGCATTCGTGGTGGTGGTGCAGGGGATTTGTATGTGCATGTGCGCGTTGCTGAACACGAGACATATCGCCGAGAAGAAGACGATCTTGTCACTGACGTCATTATCTCAATTGCGCAGGCCGCACTTGGAACTCACTTGGTGCTGGGCACGCTTGATGGTGATGAAGACCTGATAATTCCACCTGGCGTGCAGCAGGGGCGCGAGTTTCTGCTCAAGAGTCGAGGCGTGCCACATCTCAATCAGGGAAGCCGCAATAAGGGGCGAGGAAATTTAAGGGCACAAATTGTGATTGCAGTGCCAACCAAACTCAGTGATGCAGAGCGCGATCTGCTGACTCGGTATGCCGAGGCCCGCGGTGAGCATGTGACACAGACGGCTTCCAAATTGAAAGCCAAGATCAAGTCAGCATTTTTGTGATCGAAACACTGCGTCGAAGTGCTGCTCACGTTTTTGTTCAATCGCTAGAAACACCAAACATAAGCACCGACGATCAGCATCATCTGCTCAAGGTGCTCAGGGTCAAAGCGACTGATCAAATTACGGTAAGCAATGGTGTCGGTGCGTGGATAACGGCAACAATCACCAAAGACGGTGATGTTTGTGCGACAAGTGAGTTGTTTGTAATTGAGCCACCAAAGTGGTCGTTGTGTATTGCATTTGCTCCTGTCAAGGGTGAAAAGCCAGAACTTATTGTGCAAAAGCTCACTGAACTTGGAATAGATGAAATCATTCCGCTTGCACCAACAGTTCGTTCTGTTGTTCGCTGGGATTCCGCTAAAGCTGCAAAGCAAACAGGCAGATTGCAACGAGTAGCAAACGAGGCTTCGATGCAAAGTCGAAGGGTCTGGCTACCCGTAGTGCATCCGGTTACTCAACTCGCAGATTTGGCTTCACGTCATGAGGTTGCATTTGCAGAACCAGGCGGAGTCGAGGTATCGGCTGTGCATCGCACGATTGTCGTTGGCCCAGAAGGTGGATTTGCCCCTGATGAACTAGGCAATTCGGTCAGTCGCGTTTCTCTCGGAGAATCCGTGCTGAGGGCTGAAACTGCTGCAATAGTTGCAGGAGCGTTGATGACTCGATATCGAAGGGGTGAGATGTGAATACGCCAGTAAACGACCCACTTGATGAGCAGTCGTATGCACGCATGGTGGGCGAGCGATTGCGCAGTATTCGTCAACAAAAGAATTTGTCGCTCAACGAAGTAGAGATGTCAACTCTGCAGGAATTCAAGGCGTCGGTTATGGGTGCATATGAGCGTGGGGAGCGCGTTATAAGTGTGTTGCGGCTCGAGCGCCTGGCGCGCTTTTATGGAGTGACGGTTGATCAGTTATTGCCTCGCGACAAGCAGCGCGAAGATTCGGCTCAGCCAGGCACTACTGCGCCAAAGAAATTACGCATCGATGTTGCCAAATTGTCTGCGCGTGAAGGTGATCAATTCAAGATGCTTGAGCGTCTGTTGCGAATGATCCAGGTTCAGCGGCAAGACTTCAACGGCAAAGTTATTACAGTTCGCGCCAACGACACACGGGCAATTGCTGTGATGCTCGATGTGAGTATCGACGATGTGGGCACCAAACTGGCCGAACTCGACTTACTGTTTGTGCCGCCTAATGCAACTTGATGCCTCGTCCCACGGTGTTTACCTGCACATTCCGTTTTGCTCAAAGAGATGTGACTATTGCGCGTTTGCAACATTTACTGACCGTCATCATTTGACAGGTGATTACTTGCGCGCAATGCGCATTCATATCAACATGGTTGTGGCTCAAGGAATGCTTCCCGCAACGAGTGTGTTCGTGGGTGGCGGTACACCAAGCATGGTGCCGGCAGAAGAACTGGTTGCGGTGATACGAGATATTCCACTGGCAACAAATGCCGAAGTGACTGTCGAGTGCAACCCCGACAACATCACTCTCGAAATGATGCGCACGTATCGAGATGGCGGAGTGAATCGAATTTCGATTGGTGTGCAGTCGACCGTGCCACATGTATTGACTGCGTTGGGTCGTACTCACGATCCAGAAAACGTTCGCCGATCGGTTGCATATGTGCGTGAAGCCGGGTTCACAACGTTCAATCTCGACATCATTTATGGTGCAGCAGGTGAGTCAATTGCCGACTGGCGCACCACAGTGTCAGATGTTGTTGCGCTAGATCCACCGCATGTCTCGGCATACGGTCTCACCGTTGAAGCCAATACACCTCTTGCCACTCAACCAGGGAGACACCCCGACAACGATGACCAAGCAGACAAGTATGAGATTGTCGATGAGTTGTTCGCAAATAATGGACTGACAAACTATGAGATCTCCAACTGGGCAAAATCTGGCCACGAATGCAAGCACAACTATCTGTATTGGCTGCAAGGCAACTATGACGGTTTTGGTTGTGCTGCGCACGCCCACAAAAACGGTCGTCGATGGTGGAATGTGCGCACACCAGACCGTTATATCGAGATGGTGAATGCAGGTGAGATTCCCGAATCGTCAAGCGAAATGCTCGACAGCGAGACACGCAAACTTGAAGCATTGCAGTTGCTTGTACGAGTGCGCGATGGCGTGCCAATCAATGCACTCGCTGAGCAAGATCGAGAAATCATGAGCGACTTAATTACGCAAGTGGGTGACAGGATTGTGCTTACTCGTGCTGGCCGTCTAATGGCTAATGAAGTGAGTTTGCGATTGCGGGTCGTCGCCTAAAACGGGTATGCTTTTACGCAAGTAAGGGCGCGTAGCTCAGTTGGTTAGAGCACTACCTCGACATGGTAGGGGTCCCGGGTTCGAGTCCCGTCGCGCCCACTNNCGAGTGCGCGATGGCGTGCCAATTAATGCACTCGCTGAGCAAGATCGAGAAATCATGAGCGACTTAATTACGCAAGTGGGTGACAGGATTGTGCTTACTCGTGCTGGCCGTTTGATGGCTAATGAAGTGAGTTTGCGATTGCGGGTCGTCGCCTAAAACGGGTAGGCTTTCACGCAAGTAAGGGCGCGTAGCTCAGTTGGTTAGAGCACTACCTCGACATGGTAGGGGTCCCGGGTTCGAGTCCCGTCGCGCCCACTAGGGATCTAGAAAATGATGTTGGCAACCAGTGCCGCAATGACTCCAACCGCGCTGATGGCGATGGAGAGCACTTGAGCGGTGTTGCGTCGAAGCAACTGATTGGTGTTGTGTGTATTCTCGCTGCTCATTTTGTCGAATCGTGCGTCAACTTTGGTGAAATCTGCATCGACTTTGTCGAATCGTGCGTCAACTTTGGCAAAATCTGCATCAACTTTGTCGAATCGTGCGTCAACTTTGTCGAATCGTGCGCTGATCCACGATCGCATCTTGCTGAATTCGGCTTCGGTAGTTACTGCCAACATCATGACATCGCCGCGAGTGGCAGTCTTTTTGGCATCGTCAGAGATGATCTCAGACATTGTTAGAACGATGTTCTGGTTGTTTGGTGCTGTGTTGCTTTCGTGCATTTGCGATCCTTTTGCTGAGGTGATGTGCAAAGGATGTGTACGCGGGTAGGCCAGAAGTGATGCATAAATGAACACTTACATATGTTGTGCTCTGGCTGTCAAGTACCAGCATTCTTGACAATGGCCTCAGATTCACGAGCTGCGGCCTTGTAGATACCTTTGCTCATCAGCGACATCTCGCTATAACGACGTTTGCCGTAAATGGTTGCCCGACCGGCATGTACAGATGCATCGTCTGGGGCTGCCCAACCCGCAAGGTCGGCCAAGTGACATGCGAGGCGTATGTCGGTCTCAGCTAATTCAAGTGCACGCTGCATCAATACATGTGCACCGCCAGCAAGATGGGCGAGTTCTTGTGCCACAACAACATCCGGCGCTGGCTTGAGTCGTGATGCTGCACCGTCCCACCATCCTCCATAGAGCCGCCAAATATTGCGCACGACAAACTCTGGCTCATCGTAGAACGGGCGCATATATGGCTTATCGAGAATGTGTTGCGGAACTTTGACTGAGTGAATAATGGTGTCGAGAGTTTCGCCCGCGTTCATCATGTCGATGACTTGGAAAACCAGTGTTTCGAGCGATGTCGCAATGTCATCAAGCACGGTGGCAATACGCTTTTTGCCCTCGATTGGTAATCCGTGGGCGGGTAGTAACAACTCTGGACCTTGAGCAATCATGCGTCGCAATGCGGTTGCCCACTCAAGTGCGTAGCGCTGAACCTTCTGAGGGTTGCCTGCATTGGGGTAATTCCAAATCACGAAGTCGCCTGTGAAGAGCCACTTCTTTTCGGGTATCCAACCCCACAAATGGTCGTCTGTTTCGCCGCGAGCGTGATGAAACTCGACAGTTGTGTTTCCTGCTTGAATAATGAGTTGATCTGTAAACGACTCGTCGGGACGAAGTGTGGCGAGCGGAAGAAACTGCTGGGTGCTCTCTCCGAGCGACAGTGATACGCGCATGTTGCCCGAGTTTGGCTTCATGTCTGACTTGATGCCACCGAACTGGCGTTGATTAATGCGCAGATTCCACTCGTTGGTGGTGTTATAACGGTCGATGCGTTTATTGACATTTTCGTGGCCGATTACGTGAGGTGTTGGTGCACCTTTTGAAGCGGCATCGTTCGCAAAAGCGAAACTGCCGCCCACATGATCGGCGTGGCCATGCGTGTATACAAGAGTCGAAATGGGTGATGTACGCCAAGTTCGAATGGACTGAACAACTGCTTCTCCGCTTCCTGCACCAGATGCATCAAAGCACATAAGACCGTCGCCGGTGTCCCATACAACAGAGTGGCTGAAGCTCTCGACGATCGCGAGATCTGTTTCAAGCTCGGTGATCTCGTTGGTGACACGGTTAAGGGGTTGATCAGCAATTCCTGAATCGATAACTTTGGTAGAGAGTTCTATTGGATGCATGATCAAACTCTAGTTGCGGTCTGCTTGCGCTTTTTGAGCTGGTGGTTCTTTGGGCAGACCCAGTACGCGCTCTCCCAGGATATTGCGCATCACATTGGATGTGCCGCCCATGATGGTGTACCCAGATGCGTAGGCAAGACCTTGGGTGACGTCGTCCCAGAGCGTTGCGTCCATACCAAGGGTGCTGAATACAAAGTTGGCGATTCGGGTTTCGAGTTCGGTGCAAAAACATTTTGTTGCAGCTGAGAAACCCGCTGGTGCTTGACGGAGAGTCTCGCGAATGACAAGGATGCGCCCAATTCGATATCCGATTTCGATATTGGCAATTTCTTGACGCACGACCCTGTTGGTTGTGTCGGCTCGCTTGCGAGCCGTGTCGTAAAGAGCTTTATTGGAAACAAGCCTGTCAATGCCACCACGTTCGTGCTCGAGTTGTCGCATAGTCTGCGAAAACGCACCACCTTGCACACCGACCAAGTTTGCTTTAGGTACGCGAACATCGGTATAAAACACTTCGCAGAAATGACTATTTGTCGTCATGTCTTTGATAGGTCGAACATCAATTCCCGGGGTGTTCATCGGCACGATAATTTCGCTAATACCAGCGTGAGGGGGTCCATCAGTGCTGGTGCGACAGATCAGATAGCAGTAGTCAGCTACTTCACCAAAGCTTGTCCAGATCTTTTGTCCATTTATGACCCATTCATCGCCGTCGTCTTGCGCAAAGGTTTTGAGTGAAGCTAGGTCGCTGCCTGCATTGGGCTCGCTCATACCAATACACCAGGTGGTTTTGCCTGCAAGCATGTTTGGTAAGAACTCATTTTGCTGCTGTTTTGAGCCGTAGGCAATGAGAGCAGGACCCATCTGTCGGTCGGCAAACCATGAAGCAGCAATAGGGGCCCCTGCGGCAATCAATTCTTCAGCAACGATCAATCGCTCAATTGCTGGACGACCTCCACCGCCAAACTCGGTCGGCCAAGTCATTCCTATCCAACCGAGTGCTCCGAGTTCTATAGAAAAATCTTTGGAGTAACCATTCATCCATGTGTCATTAAATCTGCCGTAACGTGCGACAGCATCGTTGGCAACAGTGCGTGCGTGCGTGCGCAATGCAACATGTTCCGGAGACCACTCAAAATCCATGTTCCCGATGGTAGGTGGTCAACGCTTGTCATGGCTGTACCAAGCCGCTCCCGCTCCCGCTCCCGCTGCCGTTGTGGGGGTATTCTCTAGGAGTCGGATATAAGTTCCGGTCGCATTCGGATCAACAAGTTGGAGCCCCTCATGGCCACAAAAATCAAGGTTCTTAATCCCGTAGTTGAGCTCGATGGTGACGAGATGACTCGCATTATGTGGAAGTTCATTAAAGATCGTTTGATCCTGCCGTATCTCGACATCAACCTCGAGTATTACGACCTAGGAATTGAGCATCGCGATGCAACAAATGATCAGGTAACGATTGACTCAGCAAATGCAATCTTGAAGCATGGCGTTGGTATCAAGTGCGCGACCATCACTCCGGACGAAGCTCGAGTTAAAGAGTTCAATTTAAAGCAAATGTGGAAGTCGCCAAATGGAACTATCCGCAACATTCTGGACGGCGTGGTGTTCCGTGAGCCGATTATTTGTAACAATATTCCCAAGTTGGTACCGGGCTGGACAAAGCCGATTGTGATTGGGCGTCATGCTCACGGCGATCAGTACAAGGCAACCGACTTTCGTATTCCTGGTGAAGGCACCGTGACGATGACGTACGTGCCGAAAGACGGAAGCAAACCGATCGAAATGAAGATTGCCGATTTCGCCGGTTCTGGAGTCGTGATGGGCATGTATAACTTTGATGAATCGATTCGCAATTTTGCGCGAGCAACTATGAACTATTCGTTGCAGCGCAACTACCCGTTGTTCCTCAGCACAAAGAACACGATCTTGAAGGCATATGACGGTCGCTTTAAAGATTTGTTTGAAGAAGTTTTCAACCAAGAATTTAAAGAGCAGTTCGACAAAGCCGGGCTCACCTACGAGCATCGACTCATTGACGACATGGTTGCGTGCATGTTGAGATGGGAAGGCGGCTATGTGTGGGCTTGCAAGAACTATGACGGCGACGTGCAGTCAGATATCGTCGCGCAGGGTTTTGGCTCGCTTGGTTTGATGACTTCGGTACTGATGACTCCTGACGGTCGTGTGATGGAGTCGGAAGCCGCACACGGCAC
>DFDK01000070.1:0-2688 GCA_002367695.1 Acidimicrobium sp. UBA3029 | reverse complement strand
TCGATCTTTGCGTGGACACGAGGTCTCGAGCATCGTGGCAAATTGGATGGCACGCCAGCAGTTATTGACTTTGCTCGCAAAGTAGAAAAGGTGTGTGTTGAGGCTGTTGAGGCAGGCGAGATGACGAAAGACTTGTCATTGCTTGTTGGCGGTAAAGCCGCACCTTGGCAAACAACCGAAGAGTTTTTGGAGACACTAGATCGTCGCTTGCAAAAGATCATGGCGTAGATCAAATTATGCGCGCTGTTGTATTGCGAAGTCATGGCGGTGTCGAGGTACTGACATTTGAAGACATCGACGCGCCCACTCCAAGCCCCGAGGAAGTGCTTGTTCGAGTGCGTGCCACAAGTCTTAATCGCGCAGACTTGTTACAACGAATGGGCTTTTATCCAAACCCGTTTCCAGATGTGCACGATGTACCCGGCATGGAATTTTCGGGAACTGTAATTGGTCTCGGTACGCGAGTCCGCGCATGGAAATTAGGTGACGAAGTAATGGGAATTGTGAGCGGAGGAGCGTATGCCGAACAACTCGTGATTCATGAGCGTCAAGCAATGCGTATTCCAGTAGATGTTTCACTCGCTGATGCTGCTGCTATTCCCGAAGTTTTTATTACCGCTTGGGATGCACTTGTCGTACAGGGTGGATTAACAAACGGTCGTTGGGCCCTTGTGCATGCAGCGGCTTCGGGCGTTGGAACTGCGGCAATACAGATTTGTAAAGCAATCGGTGCGCGTGTAATTGCTACGTGCTCAACAAACAAGGTGGATGCATGCAAGGCGCTGGGCGCAGACGTAGTTGTTGACTACAAGACTGAAGATTTCGTAGATGTTGTGAAGGTGGCGACGATGGGTCGTGGCGTAGACGCGGTGCTCGACGTAATCGGCGGAGATTATGTCGACCGCAACGTCGCGTGTCTGGCACTCAAGGGCCACATTGTGCAAGTGGGTGTCATGGCCGGTGGAAACATCTCGTTTAACCTCGGCGCAATGATGGGCAAGCGAGCCAAATTGTCTGGCACGGTGTTGCGCGCGCGACCGCTTGAAGAAAAAATTGCAATCAGCCAGCGCTTTGCTAGTGAAATCTTGCCGTTGTTTGATTCTGGGGTGATCAAACCAGTGATTGATAAGCGCTATGACTTTGCCGACATTGCCCAAGGTCATATGCGGATGGAAGCAAATGCCAATATTGGCAAAATTGTGATTGATATCAGCGCTAACTAGCGCTTTTTCATCTCCACATAATTGCGTTCATCGACACCGGTGTACCACTGGCGAGGACGACTGATCTTTTGCTCTTTGTCTTTGAGTAACTCAGACATGTGTGCGAGCCAGCCAACAGTACGAGGGATGGCAAATAGCACAGTAAACATCTCGACAGGGAAGCCAAGTGCCTGGTAAATAAGGCCAGAGTAAAAGTCGACATTTGGATACAACTTGCGCGAGATGAAGTATTCATCATTGAGCGCAACTTCTTCGAGCTTGAGCGCAACGTCGAGCAGTGGATTTTTGCCGGTGACTTCAAAAACTTCGTATGCAGTCTTCTTGAGAATTGTCGCACGCGGATCAAAGTTTTTGTAGACACGATGGCCAAAACCCATGAGTCGGTCATCACCATTCTTTACTTGCTCAACAAAAGAAGAAACGTTTTTGACATCTCCGATTTCGGTGAGCATGTGAATCACGGCTTCATTGGCACCACCATGAAGCGGGCCGGACAAGGCTGCCGCGGCGGCTGCAGTTGCCGAGTATGGGTCGGCATGTGAAGAGCCAACTACTCGCATCGCAGTCGTGCCACAGTTTTGCTCATGATCTGCGTGCAAGATGAACAACACATCCATTGCACGAGCAAGGGCAGGATGCACTGTGTAGTCATCGCCGATGCGGTACATCATGTTGAGGAAGTTCTGGGCGTATGACATTGAGTTATTTGGCAGTACGAAAGGCAGACCGGAGGAGAACCGGTAGGTCATTGCTGCAATCGTTGGAACTTTGGCAACCAAACGCAGTATTTGCTTGTTGAGAACATCTTCGTCAAAAATATTTTTTGAATCGTCATAGAACGTGCCAAGGGCTGCGATGGCCGAAATAAACATGCCCATTGGGTGGGCGTCGTAGTGGAAGCCGTCAACGAAGCGCTTGCGCATGTTTTCGTGAATCATCGTGTGATGAGTGACGTCGAAATTCCAGGCTTCTAACTCTTGGGTTGTTGGAAGATCACCTTTGAGCAAGAGGTAAGCGACTTCAAGAAAGGTTGATTTTTCGGCAAGCTGCTCGATTGGGTACCCGCGGTAGCGCAGAATTCCGGCTTCACCATCTAGGTAGGTGATCGATGATGCACACGCAGCAGTCGACAAAAATGCTGGGTCATACATGCGGAGATTTGGATCGAGTTCACGTAGCGCCGACGAGGCAAAGACGCCATCTTTGACTTGAACAGTAACTTTCTTGCCTGTTCGGTCATCGATGATGGTGATTGTTTCAGCCATCTGGATTCCCTTCAAAATTGATGAGGAGCTTCCTGTCCTCGTACACGAGTTTAGCGGTTGCTTTGCTACAGGGGCGAGTTGTCGTGTTTGCGAGAAGGAAGTCGTTCACGTTTGTCACGCAGCATCGTAAATGCAGCCGAGATTTCACGCCGTGTTTCTGCTGGGTTAATTACTGCGTCGATGTATCCACGCTCGGCAGC
>DFDK01000004.1:648-7839 GCA_002367695.1 Acidimicrobium sp. UBA3029 | reverse complement strand
TAGCGACTGCAGTACCTGCTTCTGCGATTGTTGAACTCCATTTGAAACTGCACTTACCGTGAAAACGAGTGCCACACCAAGTGCTAAGCCGAGGGAAACAACAATAGTTTGCCGTTTTCTATTGAAAAGTTCGCGCCGTAAATAGCTAAAAAACATGCTTCCTCTTTTTGTTCGTATTGAAACCACCCAAGAGGAATTGTTGGAACTTATGAAAGTGCTAAGAATCGTCTAAGAATGCATTCATCAATAGCGAATATTGCTAGTAGGTCGAACCAAACTCGCACCATGTCACATCTCGCGACTACCTTGTCTATCGGCAACTATGCGACTATATGACGCACAACATCTAAGTCGGTGAACTTCACCTCTAGATTCTCCGGCCAGTCGGCACTGCCATTCTTAGTTACTTCTAAATCATTGTTCTTCAAAGCATCCTCATAGGAATCAAAGTGAATAACTGCCACGACCACTCCAGGCCTTTTTTTATCGGAACACAATGTCATGCTTCGAACATATGTCTGACCTTTGGCTTCGCGCATGTACCGTTCGGACTCATCAAGAGCTCGAGCAAAATCCATCTCATATTCCATTATTTGAATAAAACCCATCGCTGATCTCCTTGTTTATAGTTTTACAATCTTGATGCTTGCACAAGATTCTTACCAGCTAGATCTACCTGACAGACCTTGCGAATACCTTGCGAATACCGTCGTCCACAATCCCCCAGTTTTCGGATGAGCATTCACACGGTCGTACCAAATTTCGCATAGGTCTATCCACTTAATACCAGCCAGAGGCTTGCAAGCCCTTCAATTAATTTAAGGCCATGGTTCGAGGCGCTCGTTGTCGGGTATCCAAAGCGCAAACCATTCGTTTTCCACAAATGTCAATCGAAAATTTACTATTTTTGTAAACGCGAAAGTCGAAGGCCCCATGTAATCAGTGCAACACCGATCGCTGCTGCAACGATGATCGGCGCAAATGCTCCGGTGGTAAGAGTTGTGGCCAACACCACGCCCCATACGCCTGTAGAAATTGCTGCTGCTGATGCCATCAGTGCTTCAGAACGTTTGTAAGCCAGCAAAAAGAGCACAGCAGAGATTGAGATGCCCATCACCGCAACAACCTTGCCACCATAAGAGTTTTGCATTACCGATCCGACACCAACGACAATGAGTGAAGCAACAAGAGGAGGCAGGCTTGGCTTGATCCGCCCAAAAATTGCGCCCAGTGCACCAACAACGCCAAACGCACACAGCAACACTCCTGCGCTTTGCGAGCTGAGACCAACAGAGTCACTAATAAGCCCGATAGAGACTGCAATTTCGCCAATCATTACAGCAACAGGAATACCGCCATTCGTGCGCCTAAACCACAGCAATGACCACACAGCAGCGACGCACGATCCAACCGCACCAGTCGCCGAACTGGGATCGTTGGGCAACAACACAACTACTGCGATACCGAGCGGAATACCTGCACATGAACCGATGATGCCAGCAAGGAATGCGAGTGGTTTGGCGCGCCGCACCAAGAGTGCGATTGCTTCGGCGATTGCACCTAGCACCAGTAATACGAGTGCAATCAACAGCTGGGATGGATCTGGGCCAAGCACTCGTACTGTCACCGCAAATATTGGGATGAGCAACACGATCGATCCCAGCAATAAAAGAGCGATCCGCATGGGGAAACCCTGTTGCTTAGGCTCGCGAGCAAACTCGAGCGAGATGAGACGATCACGCAATTCTTCGTCAATGATTCCACGATCTCTCGCTATGCCGAGGCCATCTTCCCACTCACCCATCGACTACACACCAATCTTGTTAAACCAATGAGGTAACGGTAATGCATTGGAGGCGACGCCGGGAATCGAAATCCGCGAAAACTATCTTCTAAATGCCGAACCGTATTAGTTGTTGAGTTTCATCCCTCAACAGCATCTCAGGTTTTCCTGTTTGAACCAATGTTTCTGGTTCGTCACTTACCCTCGCATACCAAATGTCTACCAATTTGGAGGATGACAAGAATATCGGTTTAGGTCTATTTGTAGGCGATTGTTGCCCGGTGAATAACACCTCATACCAACAATGACCAGTTTGCGATTTAAGAGTGAGGTCACCGCAGGCTTGGCAAACCCAGCTGGTGAATCAGACCAGTAACCAAAATAGAGCAAACTTTACAAAAAGTAAAAAATAGTGTAACTTCATTTCAGGGCGTTAACGGTTGGGGGCCATAACGGATATGAATTATTCTTGCCGTCATTCATGCTTGCCTAACTTCGGTTCAAGTCGCTGCTTGCGCAAAAAGTCAGTCGTGCCCGCATCGTTAATGCAAGTCGTACGGGGTTTTGTATGACAACTAAGTTGAATGCCAGACATCGGTTGATTCCTTTAGTGAGTATGGGGATTCCGTTGCTTTCAGTGATAGGGGCTCTTGGCATTGGATCCTTGCTACTCGCTGCGTTTGGTGCGAATCCATTTGTCGGATATCGAGAGATGTTTTTAGGTGGATTTGGTGACATTGACGCGATTGCAGACACATTAGTGAAGTCAATTCCTCTGCTTCTAGTAGGGGTCGGAATCTGTCTGGCGTTTCGTACCGGCGTAGTTAATATCGGCGGCGAAGGGCAAATTCTTGCGGGAGCAATTTTGTCAACTTTGGCAGCGCTTGCGATACCGAACACGCCCAGAGTTTTTCTTGTGCCGATACTCCTCATTGTCGGCGGGCTCGGCGGAGCGATTTGGGGCGCGATTCCTGGCGCACTGAAGGCTTACGTTGGTGTTAACGAGATTCTCAGCACCATAATGATGAACATTGTCGCTGGTCATCTCTTGAGTTTTCTCTTGGAGGGCTTGATTATTGAGCCTGGCGAGATCAGGATTCAGCAGACGAAACGATTGACAGAAAATTCGGACATACCTTTGTTGCCAGGTGGGACTCGTCTACATTTTGGAATTATCGTTGCAGTGTTTGTCGCTGTTGTTGCGTATGTCGTGCTTAAGCGAACGACATTAGGTATGCGGTTAAGGGCGGTGGGTCATAATCAGGATGCGGCACGATACGCCGGTATGTCCGTACAGAACAACATCGTTCTCGCGCTCGCGCTAAGCGGGGCTTGCGCCGGAGTTGCAGGTGCACTACTTGTATTTGGCAGCGAATCTCACCGATTGATCGGTGAAGGTGGCGCCGCTGCATTCACTCAGTCTGCGGGTTTTAACGGCATCGTTGCTGCACTATTTGGAGGATTGAATCCGCTCTTGACCATTCCAGCCTCGTTTCTTTTTGGTGGGATGCTTATCGGCGGTATTGAAATGCAACGAGCTGTACAGGTTCCATCAGCGTTGATCATCGCATTGAATGGAATCGTTGTTATTTTCGTTGTCAGTAGTTTCAGGTTGAAGCGAAAACTTGAGCAGGCAATGACCAGCAGTGATAGAGATCGCGCTTAGATTATGTGGTCCGAATTCTTCACAGTGTCTTCGCTTGTTGTGGTGCTTGCGTCAACTATTCGACTGGCGACACCATTTTTGTTCGCATCACTTGGTGAGACACTTGGGCAACGAAGCGGAGTGCTGAACCTTGGCATCGAAGGTGTGATGCTCATTGGCGCATTTAGTTCGTACTATGCAGCATCCAAGACTGGTTCTCCGTGGATGGGAGTTCTTGCAGCACTCGTTACTGGTTGCGTGATGGGGCTTCTCTATGCGTTCGTCACTCTTGTGTTGCACGCTGAGCAAGGAATTAGTGGCATCGGAGTGTTTCTACTGGGACTTGGTTTGACCGATGTTTTGTTCCAACGTTGGGTCGGAACACCCATACCAATTGACGGTCTTGATCCATGGAATATTCCTTTTTTGGCTGATATTCCAACGGTCGGTGAGATCTTCTTTCAACACAACCCACTGGTCTACTTGTCGGTGTTGCTTGTCGTCGTTGCAACTGTGGTTATCAACAGAACAACTTTTGGTCTAAACATTCGCGCCGTAGGTGAGGCTCCCGATGCCGCGGACACCCTTGGCATCAGCGTCAATCGCACTCGACTGTTCACAATTCTGATCGGTAATTGTATGGCAGGACTTGCGGGTGCTGCACTTGTATTACCGTTTGGCACATTCCAACAAAATTTGACTTCAGGTCGTGGGTTCATCGCCGTAGCCCTCGTCTATTTCGGTGCATGGCGTCCGATTGGTGCCTTCGCTGGGTCATTGCTTTTCGGATTCGTGCTCGCTGTTGTGAACCAATTTGGTGCACTCGGTATTGTCTCTGGCGCAACATCAAGCTTGACCGCTATGGCTCCAGCAATTCTGACGATCGTGGTGCTGGCCATTGTAAGTCGACGCATTGGTCAACCAGCAGCACTTAGCAAACCTTTTGATCGCAATGGGTAACGAGGAGGAACCATACAAAAAATTCTGAGCAAAATCAATTATCGGCGAATTCACCGAACAATATTTCTAGTTTCAAGAAATTAACCAAAAAATTCAAACAAAAGAAAGAAGGATGAAATGTTAACGATTAAAAAGCGGGCACGAACATCGCCCGCGGTACTTGCCATGTCATTGTTCGCCGCGCTCGGCTTAGCTGCAACGGGATGTAGCAGCAGCTCCGAAAGCACTAGTGAAACATTGGCACCTGAGGTAACCACAGAGGCAGCCGTTGAAACAACGGTAGCAGTAGAGCCATTTCGAATCGCCGTCATTTCACCGTCTGCGAAGAACGATTCGGCATTCAGCCAGAGCATATTTGATGCTGTAACTCGCATCAGTGAGACGATGGAAGTCGAAATACAGGTTTCGGACGGTCTTTTCGTCGTTGAGGAGGCAGCAAAAGCCATTCGCGGTTATGCCGAAGACGGCTTTGATCTCGTCATTGCTCACGGCTCCCAATACGGAGGACCCCTACAGGAGATTGCACCAGATTATCCAGATGTTGCATTCGCATGGGGAACTGCTGTCGACACGTTTGGTCTTGCAAACGTCTCGTCTTATAGCGTGCGAGCTGACCAAGGTGGATATGTGATGGGAGTAATTGCAGCGACACTGTCAGCGGCAAAGAACATCGGAGTGGTCGGTCCAGTTGAAGTGGGCGATGCCAAACTTTTCGTCGACGGATTCAAATCGGGCGTTGGTTCGAAGGATCCTGATGTGAAAGTAAATGTCAACTACATTAAGTCGTTCGGTGATGTGGCTCTAGCAACTGAGGCTGCAACGGCATTTGTTGCAAACGGCGCAGATGTCTTGACCGGTACCGCACAAATGGTTGTTGGTGCGATTGCGGTAGCAAAAGCAGAGGGCATTCCATGGTTTGGAACGCAGTCAAATCAGACGGCTCTTGCTCCTGAGATTGTTGTTGCATCGCAGGTTTACCACTGGGAAGTTATCCTCGCAACGATAATTGCGGACGTCAAATCTGGTGTACTCGGTGGCAAGACACACATTGCGACTCTCGCTAATGGTGGTCTTGTAATTGAATACAACGATGCATTCAAACTTGACCCTGAAGTCAAGGCGTTGGCAGATAAGACCATCGCGGGGCTCGCTGACCAGACGATTAACACCGGCGTTAAATAACCAATGCAAACCGAACCGGTAGCACCGATGCTGGAGATGCGCTGCATTAGCAAGCGTTTTCCAGGTGTGATGGCCAACGACTCAGTTGACTTCACGGTGCTACCGGGAACGGTTCACTCTTTGCTTGGCGAAAATGGGGCGGGCAAGAGCACATTAATGAAGATTCTCTATGGTTTGTGTCGCCAAGACTCGGGTTCAATTCATTTCGAGGGCAAAGAGGTCGATATCTCGTCGCCTTCAAAAGCGATAAGTCATGGAATAGGGATGATTCATCAACACTTTATGCTTGTGCCGACTCTCACCGTCGCAGAAAATGTGGCTCTCGGGTTGGGTGGCCGATACGGAATTTCTGATATGCGACCGATCAAGAAACGACTAAGCGAAGTATCGGAACGCTATGGGCTCAAAGTTAATCATGATGCTTTGATTTGGCAATTGGCTGTTGGCGAGCGACAACGCGCCGAAATTCTGAAGGCTTTATATCGTGACGTCAAGTTGCTGATTCTCGACGAACCAACAGCAGTGTTAACACGTAATGAAGTAGATGATTTGTTTGTGACCCTGAGACAATTGACCGCTGATGGGAAGGGGCTGATTTTAATTTCGCATAAGTTGCACGAGGTGATTGCATTATCCGATGAAATCACCGTCTTACGCGATGGCAAAGTGTCTGGTCATACAAGACCAAAAGAGACCACGCGGGATCAACTTGCACAACTTATGGTGGGCCGGCCAGTTTCGTTTACCCGCGAGGTGGCGTCAGTCGGTATTGGCGATGTCAAATTGGCGATCAAGGATTTAATTGTGCGCGGAGACCGAGAAACCGTCACCGTGAACAACCTCTCACTTCAAGTGCGAGGTGGAGAGATTGTCGGCGTTGCTGGAGTGTCAGGAAACGGGCAACGCGAACTTGCCGAAGCCATCTTTGGATTACGTCCCAATGAATCGGGTGAGATTTGTATCAACGGTGTACGGGTAGTCAAACCATCACCGAAGGCAATAAGGGCTTGCGGGCTGGCGTATGTACCTGAGGAGCGAATGCGTGATGGAGTGATTGCCGATTTTACGGTCACCGAGAACTTGATGCTCGTTGATTACGACAGTGAGTCTTTTGCGACGAAGGGATTTCTCAAACTTCGAGCATTTCAACAACGATGTGCCGAACTTGTTAAGAACTTTGCTGTCAAGACTGCGACACTTGAATCTAAGACTCGACAATTATCCGGTGGAAACATTCAAAAACTTGTCATTGCTAGAGAGTTCAGCAGTGGTGCCGACACGCTCGTTGTTGCTCAACCCACCCGTGGGGTCGACATCGGTGCGTCAGAATATATCCACGAACAACTTTTATTGAGACGCCGTAACGGTTCAGCAATCCTTCTCATCTCAGAGGACTTAGACGAGGTGATTGCCTTAAGCGACCGTATCTTGGTGATTCTCGGAGGTCGCATTGTTGGCGAAGTTTCTCGCCAAGATGTCAATGTGCAACAACTTGGATTGTGGATGTCTGGAGTGCACGACCAAGTTTCGGCATAATGTCTGCGCGCCAATGACGGGACTGTGAAATGATAAAAATACTTCTTCCAAACTTCTACCAAATGACCTTGCAACCCAATAAACA
>DFDK01000004.1:0-396 GCA_002367695.1 Acidimicrobium sp. UBA3029 | reverse complement strand
GAGGCGACGCCGGGAATCGAACCCGGTTACGGGGCTTTGCAGGCCCATGCCTAACCATTCGGCCACGTCGCCGTAGACAAGCTACGCATGCAGGCTACAGGGATATATAAAGCGAACCTTCCGCAGAGTCGTACTTCGTTACGCTGTTGTGATGCCAAACGATCAACAAAAAATGCAACCTGAGACGACGGCAATCACGTCGGGTCGCGATGCATCGGGCTCACTTGCCCCAACACTCTGGTCATCGACCACTTGGCAATCGGCTGGACTCGACGACTCTACGAAGCACGCTCTCGCTACACATCAGAACGGCAATTACGCCCGTTACTCGAACCCAACAGTTCGTTCTTTTGAAGAAGCTATAGCTGCACTTGAAGGCGCTGAAGATGCGCTTGC
>DFDK01000082.1:4652-5548 GCA_002367695.1 Acidimicrobium sp. UBA3029 | reverse complement strand
CAGATCGCCGGTATGCGTGGTCTCGTAGCCAACCCTCGCGGTGACATGATTCCTCGCCCTATCAAGAACAACTTCCGTGAAGGTCTCGAAACACTTGAGTACTTCATCGCAACGCCAGGTGCTCGTAAGGGCCTTGTAGACACTGCACTTCGTACTGCTGACTCGGGTTACTTGACTCGTCGTTTGCACGACGTTGCGCAAGAGCTCATCGTGCGCGAAGACGACTGTGGAACCACACTTGGTATCTGGGTTGACAACGTGCAAAAAGATACTGCCAATGCGCGCAGCTATCTCGAGACCAAGATCTTTGGTCGCGCGATCTTGAACGAGATCGAAATGAGCAACGGTCACGTCTACCCGAAGAACACTGTCATCGGTGACATTGAGATGGAAGCATTGCGCGACGATCCGAAGGTGACACGTATTCGTGTTCGTTCAGTACTCACATGCGACGCCGAAGTCGGTGTATGTGCAACGTGCTACGGCCGTTCACTTGCAACTGGTCAAGCAATCGAAATGGGTGAAGCAGTAGGAGTTATCGCTGCTCAGTCAATCGGTGAGCCTGGTACTCAGTTGACGATGCGTACTTTCCACACTGGTGGTGTTGCAGGAAAAGACATCGCTGGTGGTTTGCCACGCGTTGTTGAACTCTTTGAAGCACGCAACCCTCGTGGCTCGGCTCGTTTGGCTCGCGCAACTGGTGTTGTGCGCATCCTCGAAGATGACGGCAAGGGTATTCCAGTTCATGTCATCGACGACCAAGGTTTAGAGCACGAAATTGTGTTGCCAACCGGAAGCCGTTTGTTGGCAAAAGATGGAGACAGCATCAATGCTGGCGATCGCATCACTGAAGGTCCACTCGATCCAAAAGAATTGATGGAGATCAAGGGACCACG
>DFDK01000082.1:4115-4354 GCA_002367695.1 Acidimicrobium sp. UBA3029 | reverse complement strand
GAGTTGATCGTGCGTCAGATGACCCGCCGCGTTGGTGTTCAAGAGCCAGGTGACACTGCGTTCTTGCCGGGCGAGCGAGCCGATGCAAAAATATTCCGTGACACCAACCGTGCGATGGTCGAGGAGGGCAAGCGCCCAGCCGAAGGTCGTCCAGAGTTGATGGGAATCACCAAAGCATCACTTGCTACCGAGTCGTGGCTGTCGGCTGCATCTTTCCAAGAAACCACACGTGTTCTCAC
>DFDK01000082.1:573-3852 GCA_002367695.1 Acidimicrobium sp. UBA3029 | reverse complement strand
GAAGCCGCAATTGATGGCAAGGGTGACAACCTCGTTGGTCTCAAGGAAAACATCATCATTGGCAAGTTGATTCCTGCTGGTTCAGGCATGGATCGTTACAACGCCTTTGATGTGAGCGCCCCTGACTACGTACCAATGGCTTATTACTCCAGCGCTGATGATGATCTCGAGGAAGATCCAGCCGCATTGTTGGCCCGTTTGTACGGATCGAATGTGGCGACGGACTCCGAAGAGGGCTCAGAACTGGCTCAATAAGGGTTTTTCCGCAAGGAAAGGCAGACAGGTATTGGTTGGCAGGTTGCCGTATGGCGACCAACGCCCGTAGCATTTCCCGTCTAGTTGTCGTGAGGTTTGGCTCGTCCAAAGCGTGCGATTTCTCAAGTTTTATTACATCAATGAATGCAACAGTAAAGGTAAATGCGTGCCCACAATCCAACAATTGATTCGATACGGTCGAAGCACCAAGTCGTCAAAGACAAAGACCCCTGCGCTCAAGGGTTCACCACAGCGCCGCGGTGTTTGCACACGTGTATTCACTACCACACCTAAAAAGCCAAACTCGGCATTGCGCAAAGTTGCTCGTGTTCGTTTGACGAGCGGTGTCGAAATTACTGCTTACATTCCGGGCGAGGGTCACAACTTGCAAGAGCACTCCATTGTGCTCGTGCGCGGTGGTCGTGTTCGTGACTTGCCAGGTGTTCGTTACAAAGTAATCCGTGGAGCTCTCGATGCTGCCGGTGTAAAAGATCGCAAACAATCCCGCAGTCGCTACGGCGCCAAGAAGAAGTAAGAAAGAACTCGGTATTTAACATGTCACGTAAAGGTCCAGCAACGCGTCGCGAGATGTCACCAGATCCGGTGTACCGCTCACTCTTGGTTACACAACTCGTCAACAAAGTGATGTTGCACGGCAAGAAGTCGACAGCCGAGTCAATCGTCTACGAAGCAATGAAAGCAATCGAAGTCAAGACTGGCACGGAGCCACTCTCCACATTGAAGCGTGCAATCGACAACGTCAAGCCACCACTTGAAGTACGTTCGCGCCGCGTCGGTGGTGCCACATACCAAGTTCCTGTTGAAGTGCGTCCGCGCCGTGCAACGACGCTGTCCATTCGTTGGGTAGTTGAGTACGCACGTAATCGCCGTGAAAAAACAATGGCAGAGTGTCTCGCAGCAGAGATTCTTGATGCATCCAATGGTTTGGGCGTGTCGATGAAGAAGCGTGACGACATGCAAAAGATGGCCGAGTCAAACAAAGCATTTGCTCACTACCGCTGGTAGTCGCCAAAGAAAACTTGAGAAAGAACCCCTTATGGCACAGCGTGAATATCCACTTGAGCGTTATCGCAACATCGGCATCATGGCGCACATCGATGCCGGTAAAACAACAACAACTGAGCGCGTGTTGTACTACACCGGCAAGACATACAAAATCGGTGAAGTGCACGAAGGTGGCGCAGTTATGGACCACATGGTTCAAGAACAAGAGCGCGGTATCACCATCACGTCTGCAGCCACCACAGCTTTCTGGCGCAACCACCGCATCAACATCATTGACACACCTGGTCACGTGGACTTCACGATTGAAGTGGAGCGCTCATTGCGCGTGCTCGACGGTGCAGTTGCAGTATTCGACTCGGTTGCTGGTGTAGAGCCACAAACCGAGACGGTTTGGCGTCAGGCCAACAAATACAACGTGCCACGTATGTGCTTCATCAACAAGATGGACCGCACAGGCGCCAACTTTTATCGCACACTCGACATGATCAAAGATCGTCTCGCTGCAGTGCCTGCCGTGATTCAGTTGCCATATGGCGCTGAGGGCAATTACAAGGGCATCATCGACATCGTCAAGATGAAAGCTGTTGTCTGGGACGGCGATGAAAAAGATTCGACATACGAAGACGTAGAAATTCCAGCCGAATATCTCGAGCAGGCACAAAAGTATCGTGCAGAGCTGCTCGATTTGGTTGCCAGCGAAGATGAAGCATTGATGGAAAAGTATCTCGCAACCGACGATCTTCCTGAAGATGAATTGCGAATTGGTATCCGCAAGGGAACACTTGCATTTTCGTTCGTTCCAATCTTGTGCGGTTCAGCGTTCAAAAACAAGGGTGTACAGCAAATGCTTGACGCCGTTGTTGACTACATGCCGAGCCCGCTCGACATTCCGCCTACTCCAGGTCTGAAGCCTGATTCGGACGAAAAGATCACACGCCTTGCTGACGAGGCTGCACCTTTTTCGGCACTTGCATTCAAGATTGTTGCCGATCCATTTGGTCGCCTCACATACTTTCGCGTCTACTCGGGTTCAGTCTCGAAGGGCGACGAGGTCTACAACTCGACAAAAGAAAAGCGTGAGCGCATCGGCCGTTTGTTGTTGATGCATGCAAACCAACGCGAAGATATCGACACCGCAATGGCAGGCGACATTGTTGCCGGTCTTGGATTGAAAGAAGTAACCACCGGAGACACTCTGTGCGACCGTGGCAACCCGATCATTCTTGAGCGCATGATTTTCCCAGAGCCAGTTATTCACGTTGCTATCGAACCAAAAACAAAAGTTGACCAAGACAAGCTGGGCAAAGCGCTCAAGTCATTGTCGGACGAAGACCCTACGTTCCGCGTGCGCACCGACGAAGAAACTGCTCAGACCGTAATTTCGGGAATGGGTGAGTTGCACTTGGAAATTCTTGTCGATCGCATGCAACGCGAATTTGGTGTCGATGCAACTGTTGGTAAGCCACAGGTTGCATACCGCGAGACAGTGACCAAAAAAGTTGAGACCGTTGAATACCGACACATCAAGCAGTCGGGTGGTTCGGGTCAGTTCGCAGTTGTCAAGATCGACCTCGAGTCGTCGGGCATCGGTGGCGGTTACCAATTTATTGATGACATCACGGGTGGTCGTATTCCTCGCGAATACATTCAGCCTGTCAACCAAGGCATCCAGTCGGCCCTCGACAATGGCGTGCTCGCTGGGTACCCAACGGTCGACGTCAAAGTGACTCTGGTCGACGGCGCATACCACGACGTGGACTCAAGCGAAATGGCGTTCAAAATCGCTGGCCAAATGGTGTTTAAGAAGGCAGCACAGATGGCCAAGCCGATCTTGCTCGAGCCAATTATGGCCGTGGAAGTAGTGACCCCAGATGACTACATGGGCGACGTAATGGGCGATTTGTCCAGCCGCCGCGGGCGTATCGAAGGCATGGAGGCCAACGGAAACGCGCAGAACATAAAGTCGCAGGTGCCACTTTCCGAAATGTTCGGATACAG
>DFDK01000082.1:0-375 GCA_002367695.1 Acidimicrobium sp. UBA3029 | reverse complement strand
GGATACAGTACAGACCTGCGTTCGCGCACTCAGGGTCGTGCTACTTACACGATGCAGTTTCATAGTTACCAGCAAGTCCCTGAAGTAATTGCACAAGAAATCATCAAGCGAGTACGTGGCGAATAGCCCGAACTTGAGTAATCGTCCATAATCACAGCAACCAAATAATTTCAAAATAACAGGAGCAGTCATGTCAAAAGCAAAATTCGAGCGCAACAAGCCACACGTAAACATCGGAACGATGGGTCACATTGACCACGGCAAAACCACGCTGACCGCTGCCATTTCGACAACGCTTGCGACCAAGGGTTTGGCTGTCGCAACTCCGTTCGACCAAATTGACAAGGCTCCTGAAGAGAAGGCTCGTGGTATCAC
>DFDK01000085.1:2418-3936 GCA_002367695.1 Acidimicrobium sp. UBA3029 | reverse complement strand
TTGCTTGAGGGAATCCCAAGCGGCCCTGTAATGGCTAAGGTTCCAAAAATCATCAAAGTGCCCGAAGGCGAAGCTTGGGTCTCCACCGAAAACCCACTTGGTGAGATGGGTTATTACGTTGTGTCGCGCGGCGATCTCGGTCCATTCAGGGTCAAGATTCGCTCGGCAAGTTTCAACAACATCTCGATCACTCCATGGTTGTTGCGTGGCGTTTACGTGCCAGACATCATCACTATTCTTGCTTCGTTGTATTTCATTTTGGGCGACATCGACCGCTAATGAATATGTTGCTTGGCGTCGTTATTCCATATTGGGGTCAATCCCTTTTGCGCGTTCTAGGTGGACTCGTTGCCGTATTACTTCCTGCAGGCACGATTGTGTATGTCTTTTTGTTCAAGATGATGTCGTTTATGCAGAGCCGACTTGGCCCAATGGAAGCTGGCCCATATGGTTCGTTGCAGCTTGTTGCTGAAGTAGGCAAGTGGCTGCAAAAAGAAGACATTCAACCAACCAATGCCGACAAGCCTGTATTCAAGATGGCACCGATCATTGTATTGATGAGCACGTTCCTTCTTGTAGTGGTCGTTCCGTTTGGCCCAGATGCATGGTTTACCAATCTTGAAACTGGCATCTTTTATGCGCTAGCTGTCTCATCCATTTCGGTGCTCGGGATCTTGATGGCTGGTTGGTCGAGTGCAAACAAATACTCATTGCTCGGCGGTCTGCGCGCAGCAGGTCAGTTGATCGCGTATGAGCTACCTATGGTGCTTGCGGTGATGGGTGTTGTCATTCAGGCAGGCACCATGAACTTGCAGCAAATTGTTATTGCACAGAATGCTGGCTCCATGTTTGGCATTGATGCTTTTGGTAATCCTTATGTGATTACGCAGTTCGTTGGTTTCATCGTATTCATGATCGCGATTCAGGCCGAACTGACGCAGGCTCCTTTCGACATGCCAATCGCCGAATCCGAATTGGTGTCGGGTTACATGACCGAATATTCGGGCTTCCGCTTCCTCATCTTTTTCATCGGTGAGTTTGCAACAGCAGGTGTGTTTGCAATGATCGCAAGCACACTCTTCCTCGGTGGTTGGGGAGTGCCGTTCTCGTGGTTTGGTTGGACATCGATGGACAGCGTTTCCAACTGGATGAACATTGTTGGGCCGTTAATCGTGTTCACCAAAATGTTGGTGCTCACATTTTTCATCATGTGGGTGCGATTTACCTATCCACGTTTTCGTGAAGACCAACTGCAACGCTTTGCATGGAAAGTTCTTATCCCCGTATCACTCGCCAACATCATGTTGACGGCAGTGTTGAAAGTGATGTTCTAATGGCACAACTCCCCGGCCTCTTGAAAGGACTTGGCATCACGTTTGGCACGATGATGCGCACGTTTAAGAATGGTTCAAACACCGTGCAGTATCCGCACGAAAAAGAAGCACCGCCAGTTCGTGCTCGCGGAGTAATTGCCCTTCATCAAGACAACTGCACATCGTGCATGTTGTGCTCGCGCTC
>DFDK01000085.1:1242-2202 GCA_002367695.1 Acidimicrobium sp. UBA3029 | reverse complement strand
CGACAAGTTAACCTGCTCGACCGTTTCGACATCGACTACGCATTGTGCATGTACTGCGGAATTTGCGTAGATGTGTGCCCGTTCGATGCACTGTTCTGGAGCCCAGAGTACGAATACTCCGAGCCAAACATCACCGACATGTTGCACGATAAGACCAAGCTGAGCGAGTGGATGGAAACAGTCCCTGAAGCCCCAGCGCTTGAAGTCGGTGCAGATAAGAAGAAGAAGTAAGGCTCCAATATGTTGATCGCTCAAAACATCGGTTTCGCAATCATTGCCGCAGTCATGATTGTTGGTGCGATTCGTGTAGTCACCACCAACAATGTTGTGCATGGTGCGTTATGGCTTGTGGTGGTACTTGCAGGAGCGGCCGCGCAATACATCTTGTTGGCGGCCGAGTTTGTGGCCGTCACCCAAGTACTCGTATATATCGGTGCAGTGATGGTGCTGTTTTTGTTTGGCACCATGCTCACTCGGTCGCGCATTGGCCGCGACAGTGGGCTCAATAATACGTACTGGAAACTGGGTATTCCGGTGGCGCTCGCGTTGTTTGCCGCAATGGCTATTGCGCTTATCGATTCGTTCGGCTCTGAAAAGATGCCATCCGATGGCGCGATTGTGAGCACGCAGCAAATCTCCGACCAGATCTTTGGGCCATACCTTTTGCCGTTTTGGGCTCTTTCATTTGTGTTACTCGCTGCCGTGATTGGCGCAATCGTTTTGGCGAGAAAGGACTGACCACATGTTTGTTAACCAGTTCCTGATCCTCGCAGCAATTTTGTTTTGCATCGGCGTGTACGGCGTCATTGCCCGCAAAAACGGCGTGATGGTGTTGATGGCGATCGAGCTCATTCTCAATGCAGTCAACCTCAACCTGGTCGCGTTTTCGATGCGCAATGGTTCGGTTGATGGTCAAACATTTGCGCTCTTCGTAATTGCTGTTGCCGCTGCCGAAGTTGG
>DFDK01000085.1:565-948 GCA_002367695.1 Acidimicrobium sp. UBA3029 | reverse complement strand
ATCCCCGTCATTCCGGTGATCGGTTTCGTATTGATCATTTTGTTTGGCAAGCGCTTACCTATGAAGGGCAGCGAAATTGGCGTGCTATCCATGCTCGGCAGTTTGGTGCTGAGCGCCGGCGCGGCATCACAGTGGATCTCAAGAGTTAACGGCGCAGCGGAAGGGCAATTCATAACACCGGTTGTTCGGGTATGGAATTGGTGGCAGATCGGTGGCATTAAGTTTACGATCGGTCAATCCATTGACGGCCTCTCCATCATCGTGCTTGTCGTCGTGGCGTTTATCTCCACACTTGTGCAGATCTATTCGCTCGAATACCTGCGCGGTGATCGCCGCTACACACATTTCTTTGCGGCGCTTACATTGTTCTCGGCAGGCATGCT
>DFDK01000085.1:0-395 GCA_002367695.1 Acidimicrobium sp. UBA3029 | reverse complement strand
CTCGGCTGGGAAATCATGGGCTTGTGCAGCTTCATGTTGATTGGTCATTGGTGGGAAGAAGAGGCCAATAGCCGTGCTGCCCTAAAAGCGTTCTTCACCGTGCGCACTGGCGACGTTGGCTTACTTGTTGGCATCTCGATGTTGTATTTCGCATCCAACGAGTGGACAACAAAAGAGCTTGGAGTTTCGGGCTTCTCTATCCGCGGTATTTCGGCCTGGGCGCTGTCGGGCGAGCCCAACAGCACAGTTATTTTAATTGCGGCCATTGCCCTATTTATTGCAGCCATTGGTAAGAGCGGTCAGTTTCCTCTGCACACCTGGTTGCCCGATGCCATGGCGGGTCCAACACCGGTGAGTTCGCTCTTGCACTCTTCGACCATGGTTGTTGCGGGTGT
>DFDK01000113.1 GCA_002367695.1 Acidimicrobium sp. UBA3029 | reverse complement strand
TTGGTGGCGCCGCATCGACTACGAAACGGCATTGTTGACCTCATAGATAAAGAGGCAACGTTTGGAGTTGACGGTCGAATCACGATGAAGATCAACTCGATCTCGGATAAGGCCGTGATCGAAGCGCTCTATGGGGCAAGTAGCGCAGGTGTGCAGATTGAGATAATTGTTCGGGGGATCTGCTGCCTACGTGCGGGTGTGACTGGCATGTCTGAAAATATTCGAGTGCGATCGATTCTTGGCAGGTACCTCGAACATTCACGCATCTATCGCTTTGAACACGGCTACGACAACAACGAACCACTGCACCTCATTGGTTCTGCCGACATGATGGGCCGAAATTTGGATGGGCGAGTCGAGGCATTGGTGCCACTCACTCACCCAAAGCACCGCATGTGGCTCGACACCGTGCTCGGATACTTGGTGAATGATGAAGCCGCCCATTTTGACTTGCTTGCAGATAATTCATGGGTGCGGTCAGGGGCCCCTGGCCTCACCGTAGATGCCCAACGAAAACTGTACGACTGGGTCGTGCAAACTCAAGTCCGACAAAGCGGTTAACTTGTTTGTAATCTGACGTTCAGACGAGTTTTACCTCGTGCGTGTAGGTTCTGTATAGCAACTCTGCTGTTCAGCAAGTTTTTGGAAGAAAGTTGACACATGGACGAACTACGTAAGACGTTTCATCAAGAAGTTGATGCCATTCGTGACCAAGTAATTCGACTTGGAGCCTCGGTGATTGAAGCAATACCTCGAGCAACTGCGGTACTGCTCAGTGGCGACCTTGAGGGCGCCGACCATTTGGTACAAAGCGACGACGAGATCGATGCGCGCGCAATAGACATTGAAGACCAGTGTTTTCAGCAGCTTGCTCTGCAGGCGCCTGTAGCGGGTGACTTACGTCAGTTGGTTTCGACTATCAAGATTACGGGTGAACTTGAGCGTTCGGCCGACTTGGCAGTCAACATCTGCAAAGGTGCACGACGAATTTATGGTCATGATATTGATCCGGTGTTGCGAGGCTTGATCACCAAAATGAGCGAGCAGGCACAGCAATTATTTATCGCAGCAATGGACGCCTTTGAGTCGAGTGATGCACCAAAGGCTGCAGCCATCGACGACATGGACTCGTTTTTAGATGGGTTGCATCGTCAGTTCATCCAAGAAATTTTTGAGTGTCATGCTCGAGGCAAAATGGATGTTCAGGTTGCCGTGCAACTCGCAATCATCGGCCGATTCTTTGAACGCATTGGCGACCATGCAGTCAACGTTGGCGAGCGAACCCTATTCATTCTCACAGGAGTCGTACCAGAGCATCGAGGTGCTGCCCGCTTCAAGGCGCGACACTCTGGTGACTCGCAATCATCGTCAGACTCCTCGTCATAATTCTGCAGTGAACTAACCATGACGACCATCTGGTTTGTCACTTGTGTCGCAGTTGCACTCGCTGTAGGCGCAATTTTGGGTAAGAAATCTTCTCGCTCCGGTCGCTTCGAAAGCACAGTAAGTAATAAAGCAAACCCAAATGTGGATGCGATAACAAAAGTGGTTGATGAGCAACTACTGAGAGCATTTGATCTTTTACCAATCGGTGTTGTCTTTAGCCGTGACCAAAATGGTGATCTACTTCGAAATCGAATTGCCACGGAAATGACGGGAGTTCGTCATGTCGACATTTTGGTCGATGAGGCAGTTGTCGCACTTGTGAGAGAAACACTTGAGATTGGTGAGCAGAATAAATCCATGCAGGTTGCTGGTCCGCCTGATCGTTTTTTTCAATTGCACTCACAACGATTGAACAATGATGGTGTAGTCGTGACGATTGAAGACACCACCGATCGAGTTCGAATTGACACCGTTCGCACCGATTTTGTTGCCAACTTAAGTCACGAACTGAAAACCCCTATCGGTGGTATCGCTGCCCTCGGTGACACGATGATGGACGAAACTGACCCAGCGGTAATGAAGCAACTGGCCGAACGGATTGTTCGCGAATCATTTCGCATGGCGGGAATTGTCAATGACTTGCTGGATCTCTCAAGAATTGAATTTGGACGTTCAACGGAGTGGGAACGCATCGAGATGAACGGAGTGATCAAAGAGGTTGTCGCACTTTCGCAAGACAGCGCTCGACGCCACAAAGTCGAACTCGCAACGAGCGGCAATTTTGCTGCAGAGGTTTTTGGGGATCGAACCCAACTAATTTCTGCATTTTCCAATCTTGTTGAAAATGCCATTAAGTACAGTGACGAGAATCGACTTGTCAAAATTATTGGTGATGTAAGAGTTGATGACTTGACCATTGCGGTCATCGATCAAGGACTAGGAATTGCCCCGAAGGATCATGAACGAATTTTTGAACGTTTTTATCGAGTTGATAGGGCGCGTAGTCGGTCAACTGGGGGAACAGGACTTGGTCTTTCAATCGTGCGGCACGTTGTTGATAGCCATGGAGGGAAAATAGAAGTGAAGTCAAATGAAGGTGAAGGTGCAACCTTTACTGTTGTGTTACCCCGCCAAAAAGACTAAAAGGACTTAAATCATGAATCAGCCAACCGAACTACCGATGGTGTTTGTTGTTGAAGATGAAGAATCGTTTATCGAAGCACTTGATATTGGACTTAAGCGCGAAGGCTTTCGCGTCACGGTAGCAAAAGATGGGGCAGAAGCTCTCGCGATGTTTGACAAAATTAATCCAGACATCATCCTGTTGGATGTGATGTTGCCAAAAGTTTCGGGAACCGATGTATGTCGAGAAATTCGCAAAAAGAGTCAAGTGCCTATCATCATGGTTTCGGCAAAAGGGTCAGAGATAGACACGATTATTGGCCTTGAGGTTGGTGCCGACGATTACATCGTTAAGCCCTATCGACTGCGCGAACTTGTGGCGCGTATTCGTGCCGCACTGCGCCGCAGCTCATTGACCACGACCGAGATTGATGAAGTCGGTTTCGGCACTGTTTCGATCGGAGATGTTGCGATTGATCCAGAACAGCATGTGGTAACTGTTCGCGGGGTCGTGACCAAACTTCCGCTCAAGGAATTTGAGTTGTTGTACGTCCTTGTTGCTAATGCTGGCCGTGTGATGACTCGTGAGACATTGATTGACCGAGTGTGGGGTACCGATTATTACGGTGACACCAAAACTCTCGATGTCCATATCAAACGCTTACGCAGCAAGATTGAGTCTGAGCCAGCTAATCCAACGCGGTTGGTCACCATCCGTGGGCTTGGCTATAAATATGAGAAAATGAACGCATAGTAAAGCAAAACCAACATACGGGCCTCGCGCCAGTGAGCCCCCTTGCGCGGTTGTCTCGCGTGCATGTATTGATGGTGGTTGGAGAAGCAGCGCTTGCAGTGTCGTTGGCGGATTCACTTTTTTTATCAATTAGCCCTGATGCGGCACGTTCAAAAGTAATTCTATTTTTAGCTATCAGCCTCGCGCCTTTTGCAGTGCTCGCGCCAATTATCGGCCCATATATTGATCGCTTACCCGGAGGCCGTCGGATCACGGTGTGTCTTGTCGGGGTAATGCGCGCGATGATTTTGATAGCGATGATGAAATGGTTGAACTCACTCGCATTATTTCCGCTCGCATTTCTATCGCTAGTACTAGCCAAGACATATGGGGTCTCGCGTTCGGCAATTATTCCGACGATTGTCGACGGCGACGAGCAATTGATGGCAGCCAATGGAAAACTTGGGCGACTTACCAGTGTCGTCGGTTTTCTCGCAGGTGCGCCAGCAATTTTGTTGCAACTTATTGACACCAGATTGTCGCTCGGGTTATCTGCCTGTGCGTTTGTATGTGCGGGTATAGCCGCGCTTGCGCTTCCACGACATGTTGCGGCTGTTCCTAACACGATGCAAGAGATCGAGAAACATGAGCTTCATGAGCCTGAAATTCGTCAAGCCGCATTTGTGATGCTGCTGCTACGAGCATCGGTCGGTTTTATGTTCTTTCATTTGGCTTTCTGGTTGCGCGATGAAAAAGCGGGCACTGCTTGGTTCGGTTTGGCAGTTGTGGTTTGCTCGCTCAGTACTTTTGTGGCCAATTCTGTTGGTCCGTTATTGCGTCGGCGCATACATGAAAAGAGAATGCTCAAGCTCTGCATTTCAAGTGTTTGTCTAGGTGGGTTGATCGCTGGTTATTTTGGCGGTGTAACTGCTGGAATTATTTTGGCAGGAATTGTAAATGGAGTTGGTTCGATTGGTCGTCTTGCATTTGAATCGACTGTGCAATCAAAAGCGCCAGATGCAAACCGTGCTCGGACGTTTGTGCGTTATGAAACGCGCAATCAAATCGCTTGGGTGGTGGCCGGCCTACTTGCAGTCATCGCAACGCCACCAGGTGCGGTTGGCTTCTTAATTGTTGGTGTTGGGTCGGCAGTTGCGTCGCTGCTATTTGTCTTGCAACTCAATACGAGCAAGCCACAGACCAGGCGCATCTAGTTCGTTGGGGGTAGGCAAGTTGCCTGCCCGAGTAAAGAGTTGAGACAGGCCGTCATGCCCAGCGCGCTCGGTGACACCGGCCGCAAACGCATGCCCGCGTTCCACTTGCTGGCGGGTGAGGCGCAAGCCCAGCAGCTGCTCGACAAATGAGTCGTGGGGTGCAGACTCAACACGGCGTCTGCGAACAGCTTCAGCGATCTGCTCACCTCCGCCCAATACCAGCGCAGAAATTGTGTCAACGCTGTGGTCTATATAGCCGATGATTGAAGCGATCATCGCGTCTAATACTGGAGCTTGACGCTCTTGTTCGGGCGAGCGCACCGCGCCCAAAATAATGGTGGGGTCTGTAAGAAATTTTTGCATCATTGCCATCGGATCGCTGGTACCAAGATCCATTGTCGTGAGTCTGTCCATTAGTGCATTTGGATTTGGTCGAAAGCCAGCGATGTATTTGCTGATCTGTTGATTGATCGAATCACGAACATGATCGACGCTCAG
>DFDK01000052.1 GCA_002367695.1 Acidimicrobium sp. UBA3029 | reverse complement strand
AAAATTCACGACCGCCGTTGGATCATCTTGCTGGTGCTGTGCATCAGTTTGTTCATGGTTGTGGTTGACAACCTGATCATCAATGTTGCGCTGCCGACATTGTCGCGAGAACTTGGCGCGACAACGAGTGGATTGCAATGGATCGTTGATTCGTATGCGCTGGTCTTCGCATGCTTGCTATTGGCGTTTGGTGGCCTTGGTGATCGCTTTGGGCGCAAAGGCGCAATTCAAGTTGGCATGATCGCCTTTGTTGGCTGCTCGGTGTGGGCATCGTTTGCAACATCTACTTCTTCGTTGATTGTTGCTCGCGGCGCAATGGGTATTGGTGCTGCAGCAATTTTTCCGGCGACACTCGCAATTATCATCGATGTTTTCCGTGATCCGATTGAACGCGCGAAAGCGATTGGTGTTTGGTCTGCGGTCTCGGGAATGGCCGTTGCATTTGGGCCAATCACCGGCGGGTTTTTGTTGGAGCACTTTTTTTGGGGTTCGGTATTTCTCGTCAATGTTCCGGTCGGTGTAATTGCGTTCATCCTTGGTGCAATCTTTATTCCAACGTCAAAAGATCCAAATCCACATCGAATCGATTTTCCGGGTTTTGCACTTTCAATCGCGATGGTGGGTTTGCTGGTGTACACAGTCATTGAAGGACCACATCGCGGATGGACGAGCGTTGCAACATTGGCTTCGTTCGCTGGCACAGTAATTTTGTTCGCAGCATTCGTGAAGCGAGAGCTTTCAACCAACGAACCGCTTCTCGATGTTCGAGTATTTCGCAATGCAAGGTTGTCGGCAGCTACTGGTTCGATCGGCATTGCATTTTTTGTTTTGTTCGGGTTCACGTTTCTCGTAACGCAGTACTTTCAATTTGTACGCGGCTACAGCACTCTGTCGGCAGGTTTGCATACGCTGCCATTTGCGGTTGGGGCTGGTGTCACTGCGCCGATTGCTGCGCGACTTGCATTGAAATTTGGAACGAAACTGATTGTCGCAATTGGTCTCACCAACATGTCTATCGGTCTGGTCATTATCGGATTCTGTGGAGCAGATACTGCTTATTGGGGTCCGGTCATCATCAGCATGGTGTTTCTTGCCAACGGTCTGGCACTCGTTACTTCGCCAGCAACTGATGCAATCATGGGTGAATTGCCGCGCGAAAAGGCGGGTGTTGGTTCTGCAGTCAACGACGTGAGTCGTGAGGTGGGCGGAACACTTGGCGTTGCAATTAGCGGCTCAATATTTGCCTCGTTGTACGGTCCAAAGCTTGGTGAGTTGGTTGCCAAGTTCAATTTGCCAGCCGAGGCCGTGGCGTTAGCTAAAGAGTCGGCAGGTGCAGGTTTTGCAGTGGCCGAACGGGCCCCAACCCCGGAAGCGGCCGAAGCTGTACGCCAAGCAGTGAGCGATGCATTCATGCATGGCTTTCACACTGCATGCTTTACGGGTGCAGGTGTTGCGCTTGTCGGAGCAATGTTTGCTCTCAAATTTTTGCCAGCCCGCAGAGCCGTTATTTCCTTATAAACCACCTATCCCAATTGCGACTTTACCGTTTGATGCAGCGGCAACTAGCCTGAATCCCTTAGGTATTCATTAATTAGGGTTGTAACTCAAAGGGGAGAGACCGCCATGGCGAGAATCGTAAAAGCAGCGTTATTGCAGACCGACTGGACCGGCGACAAAGAGTCGATGATCGACAAGCACGAGGCAGCAGCCCGTGAAGCAGCCAAGCAAGGCGCACAAGTAATGTGCTTCCAAGAATTGTTTTATGGTCCGTACTTCTGTCAGGTGCAAGACCCACAATATTTTTCGTACACCGAGCCAATCCCCGATGGTCCGACGACGAAGCGCTTCCAAGCGCTCGCCAAAGAACTCGGCATGGTGTTGGTCTTGCCAATGTACGAAATCGTGCAGCCAGGTTTGTATTACAACACAGCTGCAGTGATCGATGCCGATGGTCGTTACCTCGGCAAGTATCGCAAGCAACACATTCCGCAAGTTCCTGGTTTTTGGGAGAAGTATTACTTCACACCAGGCACCGGCGGATATCCAGTTTTTGATACAGCAGTTGGAAAAGTTGGCGTGTACATCTGTTACGACCGCCACTTTCCAGAAGGTTGGCGTGCACTCGGACTCAACGGTGCAGAAATTGTGTTCAACCCATCGGCAACAAGTCGCGGATTGTCGGAATACATCTGGCGCCTTGAGCAACCAGCTTCGGCTGTTGCAAACATGTATTACATCGGCGCGATCAATCGCGTTGGTATCGAGTCAGAGTACGGCACCGACGACTTCTATGGTCAGAGCTATTTCGTAGACCCAGAAGGAAAGTTTGTTGGTGAAGTCGGCGATGCATTCAAGCATGAACTCATCGTGCGCGATCTCGACATGGACAAGATCCGCATGGTGCGCGATCGTTGGCCGTTCTACCGCGATCGTCGTCCAGACGCTTACCACGAAATTTCAGAACGTTAAATAACTGTTACATCATCTTTCAATCGAACACGAGGAAATATGGCACGCACACTGATCAAAAACGGAACAGTCGTTAGCCCAACCGGTCGGCATGAAGTTGATGTGCTGATTGAGGGCGAAACAATTTTGGCATTGCTCGAGCGCGGCAAGTCCGACTCGCTCAACATCACTGCCGACAACGTGATCGATGCAACAGGCAAGTTTGTTGTGCCTGGTGGCATCGATGTACACACGCACATGGAGTTGCCATTTGGCGGCACCAATGCAAGCGATACTTTTGAAACTGGCACTACCGCTGCGGCTTGGGGTGGCGTTACAACCATTGTTGACTTTGCTGTGCAGCGCTACGGAGAAAATGTGCAAGAGTCGCTCGCTACGTGGCACAAAAAAGCCGCAGGCAATTGCTCGATCGACTACGCGTTTCACCAGATCATCGGCGGCATCGACGAGCAGGCGCTCGCCGACATGGATTACCTCGTAAAGAACGAGGGCATCACGTCATTCAAGCTGTTTATGGCTTACCCAGGCGTGTTTTATTCGGATGACGGCCAAATCTTGCGCGCAATGCAGCAGGCCAGCAACAACGGTTCAACCATCATGATGCATGCCGAAAACGGCATCGCAATCGACGTGTTGGTGCAACAGCACATCGCACGTGGCGAGACCGACCCGAAGTACCACAGCTACAGCCGCCCGAGCTTGCTCGAAGGCGAAGCAACCAACCGCGCAATCGTGTTGTCAAAAGTTGCAGGCAACGTGCCGTTGTACATCGTGCACATGTCGGCGTCAGAGGCGCTCAACGCATTGTCAGAAGCTCGTCATGAAGGTCTCAACGTGTTCGGCGAAACCTGCCCGCAATACCTCTATATGACACTCGAAGATCACTTGGCTCAGCCCGGCTTCGAAGGTGCAAAGTATGTTTGCAGCCCACCGATCCGCTCCAAGCACGATAAGCACAATCACCACGCCGATTTGTGGAAGGGATTGCGGATGAACGAGTTGGCTGTTGTGTCAACCGATCACTGTCCGTTCTGCATGAAGGATCAAAAAGAATTGGGTATTGGCAATTTCTCGAAGATTCCAAACGGCTTGGGCTCAGTTGAGCACCGCATGGAACTCATTTATCAGGGTGTTGTGCAAGGCGAGATCACACTTGAGCGTTGGGTTGAAACCTGCAGTACATCACCAGCCCGCATGTTCGGCATGTATCCGCAAAAGGGCATCATTGCTCCTGGGTCTGACGCCGACATTTTGATATGGGATCCAAACGGTAAGACAAAGATTGGTGTGAATGACAAGCACCACATGAACATGGACCACTCATCGTGGGAAGGTTTCAAAGTGGATGGCAAAGTTGACACCGTTTTGTCGCGAGGCAAAGTCGTTGTCGAAAAAGACAAGTTCACAGGCACAAAGGGTCACGGCAAATACATTAAGCGTGGCCTATGCCAATATCTCAACTAAATTAAACCCCTAAAACCACTTAGCAGGAGAAGTTATGCAACGCATTAGTCATTGGGTCAACAACAAGGTTGTAGTTGGCACATCAGGTCGTACAGGCAAAGTGTTCAACCCGGCAACGGGCGAGCAGCAAGCAGAGGTCGATCTTGCGAGCACCGCAGAAGTTGACGCGGTCATTGCAAAATCGAAAGCAGCTTTTCCTGAGTGGCGTGCAACCGGCATGTCGCGTCGTGCAGAGAT
>DFDK01000071.1:3938-4114 GCA_002367695.1 Acidimicrobium sp. UBA3029 | reverse complement strand
CCACGTCCCGTCGTGTGGATTGGCAAAGCCAAACTGTTGCCATGGTTGACTCGATTGGCGCCATCCATTGGTCGACGCGCACTTCGAAACAGTTGAGTTGCCTAAACCAAACTTGGCGTGCCTTCCTTTGGTCACAGCACACAGTTGCGCGTGTTTGTAGACCCGGACTTGTTGCA
>DFDK01000071.1:0-3715 GCA_002367695.1 Acidimicrobium sp. UBA3029 | reverse complement strand
TACGACGAAGTGTGGGCTGCAGCGGGAACGTGGAATGACAATTTCGGTGCATCACCGAATGACATTGTGCGTGTAAGCGGTGGTGTCGTCACTGACCTCAAAAAATGATGATTGCCAACTTCGCGATGTGAGATGCTTGTTGCATGCCTTCTGATTCGAACTCTTGCCCGGGATGTGGATTTGTCTGGGAGGGTGTCAGTCGTATTGATGCAGTCAAAGGCATCAACGAATCAGTTACGGCATTCGTTGGAATTATTGAAGAGGCAGGCGAGATGTCGATGGTCCGCCCTGAGCCCGATCGTTGGAGCATCGTTGAGTATGCGGGGCATCTGAGAGATGTGCTCATCAATTTGAGAGAGAAGTTAATTGTCGCATCCGTTGTCGACAATCCAACGGGACAACCGATTTACACAGATGATCGCGTCAATTTGGGCTTTTACTCACTTGATTCTCTAGATGATGCTGCGAACGAGCTTGCATTCGCCGCGGGCCTTATCTCAAAGACCATTGCTGCGCTCCCAGATGGCTTCGAGAATCGCACACTTGTTTTCAGTCCATTGTGGGCAACCCAGATGACAATTGGATGGATTGCTGCACAGGCTTTTCATGAAGCATCTCATCATCTTGGAGATGTCAGGGAAAATCTGCGCTTGCTCGCCGCTAAATAGACCAGGTAATCAGGTCTTTATTTGTCTCGGTTGTCCGTAATTAGGCGAGTGCTTTGCGAAGGCCGCTAGTAGCGGTGTCGCCAATTTTGTTAAATACTTTTCCAAGAACAAGATTCACTCCAGCGATAATCCAATTTGCAGTCAGAGTTGCATCATAAATTACTGCACACCCCGTATCTGTTTTGATAATCGTCACGCGATCGACGGAGGTGAAGAGGGTATTGACGCCTCGCACCAAGATGTTTGAGAACTCGTCGTATTCGGTGGTGGTATAACGCAATGTTGAAGTGGATTTTCCGAAACCCTTTACCGTCACGTCAAAAATGGTTCCCAAGCCAGCACCAGTGCCTTCAACTTGTACAACCTTGACAACACCTTTATCCCACTTGGCAAAGTTATGAAGGTCTGCCATGTAAGCAAATGCCTCTTCTTGGGTTAACGAACTTGGAATTGTTGTTACATATCGGGCCATATGTTCACCGTACAGGAATTCATATGTCTATTGGTCCGCGCAGTGTTCATCTTGTGTCACATGTGGTTTGCCCACATTTGGTGATGCAACGTCACTTCGAATCTTTTTTACTTTGTTTGGTTTAATTTTCAGGGAAGTTCGGCGAGACGAGCCTTGGCGATTGAACGTAAAAGCACGCCGTCGACTTTCCAGTCAAGTGGAACAGTAAACGTTGTTTTATTAACGGTGTACTTACTCAATCTCTTCTTAAACAATTTGATGACGTCATCACTAAATGGATTAATTGTCATGTGGTTCTTCGAAACTGAAATACCGATGATGTAGGCCTTGCCTTGACGCAACATCGGTTGGTTCCAGGCGATTACCAACTCGAGATCTGGATATTTTTGGGTAATGCTTGAAAAAATCAACTTTGCAGTTTTCCTCGCAACAGGGTCAATGCTTTTGAAGTATTCAGATGGTGTCGCAACTCTTTTTGAAGTTGTCGAGCCGCGAAAGTACATCACCAATGCGTTGGCGTGTGCTTGGCTAAATCCATAGTTTTCGCGCAAGTAAGCAATCTGATCAGGGTATTTCGTGGTCTCTAAGTCCTGTAGCCGGCTGATCCAATGTTGGATCTTTTCACCATATTTTTTCTCAATGGCGGGAAAAAACCGGGATCGATCTCCGGATGTATCGGCCATGCTCTGATCGTAACCACCAACTTTCGGTGATGGTAAATTGAAGTTTATGTCAAACAATTTCCCAGCACCAGATGCGCTCGACGATTATCTGCTTGATGCCTCAGTGCCAGGCGGGCAAAATAACGAAAATAGTCGCCGAGAATCACTCAAACTAGAAAATGCAATTGCCGCTCGCTTTTGGGGCGGGATTCAGTGGCGCATCGTTGTGACGTTCGGTGTCTGCGCAGTGTTGTGGAGCAGTGTTCTTGTTCTTGGTATGAATGGAACGATTCCTCTATGGATCGGACTCATCCTCAACACCGTTTTGGCAGCAACCTTTTACATGCCGATGCACGAAGCCGTTCACAAGAACATCTGGGGCAAAGTGACGAGTGGACGAGTGGCGGAAGAAATCGTCGGCACCATGTGCAGCATTCCAACCTTGATTCCATTCCGTCTCCATCGCGCTGCACACATGCGCCACCACGCATACACGAATGACCCTGATCGTGATCCTGACTATTTCTTCCAAGGAGAGCTTCGTGATTTGCCGCTGAAAGTTCTCTCGCTCAATTCCGTCAATGCGTTGTTGCCACTCTTTGCCCTCATCCCGCCGATGCGAAAACTGATGCATCCAGCAATGGCCCGTGGTAATAGGGGGAGTGTCAACAAGGCTGAAGGCTTGAAGCAGCTGCGCTTCTGGCTCGTCACCCATGGTGTACTTCTGGTTGCTGTTCTCACTGGATTCGGATGGCCGGCGTTCCTGTTGTGGTATCTCCCATCGAGACTGCAGGTTGGCTGGGTTGCACTTATTTTTGCTTGGTATCCGCATCATCGCGGTGATAAACAGGGTCGATACGTGGACACACGCGTCGCGGTGTTTCCAGGATCAACGTTCTTGATTCGTGGACATGATCATCATGCTTTGCACCACTTGTTCCCCCGTGTAGCGCATTACCGCTTACCCGCGATGTGGCAAGAGATGGCTCCAGATCTTGTCGCTAAGGGTGTTCGTGCCGAAGGGCGTGCTCTCCAGGCAACCGGTCCAATCGTTTGGTAGTTAATGTCAGCGTTTAAGGATCGACCAAATACTGCACTCATAGTGATCGATGTGCAAAATGATGTCGTGGCTAAAGCGTTCAGACGTAATCAAGTCATCTCCAACGTCTCACAGTTGGTTTCAAATGCGCGATCTCAGCATGTTCCTGTGGTGTGGGTGCAGCACTCTGACGAGGAATTAGTGAAGGACACTTTTGGCTGGGAATATGTGGCAGAACTCCAGAGCGCCCAAGGTGAAACTGTCATTCATAAAAGCTTTGGCGACTCCTTTGAGGCCACAGATTTAGAAGACGTTTTGTCGGAGTTGAAAGTAGGGAAACTTATAGTTTGCGGTTCACAAACAGATGCATGTATTCGCTCAACATTGCATGGTGCGATAGCGCGTGGCTATGACGCAACGTTGGTTTCAGATGCGCATACCACCGATGACTGCACATACTCTGAGCCCCCAGTGAGCGCAGAGCAGGTAATCGCACATACGAACTTTTATTGGAACTGGCAACGCACAGCATCTGCGCGAGGTGGAACTGTAAAGAGCGCTGACCTAGGTTTTTAAAGACCGAGATGCTCCTTGATCTTGGCAAGTGATGGATTGGTCATAGAGGTTCCATCAGTAAAAATGAGTGTTGGCACAGTCTGATTGCCATTGTTAGCTTTCTCGACGAGTGCAGCCGATTCGGCGTCATGCTCGATGTCGATCTCTGTGAATTCGATCCCTGCGCGCTGTAGATCAGACTTGAGGCGTTTGCAGTAACCGCACCATTGGGTGGAGTGCATCGTGAAGGTTTGGGTCGTCATATCTGTAATTCTACGTGCTGTATCAGTCAACGGGATTGAATTACGAAGCCAGTGTG
>DFDK01000008.1 GCA_002367695.1 Acidimicrobium sp. UBA3029 | reverse complement strand
GAAATAAGTTCCGGACATGAATGCTCAAACCCGTACCACGTCGGATACTGCGTTGGATCTGTGAGTCGAAAAGCCGCCGATAAATCAACCACCAACCGAACTTTGTTGACAAGTTGAGGAACGATCTCCAAACTTGCTTCATGAGGTAGCCCTAAGAAAATCACATCACACGCCAAGGCTTTATTGAGATCAAATTCTTCAAAAACCAAATTTGGATAAGCGCCAGCTAGTGACGGATACAAATTGCTCGCCAATGTGCCAGCCTGACTGTCGCCAGTGGCATACACGACGTCAAATTGTGGATGCTGGGCGCATAGCCGTAGTAGTTCTGCGCCGGTAAATCCGGATGCCCCAATGATGCCTACAGAAAACATATCGCATAATCATACATCCCAGTGCATAACTATGCAACGACCCTTTAGCGCAGTTCCGCACCCAGTTTCTGTGCCGCGGTAATGCATCGGGACCGAGCATCAGCAATCTCAGACTCGCCAAGCGTGCGATCCGAGGCCTGGAACCTAAACCTGAAGGCCAAGCTACGGGCGTCATCAACAACACCCTTGCCGCGATAAATATCGAACAGCATCGCGTCCACCAATAAATTGCCCCCTGCCTGACGAAGGCTCTTTAGCAACGTGCCGGCAGCAACGGTTTGCGGAACCACAAATGCCAGGTCAAAATCGCTCGACGGATACTTACTCACAGTTTGAGCAGCTGCGACCTTCGGGGTCTCACCAAGCACGATGGATAAATTGATCTCAAGACACGCAACGCGACCCGAAACACCAAAATTTGCCAGCACAGTTGGATCGATTTCCCCCACAGCACCCAGCACCACTTTGCCTCTACGCAATTGAGCGGACCTCGTGCCATGAAAACCTGCAGGCGCAGAATCTTGAAACAACTGGGCGCCAACCCCCAAATAGGCAGAGAACTGTGACCACATATCCATCGCCTTAGTTGCGTCGCTCTCAGCGAACACAACACACAAGACTTCGTGTTCATCAGGAAGTTGCTCACTTCCCTGTGGGTAAACATGTCCAACTTCAAACAATTTGATGTCATTGGTGCGATGCGACTGGTTGTATGCAATCGCCTGCAACAACCCAGGCCGTAGTGATGTACGCAACACGCTTTCCTCTGCCACTAATGGGTTAGCTAAGTGCAGTGCATTGTCTTCGGACAGTCCGCAGCGCACAAGGTCACCAGGAGCCAAAAATGGATTTGGCATGGCCTCCGAAGCACCAAGAGAGAGAACGAACTCTCGTATTATGCGACGCCTTTGCTGAACGGCAGATAGTCGACCATGAACTGGCGATTTTGGAACCACTTTACCTATTTCATCAAAGCCGAAATGACGAGCGATCTCTTCAATAACATCAATTTCTTGCGTGCAATCGGGTCTGAAGGATGGAATCGTCACCACCACACTGTTTGAATTATCTGGCTTTGAAATCTCGAATCCAATCGGTGCAAGTAATTCTCGAACACGATCAACTTCGACTTCGACGCCAAGCACTCTTCTAATTTGACCAAGGCGCAAATTGGTCGTGCGCGTGTCCTCTGGCAAGCCTGCCGTTCTTTCGTCCGCGCCCCCATCATGAACGACCAAGTTTGGGCACGTAAGACTGAGCAGTTGAGCGAATCTTTCCGCGGCCGCTCGGCCTCCATACGCATCTACCCCACGCTCGAATCGCAGCGATGCTTCGGTGCGCAATCCGAGTCGTGAAACAGAAGCCGCAACGCCCAAAGGTTCAAACCATGCAATTTCAAGTGCGAGCTTCGTCGTTGTCTCACTTATTTGCGATCCCGCCCCACCCATAATTCCGGCTATTCCGACAGGATTATTTTTGGCATCGCAAATCAGTAAATCTTGCACACTCAAAGTTCGCGATACGTCATCGAGAGTGACCACTACTTCAGCCTCATTCGCACAACGCACGATAAATCCAGCAGAAACTTTTTCAAGGTCGTAGGCATGATTCGGCTGATTCAGTTCGAGGTTGACCAAGTTGGACACATCGACAACATTGTTGATCGGCCTCATGCCGGCACGGCTTAAACGTTGCGCAATCCAGGCAGGTGAATCGGTTACTACGACACCAGACATAACCGTGACGCTGAAGCGACCGCAGCGGTCATCAGCACGAATATCAACAGCAATATCGTGTTTCTTTCCTTTGGTCAACGTTGGACTTTTTTGTGGTAACAAAGGCAGCTTCAGAGGAAGATTCAAGTGTGCAGCAAGATCTCGTGCAACTCCTAGATAGCCAGTGCAGTCAGGACGATTACGCGTCACATCTAAATCAAAAACAACATCTTGATCTATTCCTAATGCGCTAAACACATCAGCACCTAACTCGAGATGAGCAGGCAAAATCATGATTCCGGTTGCATCTGCAGTAATGCCCAACTCAGTTCCCGAGCACAACATTCCCTCACTATCAATACCCAGGATTCCCCGCTGACTGATCACACGACCATCAGGCATATTCGTTCCGAGCGTTGCAAGCGGAATGAGATCGCCAGCTTTCATGTTGAATGCACCGCACCACACATGTTTTTCGACTCCATCACCTGCATCGACGTACACGCGGTGGACTTTTGCTGCATCAGGATGGCGCTCGGTGCGCAACACTTTCGCTACAACGACCCCCTTAACCGGAAGCCCAACTTGTTCAACGCTTTCAACTGCGAGTCCGAGTTTGGTCAGTGACGCAGCTATCGCATCAACATCCGATCCGAAGTCGGCAAATTCATTCAGCCATGAGTGCAAAATCTTCATGAGAATTGCCTCAGAAAGCGCAGGTCATTGGTATACATCTCGCGGATGTCTTCAACATTGTGGCGCTCTTTAGCCATGCGATCGATACCGAAACCAAATGCGAAGCCTGTGTATTCGTCTGGGTCAATGCCGCCTGCTCGCAACACATTTGGGTGCACCATTCCGCAGCCACCGAGTTCAATCCAGTCACCATTCGCTCGTTTAATATCAAACTCTGCGGATGGCTCGGTGAATGGAAAAAATGAAGGTCGAAGTCTGCTTGTGAATTCGCTACCAAAAAACGCCTTGGTGAATGATTCAATAATGCCTGCAAGATGCGCAAATGTAATATCGCGATCGACTACGAGACCTTCAATTTGATGAAATACGGGCATATGTGTGGCGTCTGGAGTGTCTCGTCTAAACACCCTGCCAGGCATAATTGCATAAATTGGCGGTTCCCAACTTTGCATTACACGAATCTGTACCGGCGAAGTGTGCGTACGCAACAACACGGTGTTGGCTTCGTGCTCGCTTGAAAACGGTTCGATGAACATAGTGTCAAATTCGCTGCGCGCCGGATGGGTGCGGGGCATATTGAGAGCTTCAAAATTGTAAAAATCGGTCTCTACCTCTGGACCTTCGGCAACCTGAAAACCAAGTCCTACAAACACATCTTCAAGTCTCTGCATCGCCTGCGTCACAATGTGCGAATGTCCGCGCCGATTAGTTGTTGCAAACTCTGTGAGGTCTAACGATTCACTGGCCACCCTGGCTGCACGCTCTTGCACCAAAAATTCTGCAATTCGCTGTTGCAAGGCAGCTTCCACTTGCTGCGCGCTCTCATTGATCACTCGTCCAGCAAGTTTGCGGGCCTCAGGATCTTGAATCTTGCCGAGTGAAGCACGCAATGTGTTGAGCACGCTCTTCTTACCGGCCAGCTCGCTGCCAATTTTGGTTACCATTGCTGCGTCAGTAGCACTCGCAATTTGTGTTAAAGCAGCCAAACGAGCGGCTTCTACCTGGGTGCCTACATCTGGAGTTGCGTCACTTTGCATACAGGAAAGACTTTACTCGTTAGTGGCTGCGTGATCCCGTTGTTTAGCAACTTCGAAACACACCAGAGTCGCAGCCATCGCAACATTGAGACTTTCGCTTCGACCTCGATGCGGGACCATTACCCACTGATCAATATTGCTCGAGTCACCCAATCCATGGGCCTCATTGCCTACGACAATTGCAACGCGATCAGTAAAGTCAGCCGACGTGTAGTCGATACTTCCCTCTTGGTCGTGGGACGACGTACCGATGACACGAAAACCTGCGGCTTGCAATTTGTAGGTCTTGACATCCTCGATGATGGGCACATAAAACATTGACCCAGCAGATGCGCGAACTACTTTGGGATTAAACGCCTCGACTGTTCCTGGAGTGAGTACAACGGCAGATGCACCTGCGGCTTCTGCCGAACGGAAGATGGTGCCTAGATTTCCCGGGTCAGATATGCCATCGGCAACGACAACCCACTGTGCGGTCGTTATCGAATCGATTCCAAACGTGCGACGTCGGACAATGGCAATGACAGGTTGCGGCGATGTCGTCGATGCAACACGTTCAAGAACACCATTTTCGAGAATGTGCACCGGAGTATCGCTACCTAATACCGCCATTCCATCTGGCGTGACAAATTGCTCTTCAACATGCCAACCAGTGCTGATCGCTTCAGCAATCAGCGTTGCTCCTTCAACTACAAAACAACCTTCTTCGATCCGTTCACTACGACGACTAGCAAGTCGACGCAGTCGCTGTACGCGCGGATGTGTAAAGCCGAGTCGAGTCTCGCTCAGACGAGCGCCCCTCTTGCAGTTTCAACTAAAGCTTTGAAAGCAGCTTCGTCATGCACTGCGAGGTCGGCCATGATCTTGCGATCGACCAAAACGCCAGCCTTTGACAAACCTGCAATGAGGCGGCTGTATGTGAAGTCGTTTTGACGACAGCCAGCATTGATGCGAGCAATCCACAAACTACGGAATTCGCCTTTCTTTGCACGGCGGTCACGAAACGCATACTGGCCGGAGTGAAGAACCTGTTCGTTGGCAGAACGGAATGTGCGGCTGCGATCGCCGTAGTAACCCTTTGCCTTCTTGAGAATTGCCTTGTGTTTCTTTCTTGCATGTACTGCTCTTTTTACGCGTGCCATGTTAAAACCCTTTCGTCAAGTTGTCTTATCGTCGAACTTCTTATGATCTGGAATCTCTAGCGCATGCCCAAGAGGCGCTTGATGCGCTTGACATCACCCGAGTGAACGTCTACCGAACCATCGAGACGACGCGTACGCGTTGAAGCCTTGTGTTCAAACAAGTGCTGACGCATCGATTGCTGACGGCGCAATTTGCCGGTGCCTGTTGTCTTAAAACGCTTGGCCGTGGTCTTTGATGTTTTCATCTTTGGCATTGTGTGTCTCCTGTTGTTTCTTTCGAGATTGTTTGTAGATAAAAATTCAAGAAGTTATTCAGCTACTGCTTCGGCTTCTGGAGCCGGCGCTTGTTCAACATTTACAGTCGTAGCGACTGGTGCCGTTGTTGTCAACGCCTGTGCAGCTGGTTTCGTACTTGGTTTCTTTACCGCTTTCTTTTCTGGTGAGAGCACCATCGTCATATTTCGACCTTCAAGTCTCGCCATGGTGTCCACGCGAGCCAATTGACCCAAATCTTCGAGTACGGCGTCAAGAATTTTGGTTCCTAACTCCGGGTGAGCCATTTCGCGACCTCTGAACTGCAATGTAACTTTGACCTTGTGACCGTCCTCGAGAAACTCGTGGATGTGGCGCACTTTGGTATTGAAGTCACCTTTGCCAATCTTCGGCTTGAACTTCACCTCTTTCATCGTGATCTGAATCGTCTTCTTACGCGATTCCTTGATTCGTTGTGCTTCTTCATAACGGAACTTTCCGTAGTCCATGATGCGACATACGGGTGGGTCTGCTTGAGCTGCTACTTCAACGAGATCGAGTTCTGCCTTGCTGGCTCTTTCGAGTGCTTCGACAATTGATACGACTCCAACTTGTGAACCATCAGCATCAACGAGCCGGACTTCGCGAGCGCGAATTCTTTCGTTGTACCTTGGTTCGTTGATTGGCGGTGCTATGGCTGGACTCTTTTATGCAAGCGGTGTGGCCTCCTGTAGTTGATGACGTCTCCAGGGATGCTCACCGAGTTGGAAGGCGCGCAGAAGTCGAAGCACTGGGCACAAAACCTCACCAGCACTGCCGACCCAAACGCACTTGCCAGCCGCGGTTCACGTCCTCTAAGACGATATTTGTGCTGAATTATTGTGGTCAGGTGGAGGAACAATGTTCCCCACTTGTCCTATTAGCGTATCGCACATGAGTGAACTCCCCACCGATCCAAAAACTGACCAACTTGAAGATGCCGCCGATGCCCTTGCTGATGCCCGCGAACGCTTGGGCCAGGCCCCAGCAAATGTTGTTGTGGTTAATCACATTATGGGGCTCTACGAATTGGCTGCCATACATCTGTCGGCCGAACCACCACATTTAGTTGAGGCCGCACTCGCCATTGATGCCGTTGCCTGCCTAGTTGAAGGACTTGGACCAAGGCTCGGAGACGAGCACGCAACCCTCAATGACGCATTGGGCAATATTCGTTTGGCATTCGTGCAGATCAAGGGCGCCGTAGCACCGCCTACAGCTTGATGATCTCGGATGCCTCGAGATTGCCAAATCGATCAGCCACTACAAAGCTGACCTGTGCGCCAACCTCAATCTCACGAGTTCCATCGACTATTTCAGCGCAATGAAACAAATACTGGTCACCGCCTACAGCGATGTAGCCGAGACCTCTGTGGCTGTTAAAACTTGCAACAGCACCATTCATGATCCGAGACGGCTATGCGCATCTAATCGCGCACCCTTCTTCCAATCTTGAGCACTGATGCGAGGCTTGCCTTCTGGCTGAACCTCTACAAGTTCGATAACTCCCTGGCCACATGCCACCAAAACTCGATCATTCACAACCACCATGTTGCCAGATTCAGCGATGAATATCTCTGCTGACACTTTGAGCGAATGGATTTTGAATCGTTTGTCATTAAAAAAGGTAAATGCACCGCCTACGCGCACCTGCCTATCAACGACCACAGCCGGTTTCGACCAATCGATTTCAAGATCTGCTTGAGTGATCTTTGCCGCCACAACTACGTCGCCGCTCTGTGGTTTGGTGATTGACACACCGTTGGACAGCACGTCAATCAGTAGCGGAGTTGCAATCTCGCCGAGGCGTGCGCGCAAACTTGAAGTCGTGTCAGTTTGCGAAATCTGAGTGGAGGCCGACGACAAGATGTCTCCCGCATCGAGCTGCTCGACAACCTGCATAATACACACACCGGCTTGTTCGTCTCCTGCCAGAAGTGCGCGCTCGACCGGTGCCGCGCCTCTCCATCTAGGCAGCAAAGAATAATGAATGTTGATCATGGGTAACACTTGCAATGCTTCGGTTGAAATGATGTGGCCATACGCAACGACTACACCGATACAGCTATCTGCAACGCTCGCACCATTTGCGCCATTTTTTGTTACAAGCGCAATTGCATCTGTGACATCGTGTGTTACAGGAAGTTGTAGTTCAATGGCCGCCTGCTTGACGGGACTCGGAGAAGTCTGCGAACCCCGACCCCTGCGCTTATCTATACCCGTAACAACAAGATCTATGACAAAACCGGCTGCAACAAGAGCCCGAAGTGGCCCAACCGCAATCTCAGGAGTGCCAAAAAAGATGACACGTTCTGTTCGTCCCTTCGGCAACGCTGCAAGCATTGTCACGTCAATCGCAAGTGCACCGGTTCGCTGGTTTTCGGTTGCTCTTCTTGTCGTCGATATTCCGCTAATGCGAGTTTGCGTTGATCGGGCGTCATACGGTCAAACATAAGAACCCCATTGAGATGGTCAATCTCATGTTGAAACAATCGAGCCAACAATTCGTCAGCCTCTATTTGTATCTCTTCTCCGTCAATTGATAGTCCACGCACAAGAACTTGCTTTGGGCGCAACATCTCGACATAAAGCCCAGGTATCGAAAGACAGCCCTCGTCATATACCCATTCGCCAGATGACTCAACAATCGTTGGGTTCAGAATTATCTGCGGGTCGTCGTCTACGTCATAGACGAAAATCTGCTTCTGCACACCGATCTGCGGTGCGGCCAAACCCAGTCCCGGGGCTTCGTACATCATTTCAAACATTTGCTCACAAAGAGTTGCAATCTTGCCATCTACATTTGTCACTTCGGATGCCATGCTCTTGAGCACGGGATCTCCGTAAGTTCGAATAGTAAACCCACCAAGTGGTGCGCCCGCCGGAGTGTTCTGTGCCATATGGTGTAAGGCTAGCGAGGCATATGAGCGACGAGCAGTACTTCACCAATCAACCACGAGCCGAATCAACCGCGGGCACAAGCAAACAAAAAACTGCGAAGCTACATGTGGACGACAAAATATTGCAATTGGTATTAGACAGCGGCGTCTTCGCTCGCAAAGGAATCGACGCTGGCACCTTGGTGTTGATTGATACCGCCGCGCAACCTCCTGCGTCGGGCCACTTTCTCGACCTCGGATGCGGCTCGGGCGCAATTGCACTTACATTGGCGACAAGATCGCCTAAAGCCGCCGTTTATGCAGTCGACGTAAACGAGCGCGCAGTTGCGCTAACGGCATCAAATGCCAAACTCAACAACTTGTCGAACATCACTTCGCTCCTCCCGACGTCAGTCCCCGAGGAATTGCGTTTTGATCTAATTTGGTCGAACCCACCCATCCGTATTGGGAAAAGTGAGTTGCACGGTCTCCTACAACTGTGGTTGTCGAAACTCACCCCAACAGGCGAGGCGTGGCTAGTCGTCAATAGAAATTTGGGATCCGATTCACTTGCAGTTTGGCTGACATCAATCGGCTATCAAGTCGATCGCCTCGTCAGCAAACAGGGATTTCGGGTTCTGCGTGTACGCCCTACGCGCGAGGCGGATCAATCTGGGTTTTAGTCCGCAAAGCTTTCTTGCCACGTGTTGATGCATTTGTGAGCGCATCTGAAATCGAGTTGGCAAGCGTTTTCCAATCACTCGACTTCACCAATACAGCATCTTTATGAGTCGCCGAAACCTGCAACAGTACGTTTCTGCGCAATATGTCTGCTACTTGGTCGACTCCGTTGCCACTCACTTGGGCCAATGCACCAAATGGCGGAAGCAGCATCAACTTTCGTCTTGACATTTCTTCTTCTATAAACCCACTCAAATCATGGGCGACGAGTCCGCGCAACAAGGCATGATCTGCCAACATCGATTGAATCATTACCAAGCCACTACTTGTAATATTTTTACCACTTGCACTCTTTTGCTCTCGTTTCGAGCGCGCCACCAACCTTGCGGCATGCACAACCAATGAAAGTGTGATCTCAGCCGCCCGGTATCGAGGCGCAGAGATCTCTTGGTCAATGTCGAGAAACACAACCGTGTCTACATCGCGCACACGATGCAACACGGCCTCTGTGCCAACGAAGAGCATTTTGGTTTGATCAATCTCTTGATCCTTACTGGCTACATCCCCGCCCGACACCTCTACTACTTCATCAAGACGCCTCCCAGCAGCAGCAGCCAATTCTTCGCGCAGCCGCGAAATACCAGCCTTAATGACTGCGAGTTTTCCAGAACCACATTTGACGCACACCGCTGGTCGCACATTTGCACACCGTTGGCATTCGAGCTGTTTGCTCGACGACATCGTCATCGCAGCCTCACAGACATCACACCTCACCAGTTCGCGACAAGCACCGCATGCAAGCAATCTTGCACGCCCCTTAACATTGAGCACACACACAATGCGACGCGAATGATCTCTCAACTGCTCGATCAAAGCCGAGGACAACATCGAAGATGACCAATGTTCATCTAGTCGACGGTCAACCAACCGAATTTGCGGCCAATGACTTGCCTCAGTATTCGGATCCAGACTTGCCACATCACCCGAAACACCATGCAGAGCCCGCAGACTTGGAACCGGAGACACCAATACACACGCGATGCCAAGTTGATCGGCGCGTTGTATTGCAACATCTCGAGCGTGCCATGAAGGTGAACGTTCTTCTTGCAAAGCATCATCATGTTCATCGATGACAATGATGCTCTTCAACAAAGGCACGCTGGACCAGATCGCTGAGCGCGCACCAATCACCACATCAACTCCACCAGCAGCAACCGCCCAGTCCTGAGGCATAACAGCAACGCTGAGTCCGTGTTCACGTAAAGACGCTGCCATTAAGCGAGCACGATTGAGTGTCGGAATCACAACGAGCACCGGACCCTTTGAAGCAGCAGTAAGTACCAATGATCGCGGACTACAAGCCGGACCTCTGCGTAAAACAGAAACACCCGTTGCACTAATTGCATCGACCATTTGTATATCGATTTCAAAAGCCTTACGCATTGATTCCTGCGTGTAACGCGAACCAGGCAACGCAGCAACAAGCGTCGCTGGCGATGCTGTTACAAAAAATGCGCGAAGACGTCCCACCCACATTGGGGCGGCCCAACGCGCAAGATCCACAACTTCTTGTGACGGTCCCTTGCCCAAAACCTTGATCACCTGGAGTAGTCGACTCTGGACCACATCAGAAAATTGTGTCGTGGTATCTCCAAGCTGCAACACCCAACCCGCAACATTTCGATTGTGCAGGGGTATACGAACGCGATCACCTACACAAACATTGTCAACAAGCGTTTCAGGAACGAGATAATCAAAAACCTTGTCAACGCCAGTTACATCAGGAACGATGCGTGCGATTACCGCCACGACATCACAACTGATCAGAGTTTGACTGCGGCTTTGAATTCCTTCAAACGCGACAAGGTCTCCCAGGTGAAATCTGGGTCCTGTCGGCCGAAGTGACCATATGCGGCTGTCTTGCGGTAAATCGGGCGCTTCAAATCGAGATCGCGCAAGATAGCAGCAGGTCGAAGATCGAATACCGAACGCACTGCATCTTCGATGAGTTCCTCACCAACAACGCTGGTTCCAAAAGTCTCGACCAAGATGCTGATCGGTTGCGCCATACCGATGGCGTATGCCACCTGCACTTCACAACGAGTGGCTGCGCCAGAAGCGACTACGTGCTTGGCAACCCAGCGTGCAGCGTATGCAGCCGAGCGATCAACTTTTGATGGATCTTTTCCGCTGAATGCACCACCACCGTGACGTCCCATGCCACCGTATGTATCAACAATGATCTTGCGACCAGTTAGACCCGTGTCTGCATGTGGTCCACCCTTAACGAACTCGCCTGTTGGGTTGACATGCACTGAGTATTTGTCATTAGCAAACTGCGCAGGAATTACTGGGCGAATGACCTGTTCAATCAAGTCAGGACGAATCACTGTGTCACGCGGTGTTCCATCGGCATGCTGTGTCGAGATCAATACAGTCGTCAAACGAACTGGCTTGCCATTCTCATACTCAAACGTGACTTGGGTTTTGCCATCTGGTCGCAAGTAAGGAATTGCACCCGACTTTCGAACTTCAGCCAACTTCTCTGCCATACGGTGTGCAAGCCAAATCGGAAGTGGCATTAACTCTGGAGTGTCATCACATGCATAACCAAACATCATTCCCTGGTCGCCGGCTCCCTGGCTGTTGAGCAAGTCTTCGCCACTTTTACCGGCACGTGACTCTTCGGACTTGTCTACGCCTTGTGCGATGTTGGTACTTTGCTCATCGATCGAGACGATCACTCCACATGTATTGCCATCGAAGCCATACAAAGCGTTGTCGTAACCAATGTCTTTAATTACCTCACGAGCCAACTTTGGAATATCAACATACGCAGATGTCGTGATTTCTCCAGCGACAACACACAAACCTGTAGTGAGAAGGGTTTCACACGCAACGCGACCTTGTGGGTCTTCTGCCAGAATCGCATCGAGCACTGCATCAGAGACTTGGTCTGCCATCTTGTCTGGGTGACCCTCGGTGACGCTTTCAGAGGTAAATGTGAAGTTTTTCAACGTTGCTCCTTAGTAGATAGTTCGTGACGAGACTAGTGGGTCGAGTGGCTACGAATTAGGACTACCGCATCCATTACTGATTTGGCAATCGAGCGCTTATCGGTCAACCCGACCACAACTGGCTCCGTTCCGCTCGAAACCAGCGTTACCGCATTTGTCTCATGGCCAAAGCCAACCCCAGCATCCGCAACATTATTGGCAACAATTAGGTCGACATTTTTACGCTGCAATTTGGCTTGAGCATTTGCAACGAGATTTTCTGTCTCGGCTGCGAATCCCACCAATACCTGGCCAGGTCGCTTTAACGCACCCAAACCCGCGAGAATGTCGGGGGTTGCTTCAAGAGCAATGCTTTCCAAGCCGTCGATTACGCCAGTCGCTGGGTTCTTCTTCATTTTTGACGTAGACGTAACTACCGGCCGCATGTCGGCAACTGCGGCAGCCATGACAACAACATCGGCTTGCTGCGCGCTCAAATTCACCGCATCCTGCATCTGTTGTGCTGTCTCAACAGCGATCAAAGTAACACCGAATGGAACCACAAGATCAACAGTTGAAATAAGAGTGACTTTGGCGCCTCGGGCATTTGCCTCCGTAGCAATTGCATAGCCCTGCTTGCCACTCGAACGATTGGCGATCACACGCACAGCATCGATCGGTTCGCGAGTGCCTCCCGCCGTCACAACAACATGAGTGCCATACAAATCTCCTGGTGTGAGCAACTGCACTATCTCTTCGAAGATGCGCTGTGGATCAGCAAGTCGACCTGCTCCGATGTCGCCGCCTGCCAGCCGACCCGATTCTGGATCTAAAACATTGACGCCACGTCGGCGAAGAGTTGCAATATTTTCTTGCACTGCAGGGTGTTCCCACATTTCGGTGTGCATCGCAGGACACACCAGTACTGGTGCGCGAGTTGCAATCAGAGTCGCAGTTAAGAGATCACTCGAGATTCCCGCCGCGTATGCACCGAGGACGCGTGCTGTAGTTGGTGCTACAACGATTAGATCTGCACGTTGCGCAAGGCGCGTGTGCGGTATCGGGTCTGCGTCATCCCACAGTGTTGTGTGTACCGGCTCGGACGCAAGCGCCGACAGCGTGACTTTACCGATGAAGTGTTCTGCATCACTCGTCATTATTGGTGCAACATGTGCGCCCGCATCTACTAACAAGCGACACAACTCAACCGACTTGTATGCGGCTATACCACCGCAAACACCAAGAACAATGTGCTTGCCGGAGAGCAAATTCATCAGGACCAGTGCGAGTTAAAACTCAGCTGCGAAATAGTTACTCGGCTGCTACTTCAGCGATTTTGGCCACTTCAGCCACTTCAGCCACTTCAGCCACTTCGGCTTTCACGTCTGACTCGATTGTTTCAAGTTCGCTGACGACATCGTCGGCTACTGCATCCAACAACTCTTCATCCAATTCGGCTTCCAACTCTTCGTACACAGACAACGGAACACTCAAAATTTTGTCGGCAGCGATCTCTTCAAAACTGATTGAGAGTGGCTTGCGCGAAGTTGAGCTGACCTGTGGTGGAACCATTGTGCCAAGACCCTCGCCCAGCTGGTTGAAGTACGAGTTGATCTCACGAGCGCGACGTGCCGACAAAGTGACGAGTCCAAACTTAGATGCAGTGCGCTTCATCAGGCTCTCGATACGGGGGTTCATCATGGTGTCTTCAGTGGCCATGGCGGTGTCCTTTCAAATTCATTTTGGGTCAGTTCTGGTTCGGGCGTCGACGCGACTCACCGAAGCGTTGATTGTATCTGTATAAAGGGCGCAAAATGGCCGTTTTGGCTACTTCAAACGTTTTACTCGTTCGCGAGCTATTAGATCGAGCATTCCGGTTACCGTCTCGGCCAAATCGTCGTTAATCAACACATAGTCGGCGAGAGCCTTACCGACTGGCTCTTCGTCTTCAGCCTTACGAAGTCGCTGAACAACCTTCTGCTCTGCATCTCCCCGACCAACCAACCGAGCCTTTTGCTCTTCTCTTGTCGGTGGCAGAACGAACAACAACAGCGCATCGCCGTGCAGTTGTTTTACTTGTTGCGCACCATCCACTTCAATTTCGAGCACAATATCTTTGCCATCTGGTGCTTTTGGCATGGGGGTGCCATACAAATTTCCCAAAAATTCAGTCCATTCCAAAAATCCACCACCCGCAATGTGCTCGCGAAATTGGTCATGTGTTACAAACTTGTAAGCGTCTTGCAATTCGCCTTCACGGCGCTCGCGAGTAGTCCATGACCGACTAAGCCACAATCGATCATCACGCTTTACAAGCTCCTCAACGATCGTGCTTTTCCCAACGCCACCTGGCCCAGAAACAACAATGATCAAAGACTTGGCAACAGCACTCATGATGCAATGACCTCCGTCGCAATCAACTGCACAAGTTTGTTCCGCTGATCCAAAGTCAGGTTGCCAGTTTGCTCTGTCTCACTTACGTTCATTTTCGCCAGCAAATGTCGCGCTTTTACTTTTCCAATTCCGGGAACAACTTCGATCAGCTTGCATGCGTACAACACACTGCTGGCTTCATCGAGATCACTCAGAGACAAAATCGAATCAATTTTGAGTGTTCCTGTTTCAACTTGGCTGAGTACGGCATCCATTTGTTGGCGTAAAAGTTGCAACGGCAACACAGCCGCATGACGCTCACTCTGGAGGTTGGTTGAGGTCGTCATTGATCTATTTTACCGTTCACCCGCGATCCCTACATACTTGAAGCACGAAAACCGCCCCGATGACTCAAACCGATTATCTCGGACCAATTCGAGATCTTGTGGCGCTCTGCCCATCTGCATAATTCACCAGCAATTCGGTATGCGGCCCGTGGTTCAGCAAAAGATGCTGT
>DFDK01000050.1:2656-2954 GCA_002367695.1 Acidimicrobium sp. UBA3029 | reverse complement strand
ATTAAGAGCGATGACGTGCTTGGCCGTGTGCGTGTGTACGAAGCCATCGTCAAGGGCGAAAACATTCCAGAGCCTGGTATTCCTGAGAGCTTCAAGGTGCTCATGAAGGAAATGCAAGCACTCTGTCTGGATGTTGAAGTTATTTCGAACGAAGGCAAGAACATCGAACTCACCGACATGGATGAGGACGTGTTCCGTGCAACACAAGAACTGGGAATTGACATCTCACGCCCAGAGCGTGGCTCAGATGCCGACGACCGTGACCGTGAACGACGCCGCGAAAAGGCTTACTAGATAT
>DFDK01000050.1:0-2477 GCA_002367695.1 Acidimicrobium sp. UBA3029 | reverse complement strand
CGCTGACAAGTACGAGGAAGAGGAAACGATATGGCTGACGTAGGAACAGAATTCAAGAACAAGGTGGATGTCAACAGCTTTGAGCAGTTGCGCATTGGTTTGGCAACAGCCGATGACATTCGCAACTGGTCACGTGGTGAAGTCAAAAAGCCTGAGACCATCAACTACCGCACCTTGCGCCCAGAGCGCGACGGTCTGTTCTGTGAAAAGACATTCGGACCTACCCGCGATTGGGAGTGCTACTGCGGTAAGTACAAGCGTGTTCGTTTTAAGGGCATCATTTGCGAAAAGTGTGGCGTTGAAGTCACACGTTCAAAAGTGCGCCGCGAGCGCATGGGCCATATCGAACTTGCTGCACCAGTCGTGCACATTTGGTACCTACGCGGTACCCGTTCATGGCTTGCATACCTCTTGGGCGGCCTCGAGCCACGCGAAGAAATTAAGGCAAAGCAACTTGAGAAGGTCATTTACTTCGCAGCCTGGTTGGTTTCGAGCGTCGACATCGACAAGCGCCACACCGAGTTTCCAGAACTTGAAAAAGAATCGCTTGAAGATCGCGATCAATTAATTAAGAACCGCGAAAAAGAAATCAAGCAGCGTCAAAAAGATGCTGAAGCCGAACTTAAAGAGCTCGAGAAGTCTGGCGCCAAAGAAGCCGACATTCGTGTTCGTCAAAAGTTGATCGACAAAGACTTGCAGGCGATCACCGATCGTTATGCACGTGAAATTGACTTGACACAACGCGCACTTGACACCTTTGGCAAGATGCACACCCGCATGATCGTTGAAGACGAAGAGTTGTGGCGCGAAATCAAAGATCGCTACAGCGAGTATTTCGTTGGTGGCACTGGTGCAGAAGCGATCAAATCGCTCATCGACACCATCAACTTCGAAGCAGAAGAAGTATTGCTGCGCGATGCGATCATCAATGGCTATAACGGCAAGGTGCTGAGCACTCAGCGCAAGCAAAAGGCCATCAAGCGTCTCAAGATCATTGCGTCGTTCAACCGTCGCGACGATGCTGGCCGCTTGGTCAACAATCCAAAGGCAATGGTGCTCGACGTCATTCCAGTTATTCCTCCAGACCTGCGCCCGATGGTGCAGTTGGACGGTGGACGTTTTGCAACTTCCGACTTGAACGACTTGTACCGCCGAGTGATCAACCGCAACAACCGTTTGCGCCGCTTGCTCGACTTGGGTGCACCAGAAATCATTGTCAATAACGAAAAGCGCATGTTGCAAGAAGCATCAGATGCATTGTTCGACAACGGTCGCCGTGGTCGTCCAGTAACTGGTCCGGGCAACCGTCCGCTCAAGTCACTTTCCGACATGCTCAAGGGCAAGCAAGGTCGCTTCCGTCAAAACTTGCTCGGTAAGCGCGTTGACTATTCGGGTCGTTCAGTAATCGTGGCTGGTCCAACACTGCGCTTGCAGCAGTGTGGTTTGCCAAAGTTGATGGCACTCGAATTGTTTAAGCCATTCGTGATGAAGCGTCTCGTTGATCAACAGCTTGCACAAAACATCAAGAGCGCCAAGCGCATGGTCGAGCGTCGTAAATCACAAGTGTGGGACGTGCTCGAAGACGTGATCAAAGAGCATCCAGTGTTGCTCAACCGCGCACCGACGTTGCACAGACTTGGTATTCAGGCATTTGAACCGTTGCTCGTAGAGGGCAAGGCAATTCAGTTGCACCCACTCGTATGTACAGCGTTTAACGCCGACTTCGACGGTGACCAGATGGCAGTTCACTTGCCGTTGTCGGTTGAAGCGCAGGCTGAAGCCCGCGTGTTGATGTTGAGCGCAAACAACATTTTGTCACCAGCATCTGGTCGACCAATTGTGACGCCGCAGCAAGACTTGGTCATCGGTGGTTTCTATCTCACCGAGCTTCGCGATGGAGTGAAGGGCGAGGGCCGCGTGTTCCGTCAGTTGTACGAAATCATTCGTGCGCTTGACAACCAAGACATCGACTTGCACGCAAAGATTCAGGTTCCGAGTCAGTCTTCAGTTACCGACGAAAAGTATTTGTCGGCAAACAAGAAGTATGTGACGACAACACCTGGACGCTTGTTGTTTGAAGAGCGTTTGCCAGCCGGCTTTGTTGCCAAGTTTGGCCATATCACCGAGCCATTGCGCAAGCGTGAATTTGGCGTCATCGTAGAGCGCTTAAGCGATCACTTTGCTAAGTCCGAGATTGCAAACGCACTCGACGACATCAAAGATCTTTGCTACCGCTACGCGACCCAGTCGGGTCTTACCGTTTCGGTGGACGACGTCAAGACTCCAAAAGCTAAGCGCGCAATCTTGGATGATTACGAAAAGCAGGCAGAAAAAGTTGAGAATCAGTACAAGCGCGGCATCATCACCGACGGCGAGCGCCGTCAGCAAGAGGTGCGCATTTGGACAGACGCAACTGCCGACGTGCAAAAAGCAATGGAAATCGAATTCAAGGCGCTCAAGAACAACCCAGTCGACAT
>DFDK01000105.1 GCA_002367695.1 Acidimicrobium sp. UBA3029 | reverse complement strand
TACAACTCTTAGAGACCCTTGCCGCCTACTGGCTTCAGAAATGACATCTCTGGAGCGCCGTCCACGAAAGGAGCAAGCGACTGTGACCACGTTGCAAAGGCTGCACTGCTTGAATGAGCCTTGGCAGAAGCATCGTCTTCATACAATTCATAAAACCAGACAACGTTCTCATCAACAAGGTCATGATGAAAAAGGTACGTCAGTGTGCCCGACTCACCTTGAGCCGTCGCAAGGCCGGGCTGAACTGCAGCCGTCATCGCATCGCGTTGTCCTGCTTTGACTCGAATTTTTACTGCTATTGCTACTTTGCTCATGATGTGCTCCTAGTTATCTAATAGTTCTGAAATTGTAGTTCTGAAATTGTAGTTCCGAAATTGTAATCGTATTAGAAACCGATTTTGGCGCGCAATACATTTTCTAGATCACTGATCGCCACACGCTCCTGAGCCGTCGTATCGCGTTCGCGAATGGTCACGGCTCCGTCTTCAAGTGAATCAAAGTCGACTGTGACGCAATACGGCGTGCCGATCTCATCTTGACGCCTATATCGACGACCAATGGCTTGAGTTTCGTCGAACTCGCACATGTATCGCTTCGACAACTTAGAATAAATCTCTTTAGCAAGTGGCATTAGTGTGTCTTTTTTTGACAATGGCAACACCGCGACCTGGTACGGAGCGAGACGTGGGTGTAAGCGCAGTACTGTTCGCGGCTCGTCGTTGATCATGTCTTCGTCATAGGCCGCAAGCAAGAAGGCAGCCATTGTGCGATTGGCACCCGCTGCCGGTTCAACAACAAAAGGCACATACCGCTCGTTCGTTGCTTGATCAAAATAGTCGAGCTTCTGTTTCGAGTATTCGGCGTGGCGCTTCAGGTCAAAATCGGTTCGTTGAGCAATACCCTCAAGCTCACCCCAACCCCATGGAAATTTAAATTCGATATCGCTCGTGCCAGCGGAGTAATGCGACAGCTCATCTGACGCGTGTGCGCGTAAGCGCAGCATCTCTGCAGGTATTCCGTACTCGATGTACCAGTTCATGCGCTCTTGGCACCAGTATTCGTACCACTTTGCACTTTCGGCTGGTGGAACGAAGTATTCCATTTCCATCTGCTCAAATTCGCGGGTACGGAAAATAAAGTTTCCGGGCGTAATTTCATTGCGAAATGATTTGCCTACTTGCGCGATTCCAAATGGTGGTTTGCGTCGCGATGTCTGCAAAACGTTTGCGAAGTTGACAAACATTCCCTGAGCGGTCTCTGGACGCATATACACGTCTGTACCCTCGCCCTCAACTGGTCCTGCATGTGTTTTGAACATGAGGTTGAAGGCCCGAGCTTCGGTAAAAGTGCAGCCCTTCATCTTTTGTGGGCAGTCTCTATCTTCTAGTTGGTCTTCACGAAAACGCTTCTTACATACGGTGCAATCAACCAACGGATCGCTGAAGTTGGCCAAGTGCCCGCTGGCTTCAAACACTGCGTGAGGACCCAAAATTGCCGCGTCAATCAACATCACGTCGTCACGCTCTTGAACCATTGCGCGAACCCACGCGTCTTTAACATTCCGCAACATAAGTGACCCAAGCGGGCCATAGTCGTAAGACGAGCGAAAGCCACCATAAATTTCGGCGCTTGGATAGACGAAGCCTCGGCGCTTACAGAGATTGACTATTTGCTCAAGATCGGTCGCAGGCATTAATACAGACTACAACCCGCTCCATATCCAAACTTGTCACGTCTATTAATGCCGTTCATTAGTGCCGCTCGAACATCGCGACCGAACGCAAACGTCGTTCAATATGGTGCTCCATTGATTGTGTAGCCAGATGAGTAATTTCGGCAGTGGCCGGCGTGGCTGCCTGAGCGAGAGCAAAATTAAGTTGCCCTCCCAGAACCTGCTGCAAAAGTTGAATCGCGGCAGGACTGATAGACACCCCTGTTCGGCAATCTCGACATTGCACCCCGCCCTGAATCATGTCGAATGCAACAAGAGGTGCTTCGGAATTGCACGTTACGCATCGATTCATCTGAGGGCATACCCCTTCTGCTGCCAGAAGCTTCCAATAGAAAGCAGCCAGCACCAAGGGTGACGCTTTTTGAGCAAGTGCATTCAAAGCTCCGACAAGCATTCGATATAGATGAGGCGAAGGCTGTCGATCGTCGGCGATCATGTCGACCGCCTCCAACATCGAAAGTCCCTGCGTAAGTCTGTCCAAATCTGCATGCAAAGGCGCAGAGGACTCGATCAACTCGACCTGATTAACGGTGTCGAGATCTTTACCTTTGTACAACAACACTTCGACGTGACTCAACACTTCAAGTCGAGCACCAATTTTCGATTTAGTTTTGCGCACACCCTTGGCAACGGCTCTTACCTTGCCATGGTCTTGCGTCATAATCACAATGATGCGGTCTGCCTCGCCAAGTTTGTAGGTTCGCAGCACCACACCCTTGTCGCGATACTGATTCACGAGTCAACACCACCGAATCGACGGTCTCTACGTTGAAAATCGTTGATTGCCATCTGTACGTGCTCAACGTTGCATTTACGCCACGAAACATCTAAAAACACAAGCTCGCTATAGCTCAGTTCCCACATCAAACTTGGAGGGATCTGAGTCGGTGAACCAAACACCAAAATTAGATCGGGGTCAACAAAACCAGGCGGCAACATTGCAGCTCGTAAGATCTCCTCGCTGACCTCCTTTTCCTGTCGAGTGCTGCCACTTTCGCCTTTGATCCGATTCAGTGCATTTGCGAATCTCTCTCTGCCATTGGCACACAAATCGACGACTACGACCAATCCATCTTTTGCAATAAACGAAATTCTGTTGTCGTTGCGTTGCCCCCCGCATGCAGCCAAAACAATTGTTGCTATTTCGTCTTCCGAGCCACTTGGTCCGGCATATGGGCACACCGTCAACCACCGCGCGCCAGATTCATGCAATGAGTCGACAAACGTGTCGAGTTGCAACTTCCATTCGCCAACGCTTGCTTGACTCCATTCCTGCAATGTGCCCCCGCACACCAATACGTGCCAAAGAGCTCCTTCGCTGGCGGCTTGGCCATTCGCGTTACTCATAGTTCTCTTAGGCATCCTTCTATTGTCGCATGAAGCCTTACGATGGTGCTTCCAATGAATGCAATTTCTTCACCCCAGGGCCCACATGTGGCATGCATTATGGATGGCAACGGGCGTTGGGCCAAACGACGTGGACTACCTCGCACCGCAGGACATACCGCTGGCGAAGAAAACCTTGCAGAAGTCGTGCGTATTGCTTCTGCCCGAGGCGTTGCATACCTCACGGTCTTTGGCTTTTCCACCGAAAATTGGGTGCGACCAAAAGCCGAAGTTCGACACATCCTGTCGTTACATAAAAGATTGTTTGGACGTATCGAGGAACTCAACGCAAATAATGTACGCATTAATTGGATCGGGCGTCCGTTCAATGAACCAGGCGCACGTACACCTGCATTTGTACAGCGAGCAATCCGTCAAGCCATTGCTGACACCGCCGCAAACACCGGAATGGTACTGACGGTCGCATTTGATTACGGCAGTCGTGCCGAGCTGTTGCGTGCCGCAGAGCAATCATTAAGTGAACCCAACAGCGCCATATCTATTACCTCTGACACATTGCAGTCTCATCTCTATAGCCCAGAATTGCCAGATGTCGATTTATTGATCCGCACATCCGGCGAAAGTCGCATTTCCAACTTTTTGCTGTGGCAAATTTCTCATGCCAAGGTTTATTTTACTGAACGGTCTTGGCCCGACCTTGACGCCACAGAGATCGATGCAGCATTGGCGTTAATCCGCAAGTGAACGATAAAGAGATTCAGCGCAAAACCCTTTCGCTCTTGCACACTGTCACTGCGGCCTTACCTCAAACCGAAGAACGCCAAGGTCAAAATGAAATGGCTGTTGCAATTGCCCTCGCCGTAGACACCAAACGTCACTTGATCGTTCAGGCAGGTACTGGCACTGGCAAAACACTTGGCTATCTCGTACCACTCATCGCATCTGGAAAACGAGTGGTCGTCTCCACCTACACCAAGGCACTGCAAGACCAGCTTGCAGCAAACGATCTTCCGCTGCTCTCCGAGGTTTTGGGCAAAGAATTGAACCGTCACATCTCGTGGGCAGTGCTTAAGGGTCGTAGCAATTACATCTGCGCTCAACGAGTCGACGAGATTGTTGCTCCAAAGCACTCAAAACTCGACCTTGAAACCACTCCAGCCAAAGTCACCAAAGAAATTGCGCGACTTGCCGATTGGGCCGCAGAAACAGACACTGGTGATCAAGGTGACTTGACTTGGAGTCCAAGCGATCAGGCGTGGCGCATGGTCAGTGTGGGTAGCGACGAATGTCCGGGAGCACAGCGCTGTCCTGCAGGGTCACGTTGCTTTGCAGAACGTGCACGCGACAAGGCCGCAGACGCAGATGTCATTGTCGTCAATACGCACATTTACGGTCTGCACATTGCAACTGGAGGTGCGCTACTTCCAGAACACGAAGTAGTGGTATTCGACGAAGCCCACCAACTCGAAGACGTCATCAGCGCATCGGTCAGTACCGAAATTGGTCCCGGTCGCGTCAATGCAGTCTCTGCGTCGATACGAGCGATTATTCGAGATGACGCCATGAGCGGTTCACTCAATCAGATTGCCAATGATCTCCATGCGCAATTAGCTCCTTTTGTAGACAAACGACTGTCTTTGCCACTCCCTGACGATATTCAGAATGAACTGATCAAGTTGCGGCTCAAGCTCGACTCAGCTCTTGAAATGCTGCGCACCATCAGTAGCAAAGACGAATCGGCAAAGCAGAGAGCTTTACGCGCACAAACCTTGTCTACAAGACTTATCGAGTCAATTGATATTTCTCTCATGGCATTGAAAGGTCGCGTCGCATTCGTGAGCGGTTCAAAAGACCGACCGATACTAGAGATTGCTCCTCTCGATGTTGGCCCTTCGTTAATCGAAAATGTGTGGAATCAACGAACGGCGATTCTCACAAGTGCCACTATCCCACTTTCGCTTCCAAACCGCATCGGACTCGTCGAGGAATCTGTAGACGTCATAGATGTAGGTAGTCCGTTCGACTACGAACAAAGTTTGCTCTATTGCGCAAAGCAATTACCAGAACCAAATAGCCCATTACGCGATGATGCCTTGCATAACGAGATAGAACGTTTAATTAACGCCGCAGGTGGCAGAACACTTGCCCTCTTCACCACCTACCGAGCAATGCACTTAGCCGCTGACGAAATGGCCAAGAGACTTCCCTTTGCAATTTTGCGTCAAGACGATCTACCGAAGATGGCACTTATCAATGCATTCGCAGCAGAAGAGTCAACATGTCTTTTTGCAACGGCAGGATTTTTTCAGGGCGTAGATGTTCCTGGCCGAACACTAAGTCTCGTCATCATTGACAAGATTCCATTTCCTCGGCCAGACGAACCACTATTAAGTGCGAGAAGAGACGTGGTCGGCCGCTATTACTTCAACGAGATTGATATTCCACTTGCAGCGACACAACTCGCCCAAGCGTCAGGCCGTCTTATCCGTGCACAAACAGATCGCGGAGTCGTTGCCATTCTCGATCCCCGCCTCGCAACCAAGGGTTACGGCAAAACTCTCGTCGCAACACTGCCGCCAATGCCGCGAACAGTCGACCTCGAAGAGGCAGAGTCTTTTCTACGCAGTCTTACTTAGCAACAAGTTTGTATCCCATGCCGTGCACAGTTTGAATGATTGTCGGGTTGATCGGCTGTTCTTCAATTTTCACTCGTAGACGACGAATATGAGCATCGACCAATCGTGAGTCTCCGAGATACTCGTACCCCCAGACTCGCTCGAGCAATTGATCTCGGGACATGACCATGCCAGGATGATCAGCAAATTCGCAAAGTAAATGAAATTCAGTCTTTGTCAGACTCAATTCAACTCCATCTTTGAAAACCACGTTGAGTTGCCGATTAAGTTCGACCTTGCCAAATCGTTGAATGTGGTCTCCACCCACAACAGAGTTTGGTTCGACCAATTGCGTTCGTCGCAATGCTGCGCGAATTCTGGCTGCCAATTCTTTTGCAACGACTGGTTTAGTTACATAGTCATCTGCACCAGCCTCAAGTCCTGCCACTAGATCGTGGGTATCGGTCTGTGCCGTAACCATGATGATCGGCACAATCGAGTGTTGACGCAATTGACGACAAACCTCGAAACCCGAAATATCTGGAAGGCGAAGATCAAGCAATACGAGATCAGGAGTGGTCTCTGCGAACTTCGCTAATCCATCCGCCCCATCTTTGGCCTCACGAACCGCATAACCCTCGTCTTCAAGGGCTAGACGCAAAGCAGTTCTGATCGCCGTGTCGTCTTCTATGAAGAGCAGCGAATGCATGCAAGCAGTCTGCCCGAATTCGGCAAATTGTTACCAAAAACGCACAAAATTCGTGCGTAGGCGTCAAATCCCTACATAACAATAGACCTATCGAACCGGTGGGCGATCATGCTCCCCCTTGATCCCCACCGGTTCGGATCTACCCTTCTTCCTGCCATGCTTAGAGCATGAACACAGCTCGACGCTTTCCAAATCTATTTGGACTTCGCGGTCGAATGGTTTTGTTCTTCAGCCTCGGAGCATTTGCTGCAGCTCTAGCTCTGAGCATCGTGACATTTGCAAGTACCCGTTCATACCTACTTAGTCAACGAAGTGAAGTCGCCAAACGCCAGGCTTTCAACAACGCACTGCTTGTGCGAACGCTCTACGCCGAGAACCCTGCGGACGTAGACCTACTCATAGCAAACATTCGTAGCGAGCGCGGTGGTTACGCGGTTCTGCACCTTGACGCCAACGACACCGAAAGCGAATATTTTTATGCTCAAGAACCGTTGCGTTTCACGCAATCGAATTTACCAAAAGAGCTTGTAAGCAAAACATTGCAAGGCGATACCGGTCGACAGCGTTTCACATTTGACTCCAATCCTTACGAGGCAATAGGCGTATCAATACCTTCGATCCAGGCTCAATACTTTGAAGCATTTCCGCTGGCTGACGTAGCAACGACCCTTGGCACAATTCAGACAACGCTGCTCATCGGAGTTATTATCATCACCGTTGCAGCGGCTTTCCTTGGATCCACCACAAGTCGAAATGTGTTGCGCCCTCTATTGCGAGTAACAGGTGCTGCAAACGAAATCGCTACAGGTGGCCTCGACACCCGTCTTGACTTCGAGAAAGATCCAGACCTAGAAAGACTTGTCACTTCGTTCAACGAGATGGCCGATGCCGTGCAACAACGTATTGAACGTGAGCAACGCTTCGCAAGCGATGTGAGCCATGAACTTCGCTCTCCCGTTACCGCTCTTGGAGCTGCCGTAGACGTACTCGTTTCTAAACGGGCAGAGTTCTCTGATCGCAACAAAGAAGCGATTGATATCCTCGCCTCTCAAGTCAAACGATTCGATCGCACAGTTGTCGACCTTCTTGAGCTCTCTCGACTTGACGCAGGCGCGAGTGAAAATAACGTAGACAATGTCCACCTTGCCGATTTGATCCAACGCATTATTTCGAGACACGGATTTGATCAAGTTGTATTTACGCAGGCACTACCGTTGATGCAGAATTCAACGGATATTGACGATGCCGTACTGGTTGATCGCAGACGTATCGAACGCATCCTTCTTAATCTGCTCGAAAATGCTCGCGATCACGGTGGTGGTGCGACACGAGTTTCACTCAATGGCCAAGTTGATCATTTTGTGCTGAGCGTCGAGGACTCCGGTCAAGGAATCGCGATCAGTGAGCGGAGCCGAATTTTTGAGCGCTTTGCTAGAGGAACCGCAGCACGCCTCTCAACCGGCAGCGGACTTGGCTTAGCAATTGTTCAAGAACACGCACGTGCCCTTGGCGGAGAAGCACACGTTGAAGACTCACCTACGGGCGGCGCGAAGTTTGTTATAACAATTAAGCGCACGGTTCCATCGTGGGAATGAATTCATCGACTGGTGCACTCAGGCGCTCTGTGCTGATGTTGGCTGTTCTTTCTTCATGCGCAGTACCAAACAGCGGCTCGTATCAGCAAGTTGCTCCAGCCGATATTCCTTTTGGACTAAATGCCCCTCAGACGACACTTCCTCCCACAACCACAACCACAACAGTTCTTGATCCACCGAGCCTTGAATCTGTGCCAATTGCAGTTTCTGAGCCTATTGATCTCTTTTTTATCTCTAATTCAAGGATCATCAAGGTGCAACGTAATGTTGCAAGCCCAGCTAACCCAGCCCAAGCACTGTCATCTTTGGTTGAAGGTCCAAATACAAGCCCCGAGTTCGTCGGTCTTCGAACGGCACTCCCAACGACGTTCACTGCAAGCGTTGACGTTATCCGTGGAGTGGCGCGAGTAGATGCAACGCGTACTTTTCTCAATTCTCTTTCGGGTCTTGACCAGAAACTTGCAATAGCACAGATCGTTTTGACTCTGACAAGCCGACCCGGAGTGGGTCAGGTGCTCTTTAGTGTCGACAGTAAACTCATTTCAGTACCACGTGGACGTGGCGACTCTGTCGCAAGTGGCGTTGCCGTCACATTTGACGACTACGCATCACTAATCAATCAGCAGTAGCCAAGACCAACTCTGAACTAGTAGCCCAAACGCTCTACACGCTCTGGGCGCTGTTGCCAATTTTTGTCAACCACAACTGCAAGCTCCAAAAACGTTCCGCTCGGCAATTGTCGACGCACATTGGTGCCGATGATTTTCAGCATTGAGCCATTTTTACCAATCACCATTCCCTTTTGGCTTTCGCGTTCAACAACAATCTCACAGCGAATTCTTGGTGGTTCATACTCGGTTACTCGCGTAGCAATCGAGTACGGCAATTCTTCATGCGTATTCTCAAGCAACTGCTCGCGCACTAATTCGGCTATCCATACGCTGTCAGGTGTCTCGGTAACCATGTCGACTGGATACAACAAATCACCTTCGGGCATGCGAGATGCTAAATATGTAGTGAGTTCGACTACACCATCGCCGGTCTTGGCACTTATTGGGAAATACTCTGCCGCCCCCAAAGATGAAAGGGCCTGCAATTGTTTGAGAATTTTTGCTGGTTCGGCGCGATCAATCTTGTTCAGAATCACGACCGCTTTCGACATATCAATGTGGTTACTTACATACTTATCACCAGTGCCAAAGGTTTGCGTGGCATCTATAACAAGGCAAACTACATCTACGTCTTTGGTTGATTCAATCGCTGTGGCATTTACGCGTTCGCCAAGAGCACTCACAGCCTTGTGAATTCCTGGAGTATCCACAAAGATCAGTTGAGTTTCGGCAGTTGTAAGCACACCACGTATTCGATTGCGAGTGGTTTGCGGCTTGTCGGAAACAATGCTGACCTTCTTGCCACAAATTGCGTTGAGCAATGTGGACTTGCCAACATTTGGCCTGCCAACAAACGAAATAAAACCAGAACGCATGTACTACAGGCTACGAGTAGATGATGTGTCCCCTCGGGTCTTCGTGCTGCCATACTGCAGAGATGCAAAATATCAACTTCAAGAAGTGGTTTGACCGAATGCAGCCACAAACGCTGCAAATCGCTACCTGGTTGTTGTACTTCGATGGATTCTTTGCCCTCATGAGCGTGCTCGACAAAAGTGGCCATCTTGGATATCTGCGTTACCGCTATTCATTCGGTTTCTTGCTCGGACTAGTCTCTGTGGCTCTTTACGCGTTTGGTGGTCTACTTATGGCAAACGAACGCAAGATTGGCTACAAGCTCAGCGTTGCCGCTGCCTTTTCGCCGATTGTGCTTCGCTTTTTGGCCGTGAGATCTGTCGCTTCAGACTATTCACTCAATACGCCCGTGAAGTTCACCGACTATTTTACCGGTCGTATTTTCGGCGGTTCTCTGATCAGTATCGCCTTTGATATTGCGCTCATCGCACTTCTCCTCCACACCCAATCCCGTGAACACCAGCGCATCTGGTATCGCTAAACTTTGCCCATGACCACAATCATCAAAGACCACGAAGATCTCAAAGCCCATGTTGGCCAACATTTGGGATACAGCGATTACATGACAGTCACGCAAGAACAGGTGCAACTTTTCGCCGATGCAACTGGTGATCATCAGTGGATACACCTCGACGTTGAAAAGGCAAAGACCGGTCCGTTCGGTCAGACGATCGCCCACGGCTACCTCACGCTCTCTCTTGCACCAGTATTAATGGATGGCATCTGGCGACATGAAGGCACCAAAATGGGCGTCAATTACGGTGCAAACAAGATTCGATTTATGTCACCGGTTCCAGTTGGTTCAAACATTCGTGCAGGTGCGAAACTTATTCAGGTAGACGATATTGCTGGTGGCGCACAAGTTGTTGTTGAAACAACTTTTGAAGT
>DFDK01000092.1:15368-21557 GCA_002367695.1 Acidimicrobium sp. UBA3029 | reverse complement strand
CTCCCACAAAAAAACTGGGAAGCGAACAACCCATCACAACTTGCAACAGCACTTGCCGTGTATGAAAAGCTCAGCACAGAAACAGGCATTTCCATTGCCGACTTGATCGTGTTGGGCGGAAACGTTGGTGTTGAAAAGGCTGCACAAGATGCAGGCGTGAAAGTAAGTGTTCCGTTTAGTCCAGGTCGCGGCGACGCAACCCAAGAACAAACTGACACCGAATCATTTGCCGTGCTCGAGCCAACATTCGATGGCTTTCGCAACTTCTTGAAGCCTGGCCACGTTCAACCAACTGAGCAGTTGCTACTTGAAAAAGCAAACCTGCTTGGACTGTCGGCTCCAGAAATGACCGTCTTGGTTGGTGGACTGCGAGCACTTGGTGCAAACCACAACCAGTCATCTACTGGTGTATTCACCAAGCGTCCAGGAACTCTGACAAATGATTTCTTTGTCAATGTTCTTGACATCAATATTGAGTGGAAGGCCACCGACAAAGACGAAGAGACCTTTGAGGGTCGCAACCGCAAGTCTGGCGAAGTTGTGTGGACCGCAACTCGCAACGACTTGATCTTTGGTTCAAACTCGCAATTGCGATCTTTGAGCGAGGTGTACGCACAAAACGATAACGCTGGCAAGTTTGTCAGCGATTTCGTGCAGGCATGGACCAAGGTCATGAACAGTGATCGGTTTGACCTGAAGTAAACAAAAGTATGTAAAAAGCCCCACAGAACATTGTTCTGTGGGGCTTTTTACGTTATTGATACACCCCCGCTCTACACTGAGTGCGTTACGAAAGTTCAATGGGGCTGACAGGTTTCGACGTCAGTGTCGCTGGGCGATCGTGCGACCCGAGTTGCTCAGACTCGTAAAACGGGGCAAAAAAACAACTGCCAACAAGCAGTTCGCTCTCGCCGCCTAATTCGTTAGGGGGTAGAGAGCAATCGTGAGCCGCAAGGTCGCACGGGGCCAATTCACCGCAGCCTGGCAACAGAAGCGGGGAATGACATTGGGAAAGACCGATGACGTTGGGAAAGACCAATGGCCGAACGGAAAGACGTTCCGTGGATAAACATTTCGGTGTTTGTCAGCCGACCCGCCGGTGTTGCTGCGTAGCGACAATGTTGGGAATGGTCGTATCACGGGCGTTCAACGGCTGATGGACGGGGGTTCGATTCCCCCCAGCTCCACTAGTTAGGTTTGTTGGTGCAAGGGCGATGGTGCGAGATATGGTGCGAAATTCTCCAACACACCTGTGGGCGTGCTTATTCGCACCCATCGGGCTCCCATAGAGATTAACCAATTAGCCTTGTCCTCTTTCCTACTCGCAACCCCAAAAGAGATTTATGTCTAACAATGCCTCAGCGGCTTTAAGCCAAAGCACTCATCAAGCAAATGAGTATTCCGTCCTCAACACCCTTCGTTCTCCAAAACGTCTTCGTACGGAGCTTTTTGCGGGGATTGCAGTTGCGCTTGCTCTTATTCCTGAAGCAATTTCCTTTTCTATTTTGGCAGGTGTCGATCCGCAAGTAGGGCTGTTTACATCATTTACTATGGCCGTCACTATTGCCTTCGTGGGAGGGCGCCGGGCAATGATCTCAGCTGCTACTGGGGCAGTTGCTCTTGTTGTCGCACCTGTTGTTGCAGATCACGGTTTGGACTATTTGATTGCGACCGTTTTGCTTGCCGGAGTTTTACAAGTTGTATTCAGCCTTGCAGGGGCCGCAAAACTGATGCGCTTTCTTCCGCGAAGTGTGATGGTGGGTTTTGTCAACGCTTTGGCCATCGTAATCTTTACTGCACAAATCCCGGAACTGATAGACGTGCCCGCAATTGTGTATCCACTTGTTGCAATTGGACTTCTCATACTTGTGTTCTTGCCCCGACTAAGCCAAGTGGTGCCGGCACCTCTGGTGGTCATTGTTCTTCTCACAATCGCCGCTGTCGCAATGGGCATCGATGTGCCAACTGTCGGCGATCAAGGCAATTTGCCCAACAGTCTTCCCTCTTTCTTTCAACCCGATGTCCCTTTCACTTTGGACACCTTGCAAATTATTTTCCCGTACGCATTCGCCATGGCCCTGGTAGGTCTTTTGGAGTCGTTGATGACAGCAAAACTTGTTGATGACATCACCGACACACATTCCGATAAAACTCGTGAGGGATGGGGGCAAGGGGTTGCCAACATTGTCACTGGATTATTTGGAGGTATGGGTGGCTGCGCGATGATTGGACAAACCATGATCAATGTAAAAACGTCGGGTGCTCGCACACGCATCTCTACTTTCGCAGCTGGTGTGTTCTTACTGTTCCTTGTCGTTGGCCTTGGTGATGTTGTGGAACGTATCCCTATGGCTGCACTTGTTGCCGTGATGATTATGGTCTCGGTGGGCACGATGGATTGGCATAGCGTGCATCCGCGAACACTCCGACGAATGCCCCTCAGTGCGACAACAATCATGTTGACCACCGTGGTAGTCACGGTGGTCACGCACAATCTCGCTTACGGTGTCATTTTTGGTGTAATAGTTGCGATGATTTTCTTTGTCCGGCGTGTCGCACACTTTGCCGAAGTTGTCGATATTGCGCACTCCGATGAGAACACCCGTGTATACGCAGTAAAGGGTTTGTTATTTTTTGCATCAAGCAATGACTTGTACATGCAATTTGACTATCTCAATGACCCCCATAACATCATTATTGATCTAACACAATCACAGATTTACGATTCGTCGACTGTCGCAGCACTTGATGCCATTGTCTTTAAATACCGCAATAAAGGCAAGAACGTAGAGATAGTTGGCCTCAACGATGCAAGTGCGAAATGGCTGACCCTTAGCGGAAATTTGGGTACTGGACATTAAATAGAAAAATTGGGGTGCACGTCGTAGAGCAACGAGCAGTGGACGCAGTCTGACAGCGTAGATTTATAGCCTGATGAAGTTCGCTCCAATCTCTGATCGCCTCGCGGGGCTTGGTGCCGCTAAGTGGGCCGTGCATTCAGAGTCGCTGAAGCGCGCAGCGCTCGGTCAACCCATCATCATCTTGTCTATTGGCGAACCAGACTTGCCTCCACCTGCAAAGGTCCTCGACCAAGCCACCAAATCGATGCGCAGCGGTCGCACTCGATACGCAGCTGGCCAGGGTGAGCCAGAGGCGCTCCTCGCAATTGCAAATCATCTCAGCAAGCGATCGGGTAACCCCGTTACTCCCGAACAAGTTCTGTATACGGCGGGCACCCAAAATGGTTTGTGTACTGCCCTGTTCACGCTCGTTCAAGCAGGCGACGAAGTGCTTGTGCCCGATCCGTACTACGCGACATATGAAGGACTGGTTGCTGCATCTGGTGCGACCTTTGTTTCCGTGCCCACATCACCCGACAACGGATTCCATGTCACTGCCCAAGCAATTGAAAACGCAATTACACCGCGTACCAAAGTATTACTGCTCAACAATCCAAGTAATCCAACTGGCGCGGTGCTGTCGGTAGAAGAAATAGATGCGATTGGTGAAGTATGCGAGCGCCACGATCTGTGGATTATCTGTGACGAGGTGTACGCCGACATGACATTTGACGGTACGTTCTGCTCGCCGTTTGACAGACCACACCTACGCCATCGAACACTCAGCGTTTCGTCCATCTCTAAGTCGCATGCACTGCCAGGTTTTCGTGCTGGCTGGGTTGCATGCCCCGCCGAAGTGACTCCACGACTCGTTCTTGTTGCTGAAGCAATGCTTTTTGGCTCTCAGCCATTCATTGAAGATGCACTTGCAGTTGCTTTAAACGAAACCCACCCTGAGGTTGAACGCATGCGTGCCGCATACAAAGAGCGAGCAGATGTCATAGTTGAGGCATTTAAGGATTCAAAATTGATTTCGACGCGATTACCAGAGGGCGGAATGTTTATGATGCTCGATATTCGAAAAACTGGTTTAACCGGCGAGCAATTTGCATGGCGACTGCTCGATGAAGAAAACGTAGGAACGATGCCAGGGGAAAGTTTTGGAAGTGGTGGTGCGGGCCACGTGCGTGTTGCACTCACCGTCGAGGCCGAATTGCTCAAAGAAGCAAGTATCCGGATCCGCCGCCTCGCCGATGCATGTCTCGCTAAGTAGAACTAGAACAAGTAGATACGATCAAACATGACTACCAAACAACTCAAAGTCGGTGAAGCAATCATCGATCTATTGTCGCGCGAATATGGCGTAGATGTCGTATTCGGAATACCTGGCGTACACAACATCGAGTTGTATCGCGGTCTTCACCGCTCCGGCGTAAAAGCCATCTCTCCGCGTCACGAGCAAGGCGCCGGGTTTATGGCCGACGGATGGTCAATCGTTGCTGGCAAGCCTGGCATCTGCGTGCTCATCAGTGGACCCGGACTTACCAATGCACTCACGCCAATTGCACAGGCGTATCACGATTCGCGACCAATGCTCGTAATTGCATCCACCACTCCAACTGATGCGCTCGGCAAAAGTTTTGGACCGTTACATGACCTTCCCGATCAGGCTGCAGTTGCACGCTCGGTCTGTGCATTTAGCGAAACAGTTACCGACCCAACGATGCTTCCGGCTCTTATTGAACGAGCATGGAATGTATTTACTTCTGCGCGTCCGCGACCCGTTCACATTGCAATACCCATGGACGTGCTCGCTCAAACATGCGTGCCATTTATACGTCAACATATTGCAGCGACAAAACCGATTGCGCACGACAGTGACATATCGAGAGCACTCGACATTATTAACTCGTCTCAGAACCCAGTGATCATTGCTGGTGGCGGAGCAATTGATGCTTCCAGAGAAATCATCGCACTGGCTGAAAAGCTGGATGCACCAGTGCTTTTGACCGGCAATGCCAAGGGCGTCATGTCATCTGCGCATACGTTGTGCGCTGGCAACTGTTTGGTTTTCGGTCGTGTGCAAAAAGATATCGAAGCTGCCGATGTAGTGATTGTTGTTGGCACAGAGTTGTCTGACACCGATCTCTACAACGACGGCCGAGCGTTGCAGTTTGGCGGCAACGTTGTGCGCATTGATATCGACGCTGATCAAATCAATCGACGTACCACCCCAGCAGTTGGCATTGTTGGCGATGCCGCACACACAATGGCATCACTCACTCGTGGCATTGTGGCGCGCAATCCAACTACTGGTGCACAGCGAGCTGCACAATGGCGAGATCATGCGCGTAACAAGACAAGCAACACGTTTGTTCCGTGGCTACAAGTAATCGAGCAATGGCTCCCAGAAGATGCGATCGTTGCGCTTGATTCAACCCAACTCGGCTATTCGGCTCACTGGTGGTTGCCGGCATCTCGCAGTCGCTCTTGGCTTGCGCCTTATGGTTTTGGCACACTCGGTTGTGCGCTGCCAATGGCAATCGGTGCAGCGGTAGCCGCACCAGACCGACCCGTTCTCGCCATTGCAGGTGACGGTGGCTGGTTGTTTACCGTTGCCGAAATGGCCGCAGCGCATGATCTCAAGAGCAATATCACGATGGTGCTGTGGGACAACAGTGGCTACGAACAAATTCGCACATCATTTGACGATGTGCAGGCGCCACGCATGGGAGTTGACGTAACTTCCCACGACCCATCAGCAATTGCTCGTGGATTTGGCTGGAAATCAGTTGACGTAACTACACCTGAACAACTTGCAACGGCGCTTGACTCCGCACTCAAGAGCAGCGGACCCCATTTCATCCGTATTGCTATTAGTTAACTAGTTCGTGCGGTAGACAACAAAGACTTTGCGAAGTGTTTCGACAACAGTCCAAACGCCCTTCCATCCAATTGGAAAGATGCAACTCGAACCAGCGGTGAGTTCAACTGGTTCGCCACCGTCTTCGTGCACAGTCATACGGCCTTTCAAGACATATATCACTTCACCACGTGTAGTGAACTCCCAACGCGATGCACCTGGCTCGCACTCCCAGGTTCCAGCAGTGACAGTCTCGTTGTCAAGAAAGACTTGAGCACGAGTAAGAATTTCGCCGGTCAATGGTTCGGCAGAAGGTTGACCGAGGGGTGATTGTGCAAGTTGTGATGCGGGTATGTCGAGAGCGCGAAAAGTGATTGTCATTGCAACAGCCTATTGAGATGCACACAGACTGCCTACTACAGAATTTTGTGATTACGCGACGGCAATGCCAACAAAATGACCGACGGCCATGGTGAAAGCCATCGC
>DFDK01000092.1:6733-15083 GCA_002367695.1 Acidimicrobium sp. UBA3029 | reverse complement strand
CCAAGCGCGACAAGCGCAAATACGGCAACAACGATGGTTGTAGCAATCCGCTGGGAAGACGATGCAAGAGCTGCAGCAACGAGTGGGATTGCTGCACCAATAGAAAACGAACTCGCTGAACTCACACTCGCCTGGAGCGGTCGCGCCATCGTCGCATGTGAAATGCCAAGCTCCTCAGCCATGTGAGCCTTTAAAGCATCACCTTTGGTCAGTTCGACCGCTACATCACGAGCAAGTTGATTGCTCAAACCCTTTGCTACATAAATTTCTGTGAGTTCGTCAAGTTCGTGCTCTGGAGTGTGCTCGAGCTCCCACTTTTCTTTTGCGATGTCGGCCTGCTCGGCATCTCGCTGCGAACTGACCGAAACATATTCGCCGATGGCCATAGATGCCGCACCTGCGACCAAGCCTGCAACACCAGCAGTGATGATGGTCTCTCGAGATGCATTTGCCGCGGCAACACCCAAAATCAAGCACGCAGTCGAAATGATGCCATCATTTGCACCGAGCACCATAGCGCGCAGCAAGCCGATGCGATGACCAAAGTGAAATTCGTCGTGTCGCGCCATGACAAATATTCTACACCGCGAGGGCGAGCAGGTCTTTGAGCGAGAGTCTTCCCGTGTACACCGCCATGCCAATTGCAGTGTCAATATTCATCTCGAGCAATGCTGTGACATCTTCGATAGTCGTGATGCCACCAGCAGCGGTAATTGGCAATGTCGTTAGGTTGCGCAAACTCTCGAACCAATCCAGATCAGTGCCCTGCATCATTCCTTCCTTGTCGACATAGGTGCACAAAAATCCGTTGCACTTACCCAAAAAATTTTCCACTGCTTGCTCGGCACTAATTTCGAGTGACGTTGCCCAACCATCAACGACTACTTTTCCCGACTTTGAATCGAGCGCAACAACAATTTTTTCATTGCCGACCTCGGCAACAATGTCGTCAAATACAGGAGCAAACGCTGCTGTTCCAACAATGACACGGTGCGCACCTAGGTCAACTAATTGCCGAGCGCGTTGTGGCGTGCGCACTCCACCGCCAACCCTGCATCTCGCACGGCTTGTCAACATCTCGATAATTGCGCCGTTGTCGCCCACGCCCATTGCGGCATCTAGATCAATAATTTGGATCTCAGGAAACCCCTCAAAACGCTCAAGCATCTCTAACGGGTCAGGACCTTCCAACGCCTTTTTGCGACCTTGCACAAGTTGCACAACCTTGCCATCTTGAATGTCAATGCACGGCACCACAATTGCTCGACGAGACGTGCTCACGACCGAACCACAATCCCAGAATCACCTACAACCGCTTTCACTTCGGCAATACTAAATGTGCCATAGTGAAAAACCGATGCAGCAAGTGCCGCATCTGCATCTTGCAAAACATTGACAAAATCTTGTAGCGCACCAGCACCACCAGAAGCAATAATTGGCACACGCACTGCAGATCTCACGGCCGATGTGAGTGGAATGTCAAAACCTTCTTGCACACCGTCCGCATCCATTGAAGTGAGCAGTATCTCCCCCGCTCCAAGTTGCTCAGCCTGCTGCGCCCACTCAATTACATCCAACTGTTCAGCCTGGCGTCCACCCTTGGTAAACACACGCCATATCTCACCGTCGCGACGAGCATCAATAGCTAATACAACTGCTTGACAACCAAACTCTTCGCTCAATTCATTAATCAGCCCCGGACGCCACACCGCCGCAGAGTTAATGCTCACTTTGTCAGCACCAGCCCGAATTACAGCTTTTGCATCATCGACCGAACGAATGCCACCACCAACAGTGAGCGGAATAAATACTTCCCGTGCAGTGCGAGCGACCACATCTATAAGGGTTGTGCGATTTTCCACTGTCGCCGCAACATCCAGAAATACCAATTCGTCGGCACCCTGATCGTTGTAACGCGCAGCCAATTCAACTGGGTCGCCTGCATCGCGCAGATCCACAAAATTGACACCCTTCACCACCCGACCATTAGCCACATCAAGGCACGGAATAATTCGTTTAGCCAACATCTACAAACCTACGAATTTGTTAATCACACCGACACCAAATTGCGCAGACTTTTCTGGGTGAAACTGCACACCAAACACATTGTTGTGTTCGACAACCGCAGAGAAAACAGATCCATATTCGCAAGTGAATGTCGTGGATGGAACTACTGGACAAAAATAGCTATGGGCAAAGTATGCGCTCTTCTGTACTTGGCTTGATTCGACCAACAAGGAAGGTGCTTGAGATGTAATTGTGTTCCAACCCATATGCGGGATTCGTTCCGATATTTCAAACTTATGCACTGACGCCTCAAAAATACCAAGACCTTTACATTCTGGGGATTCATCGCTACTGGAGAAGAGCACTTGCATGCCAAGACAAATCCCCAGATACGGAATTTCACTACTGATTGAGTCAATGAGTGCAGATCGCAGATCGAGTCGATCAATCGCATTGCACAATTGTCCAAAGTGTCCGACTCCAGGAAGTAGCACTTTTGATGCCTTCGAAATTGATGACGCATCGCAGACAACTTGATACTCGGCCTGCAACAAATCGAGCACGTTAGTTACCGAACGCAAGTTCCCGGCTCCGTAGTCAACAACTGCGATCACAGCAACCCTTTTGTGCTCGGCAACTGATCTTTCATCTGCACATCGGTTGAACATGCATAACGCATGGCGCGAGCAAAACACTTAAATATTGCTTCGACTTTATGGTGACTGGACCGACCGTACATCACCTTGGCATGCAGGTTTGCCCCTGCGCTGTTGACAAACCCCCCGAAAAAGTCGTGCAGTAACTCGGTTTGCAGATCGCCAACCAATCGAGCCTTAATCAGGTCGCAGTACACGAGGGCCGGACGACCGCTCAGGTCAACCGCGACTACCGCAAGAGTTTCATCCATCGGCAAGACGAAGTAACCTGCGCGATTAATTCCAACTTTTTTGCCTAACGCTTTCTTGAATACCTCGCCCAACACAATGCCCACATCTTCAACTGTGTGGTGCTGATCGATATCCAAATCTCCTGTGGCCTTCAGGGTCAGGTCAAAACCCCCATGTTTGGTAACAAGTTCAAGCATGTGATCCAAGAACCTAATGCCCGTAGAAATGTCGTATTTGCCTGTGCCTTCAATAAGCAAAGTTGCAGAGATGCTGGTTTCTTTACTTACACGCTTAACTGTTGCTTTTCGCAACGTTTCATTCACTGGTGTTTTTTTCATATTGCTTTTTCCATTTCTGTAATAAATAATTTCATTTGGTCAATTGTTCCGATCGTGACGCGAACACATCCATCTATTTCATGACTTCGATCACGAATCAAAATGCCTGCCGATTTCATTTGATCAAGTATTTGTTGCTTGCGTGAGCCAGCATCAAAGAGCAAGAAGTTGCCATCGCTCAAAAACCACCGCAGGCCATAGCGAGTCAGCGCGTCTTGCACCATCTGCCGAGCGTTGACAACTTCATGCACATAGTTTGCGACAAATTCAATATCACCAACAGCCGCGCAAGCGGCCGCTACGGCCAAGGCATTGACACTGTACGGCGACTGCGCTCGGCGAGCCCACGCAATGTTTTCGGCCGATGAAACAAGGCACCCACATCGCAGGCCAGCCATACCAAATGCCTTTGAAAAGGTTCGGCTGATAAACAAATTCGGATAGCGGTCGAGTAACGGCAATACCGATATTTGGGAGAACTCGACATATGCCTCATCAAGTAGGAAAATTGTGCGTGGCGAGTGTTCAAGAATTGTGACGACGTCATCAACCGAGATCGCTCTGCCAGTTGGGTTATTTGGGTTTGCAATAAATACGCCCCGAGTTGTACTCGTGATCATCTTTGTCAATGACTGAAGCGGAAAGACCAAGTCGTCCTCGATCTGATACGCAACTTCGGTTACTCGAACGCCAGCGACCTCGGCATAAAAGCGATACATCGCATACGAAGGACTGAGGGTCACGAGCTCATCACCGGGTTCAAAAAATGTGTTGATGAGAAGCTGAATTGCCTCGTCGGTTCCGTTGGTGAATGTCAGTTGGTCATCCGCTACACCCAAAAACTTGGCAATCTCTGTTCTCGCCTCCGAATATTCGGGGTACATCGCTACGTTTTCTTCGGTGAGAGCCTGTGTAACAGCAGCCAACACGCGAGGCGAGCAACCCACAGTATTTTCGTTGAAGTCGAGACGGATTTTGCCACCCCGACCCTGAGTGGGTGGCGAATAGGGACGCATGTTGCGCACACTTTGCTTAGGAACAATCATCACTGCCTGACCTCAGCGCTTCTGGCGTGCGCTTCAAGTCCCTCAACCCGAGCCAGAGTGGCAACCGTTGGCACGAGAGCCATGAGTGCGTCTTGATTGAGTTCTTGGATCGTGATGACTTTGACAAAATCATTAGCCGACAGACCACCACGAAGCGCTGCCACGCCAGATGTTGGCAACACGTGGTTTGGACCACTTGCGTAGTCACCTGCTGCTTCGGTACTAAATGGCCCGACAAAAATTGAACCCGCATTTCGAATTTGATCGATCAGTTGCTTGTTGGGCAATGAGAGATGTTCTGGGGCGATGTCGTTCACCAGATCAATAACCTCTGCATCATCTGCGCAGACGATAATCGCACTATTTTTAGCGATTGATTGTGTTGCAACGTCAGCCGTTGGAAGCGTTGAGAGTTGGGCCGCAATCTCATCTTGCACCTGTGTAGCAAATGCCACAGATGTAGTGAGCAGAATTGCGCGTGCATCTACATCGTGTTCGCATTGGGCCAGCATGTCGAGTGCAACCCACTGCGGATTACCAGAATTGGCCACGATCACGATCTCGCTTGGACCAGCAATAAAATCGATCCCGACATCACCAGAAACGAGCTTTTTTGCTGCGGCAACATAGGCATTACCTGGTCCAACGATCCGTTGCACTTTACCTATTGACTCGGTGCCATAAGCAAGTGCCGCAATTGCCTGCGCTCCGCCCAGTTGCAGAATGCTTTCGATGCCGAGCCACTTGGCTACTGCCAACATCTCGGGTGTTGGTTTTGCACACACCACAACAATTTCACGAACGCCTGCAACCTGCGCCGGAATCACTGTCATCAACATCGTCGACAGCAATGCATATCGACCTGCGGGAATATAAACACCCACAGACTCAAGTGGTCGAACAATTTGCCCAAGCGTTCGACCGTCTCGTGTTTGAGTCCAAGGCTGAACAAGTTGTTGCTGAGCAAAGTCACGAATATTGCTCGCTGCGATCTCTAACGCCTGCAGCAAACCTGGCTCAAGCGTGCCGCCTGTTGCCAGAGTAAAATCTGTACCAACGCTGTCGCCGAGGCCATCAAACTTTGTCGCGTATTCACGCACAGCCGCATCACCACGACTTCGCACATCGTCAACGATTGGCTCGACAACGATTAGTGCCTGGGCCAATCGATCATCAGACCGCTTGAGCAATGGGTTTGCTGCACCGTATTCGAGAATCCGAATCATTAGTTGACAATCTTGTTGAGTGGATATTCGACAATGCCCGATGCGCCTGCCTGTTTGAGCCGAGGAATGATCGTGCGCACTGTACTCTCCTCCAAAATCGTGTTTAGTGCCAGCCAATTTTCATCAGCCAACGTTGAAATTGTTGGTGTCTTCAGTGCCGGCAACACGTCTAGTACTTGTTGCAAACTGGAACGCTCGACGTTCATCATCAGCCCGACCTTGCCCATTGCGTTGATCGCTCCTTCAAGCAGCATCTGAATGTCTTGCATCTGTTGACGCTTGGCTGGATCTTGCCACGATGCCGTATTGGCTATGAACTGTGTGTTTGACTCGAGCACCGTTTCAACAATGCGCAAATTATTCGCACGAAGCGAAGATCCTGTCTCTGTTACTTCCACAATGGCGTCTGCCAAAATTGGTGGCTTGACCTCGGTCGCTCCCCAACTGAATTCGACTTTTGCGGTAACCCCATTTGCTGCCAAGTATCGCTTTGTTGTTTCAACAAGTTCGGTGGCAATGATCTTGCCCTCAAGGTCTTTAACGCTGCGCACAGCCGACTGCTCGGGTACTGCCAGCACCCAACGCACACGACCAAAGCTTTGCTTTGCATACACCAAGTCGGTAATCGGGTGCACATTCGCACCGGTTTCGGCAATCCAGTCAAGCCCGGTTAGCCCAGCGTCCAAGACGCCGTCTTCCACATATCGAGCCATTTCCTGAGCACGAATCAACATGCACTCAATATTTGGATCATCGATGGCTGGAAAGTATGACCGACTATTGACAGTGATCTGGAAACCTGCACGCCGAAACAAATCAACCGTTGCATTCTCGAGGCTTCCTTTTGGTATTCCAAGTTTCAAAATTGGTTCATTGCTCATTTGACTGCCTCTTTCGTGTCGCTATATACATCGGTTGGTGAAAAAGTTCGAGGGTCTGAAACAATCCAGTTGTTGTTGACACGCGTGCGCGAGAAACAGCTTTCAAATCCTTCATGACATACACCGGGGCCATTTGCCTTAACCGTGATCAGCAACGCGTCGCGGTCACAGTCGGTAGACATCGCCACAACCTGCAGCGTGTGACCTGACGTTTCACCCTTCATCCACAACTTGTTGCGCGAGCGGCTAAAAAAGACAACAAATCCGGTTTCAAGAGTGCGCTCATACGCCTCGGCATTCATAAATCCAACCATGAGCACCCGTTGCGTCACCGCGTCCTGAATAACAACTGCAAGCAATCCATTGAGTTTGTCAAAATCCAAATCTGTCATTGTCCTTGATTGATCTTGGGTTGCGTTTTCGCTGTTCATTACTTCCTGCTTTCTCGATCTGCTAGTTGAAACTTGCTCTAGAAAAACAAAAAACCCGCCGGATAAACCGACGGGCTGTGAAAAACTTGTGAGAGTTTGAATGCGCTACACAAGAGCCCGACGTGACACGTGATGAACGTGATGATGGGCCATGTGAATAGCGACGAGTGCAAAAGACTTCACATCTGTGACGCTACGGCGAGGGTGCACAAATGCCAACCTCAACCCAATAAACCATCGCGCAGTGCGAGCAATCGTTTCATTGGTCGATGAGTGCGCCGCTCTGCCTTGTCTGCATATTCGGTCAGTGCCAACAATGAATTGACTCCGAGCCAACGCAGTGGCTCGAACTCCCATTTTTTTGACTGATGATTTACAAGTGCAGACCGAGTGAGTGCATCACCAGTATCAACAATCTGATGCGCAAGTGTTCGACCCACCAAACTTGACAATGCAACACCATCGCCCACATATCCTCCACCTGCACAAAGACCTGTCGCGACATCAACATTGGCAAATGCATGCCAGTCTCGTGGTGCACCAACAGGCCCACCCCAGTGGTGAGTGAATTGTGCATCGGCCACTTGAGGAAATATCTCTTGCACAGTTTGCTCGAGCCGACTGTGGATTGTTGTGTTGCGGTCATACGAATCAGAAATACTTGAACCAAAGTGATACGGCGCACCGCGACCGCCAAATGCAATGCGGCCGTCTGCCGTACGTTGCGCATAGGTGACCATATTGCGGCCATCGGCAAAAGTTTCTCGATGAGTCCAACCGAGTGAACGCCACACAGATTCTGAAAGCGGCTCGGTTGCCACCATCAGCGAATACAACGGCACGATCTTGCGCTTGCCTGCTGGAAGTTGTGAAGTAAACGACTCAAGTGCATTGACTACCCATTTGGCACGCACTTCACCGCGCTCAAGCACTACCCTGCGCGGCTCAATCGAAATTGCGCGCGAATCCTCGAAAATCACGACACCAAGACTCTCCACTGTTCGCGCCAACCCTGTCACCAACTTCCACGGGTGTATTGCAGCGCAATGCGGGCTATACATGCCGCCAAATGTTGACCGGACTGCGACACGATGCGAAATTTGGTCGGCACTTTCCCAACTCATATCGGTATCACTAAACCCTGCGGCATGCCAGTCGTCTATGTAGTGATGCAGTCGCTCGACATGTGCTGCGTTTGACGCCGAAGTAATGGTTCCGCCCTTATAAAAATCGCAGTCAATATTATTTGACTGAGTAACACGAGCAATCTCGTCCACGGTCGCAAACATCTGGTCTTGCAAAAAGCGCATTGCTTGTGCACCGTGTTCGGCCGACATCTCGCTCGGTGACATGGGCAAAAATGCACTGCACCAACCGCCGTTGCGACCACTGCCGCCGAACCCAACAAATTGTGACTCAACGATCGATACCGACAATTGTGGGGCGAGTTGCTTGAGATAAAAAGCCGTCCACAATCCGGTGTAGCCGCCACCGACAATGACGACATCGAATTCGACAACACCATCAACAGCGC
>DFDK01000092.1:0-6468 GCA_002367695.1 Acidimicrobium sp. UBA3029 | reverse complement strand
GCTGCATCAAACTCGACACCGTCTTGCCACAGTGGGATCGCGCGACAAAGAGACATGATGATCGAAAACTACAACAGTGTTGCTGGTACCGAACTCATCTCGAGATGCAGCTCGCTGCCGGTATATGGATTAGCGAGAGCAACTTTCTCATTTAGTTCAATACCCAAACCAGGTTCGGTTGGTGGGATGATGAAGCCACCCTCAAACTTGATCGACGTTTTGACGAGTTCGGCATGGAAGCCCTGCCACCCCTGAATAGTTTCAAGAATCAAAAAGTTTGGCGTACACGTGGCGAGTTGAATGTTGGCAGCGGCAACAACTGGGCCGCAATACAGGTGCGGTGCAATTTGCGCGTGATACACCTCGGCCATGGATGCAATCTTCTTACCTTCGAGCAATCCACCGCATCGACCAAGGTTTGGTTGCAAAATCGATGCCGCGCCAGTTTTGAGAAGCTGATGAAATTCGTACTTTGTTGTCAATCGCTCGCCTGCCGAAATAGGAATGCTGGTTGCGCGAGCAACCTTGGCAATTTCTTCTGGTGAATCTGGCGGCACCGGCTCTTCAAACCACAACGGGTCATACTTTTCGAGTTGCTTGGCAAGTCGAATTGCACCCGACGCAGTGAACTGACCATGAGTCCCAAACAAAATGTCAGCCCGAGTACCAATTGCTTCGCGTACTGCTCGCACCATCTTGACCGAGAGGTCAATTGCGTGCAACGCAGGCTGCCGACCGTCAAACACCGAATACCTTCCGGCTGGATCAAACTTGACACCAGTAAAACCGCGCTCAACTTCACGCACCGCAGCCTCAGCTGCTGCATCGGGGTCGCTATACACCGGGTCATCTGCATAGACATCGATGCCAACGGGTGGATACAGATACGTGTACGCCCGTAATTTTTCGTGCACGCGACCGCCCAACAATTCGTATGCCGGCTTGCCAGTCTCCTTGCCACAGATGTCCCACATGGCCATTTCAATGCCACTCACGATGCCGCCCGTTGTGAGGTCAGGTCGCAATGAATATCCGCGACCGTATACATTGCGCCACATCATCTCGATATGGAACGGATCGCTACCAATTACGTGACGTTGAGCAACTTCCTCGACCATCTTGGCTACAAGATGTGGCGAATAGGTAGCTGTGTACACCTCGCCAATCCCCGTAACGCCAGAGTCAGTGGTGAGCTTGACAAAAATAAAGTAGCGACCGCCAAAACGTGGAGGTGGATTACCCACCACAAATGTTTTGACGTCGACGATTTTCATTAGAGAGCAGTCGCCTAGAACACAATCACGTTGCGAAGTGCTTCGCCGCGCTTTACCGCATCAATTGCTTCATTGATTTCTTCGATCGGATATGTCTTGGTGACGAGTTCGTCTAATTTGACTCGACCCTGATTGTATAAACCAACAAGGTTTGGAATATCGACTTGAATTCGAGCCGAACCCATCTTTGAACCCAGAATATTTTGGCTGTAAGCAGCCATCGTGCCAGGATCAATTTCTGACATCACCCCGCTAGCCGGTATACCCACAAGCACCACCGATCCGCTCTTGGCCAGCATGCCATATGACGAGTCGAATGCAGATTTAACACCCACGGTCACAAACACGTAGTCGGCACCGCGACCATCTGTGAGTTCAAGTACTCGCGCTGCAACGTTTTCGGTCTTGGAATTAATACCGTCGGTTGCCCCAAACTCTTTGGCAGCCGCAATCTTGTTGTCGGCGATGTCAATGGCAATAACCGTACGCGCACCACTCACGCGAGCACCCTGAATCGCATTGAGACCAACTCCGCCAGTGCCGATAACAACGACGTGACTACCAGCCGGAACTTTTGCCGTATTGGTAACAGCACCAAAACCAGTGATAACACCGCACGCGAGGAGCGACGCACTTGCCATCGGAATGTTTTTTGGAACCGTGACGCACTGCGACTCATGAACAAGCACAAACTCTGCAAAGCCACCCGTGCGCATGCTCTGCACAATCGAGTTGCCTTTTGCATCGGTGATTGGCGACTTGGCGTCGAGGGGAAACTGAGTCGAACATGTAACGGGGTTGCCCATGCTGCAACCATGGCAGTGCCCACACGAGCGAATCAATGTGACGACAACATGCTCGCCAACTTTTACTGTCGTAACATCGGCACCCACTTTTTCAACAACTCCAGCGCACTCGTGCCCGTATATGGCCGGCAATGTCCCGCCCCACGAACCCTCTGCATAGGTGATATCGCTATGACAGATCGCAACTGCTGAAACTTTGACTCGAACTTCTCCTGGACCAGCATCGGCAAGTTGTACGTCTTCTATAACAAGTGGCTTACCAAACTCGCGACACACTGCTGCTTTCATAACGGCAACTCTGCTTTCCTTAAGACAATGGGGGCTTTACTGACTTACTCAATGTAGTCGGCTGACTCGATATCAAGAATGTCCATCAAGGCCACAAGATGCAACTCGGCCGCCCCTGGGTATTCGCGCCACTGCTTACACGCAAGGGCTGCTGTCTCGTTGTCCACTAGTTGCAGTTCGCGCCCCGTAGAAAGTGCGAGGACCTGCAGTTGGGCTGCTTTTTCGAGATAGTACAGCTCGTCAAAGGCTTGTGCCACCGTATCGGCTACGACCAACACACCATGATTGGCAAGAAACAAGATGTCTTTGCCATCAGTCAGAAGCGATGCCACACGCTCGCCCTCGGTTGGATCGAGTGCCATGCCTGCGTAATGGCGGTCGTATGCGATGCGATTATAAAAACGGCACGCATTTTGATCCAGCATCAAAAAATCAAAATCTTTCAAACTTGCAAGTGCCGTTGCATAAGGCATGTGTGTGTGCAAAATACACCGAGCCCGAGGCACATTGCGATGGATAAATGAATGCAAAACCCATGCCGTTGCATCTACATTCTCGGCAACTGGGTCAGTCAATCGATCAGTTGTGGTCACTAACGCTAACCGACTTGCCTGTGCGCGCGAAAAATGCATACCACGAGTGTTGATCAAAAAATCTTGACCATCGTCGCTCACCGCAGCACTGAAATGATTGGCGATGCCTTCGTGATAGTTAAGTCTGGCCGCCCAGCGAAATACGGCAGCCAACTCTTTGCGCGTTTGCTCGTGATCCATACGTCCCCCCAACTACACCTACCGCGTCGGGTGAACCCTATTCCAATTCGGCAGGAAAACCGGGAGCACGCAAGTCTGAACCAGTTGCATCTTCGAGCAACTTGACCACTTGCGACGACCATGCTTCACCGCCGTAGGCAGCCTTTGCCAACACAAACTGCTCGTTGGTCAATGTCGCCAATGCAAGTGGCACACCAAACTCTTTGCCATACCCCAATGCAAAACCCATGTCTTTGAGTGCCAAGTCCATGGTGAAATTGATGTTGTAACTGCCGTTGAGAATCACTTGGCTTTCCGTTTCGTGTACAAAGCTATTGCCCGATGATTGCTTAATTGCCTCAAAAGCCACACCGAGGTCGAGACCTCCGCGCTTCGCCAGCATCAATGCTTCGCCAGCTGCAACCAAGTGAATGAATGCCAGCATGTTGGTGATTACTTTGATCACTGCAGCACTCCCCAACTTGCCGATGTACAACACCGGTCGCCCCATCGCGTTGAGAGCCTTTTCGTGTGCTTTGAAAACTGCTTCGTCGCCACCAACGAGCACGGTGATATCTCCGTGTGCAGCTTTATGCACTCCACCAGTTACAGGCGACTCGAGCACATTGATTCCCTTTGCTTCGCAAATCGCGCCAAGACGCAACGTTTCGTCTTGGTCATTAGTGCTCATATCAATCCAGGTCCCACGAGTTGCACGACCAGCAAGTGACTCAATCACTCCACCAGCACCAGCAACAACAGCGTCAATCGCGCGAGGCGAAGGCAAACATGTAAACACCGTGTCAGATGCGTCGCACAACTCTTTGATCGAGCCAGCCAACTTTGCTCCTTTGGCGACGAGAGGCGCTGCTGCGTCGGCGCTGAGGTCGTACACAGTGACCTCAAACCCGTTGCGTAGCAAACTGCCCGCCAAAAATTTGCCAATGTGACCTAGACCGATAAATCCGCAACGCATATGATCTCCTGTCATAACTGAATCCAAGTTGTTTTCAAGTTGGTATAGCCCTCGATTGAGTGCAACGAGCGATCTCGTCCTGTACCCGATTGCTTAAATCCACCGAATGGCGTGGTGATTGAACCACGGTCAAACGTATTGACCCATACGGTTCCTGCACGCAATTGACGTGCAATCTTGTGAGCCTTTGACACGTCTCGTGTCCATAACGCAGCGGCAAGACCATACTGCGAATCATTTGCAATGCGCACTGCATCTTCGTCGTTTGTTACCCGAATAGAGCCAAGTACTGGACCAAAGATCTCTTCTTGCTCGATGCGCATGCCCGGCTTCACACCCTTAAAGATTGTTGGTGGAATGAAAATGCCGCCCTTGACTGGCTCGACAGGCGAACCACCCGTGTGCACGATTGCTCCCTCACTCTTACCAATGTTGATGTACTCGTTCACGCGATCGAACTGCGAGCGATCGACAATTGTTCCCATCGCGGTCTTCGGGTCGTAGGTGTCGCCAGGCATGATTGTCTTTGAGACATCCTGAATCTTTTGCAACAGCTCATCTTCAATCTTCTGGTCAACAACCATGCGAGTACCGGCATGACACGTTTGACCAGCGTTGTAAAACACACCCCATGCAATTGCCGATGCTGCAGCATCGATATCTGGGCAGTCACTCAACACCACGTGTGGTGTCTTGCCACCCAATTCGAGCGAAACTGCTTTTGCATTACTTTCGGCGGAGTACTTCAAGAAATATTTGCCAACCTCGGTCGAGCCAGTGAAGGCCAACTTGTTGACATCCATGTGTCTGCCCAGCGTGCCGCCACAGCTTGGGCCAAAGCCGTTGACCACGTTGAATACGCCAGCAGGCAAACCAGCCTGCACTGCGAGTTCAGCAAACAACAACGCCGACAATGGTGACTGCTCTGCTGGCTTCAGAATGACCGAGTTGCCACCAGCAAGCGCGGCGCCAACCTTCCATGAACTAATGATGAGTGGATAGTTCCACGGAACTACTGCTCCGACAACACCCATAGGCTCGCGCTCAATCAGAGCGATTGAGTCACGCGGCACTGGAGCGATTTCTCCGTACAACTTGTCAATAGTTTCGGCGTACCACTGAATGTTGTTGGCACATGATGCGACATCCACGTTGAGCGAATCGCTAATTGGTTTGCCGCAGTTCATAGTTTCAAGTAGTGCCAACTCTTCGGCATGATCGCGAATCAACTGCGCCCAATTGAGCATCACATTCTTGCGGTCGAGTGGCGCCATCTCGCTCCAGATGCGAGCATCAAACGTTCGCTTGGCAACCGCAACTGCACGATTGACGTCTTCGACATCACCCTCAGCAATATGTGCAATGACGCTTCCATCGCGAGGATTAATCGACTCAAATGTTTTTCCGCTTGCCGCATCTACAAACTTGCCATCAATAAACAACTGAGTGCGCGATACTTGTTGACCTGCTCGCTTTGTCCAGTCGGCAAGAGTGAGTTGGGTTGTCATCGTGAGTCTCCAAAATCTTGAGTTGGGGGAATTAGCTACTGATTACTGCGCCAAAACGATATCAGCAATGACCCTTTCTTCTAGGATCTGAGGCGTGGAAACTAAAAAGTTGCTGGTCGTCGCCTCGGTTGAGCGCACCGGCTCAACACTGTTGTGCTCAATACTGCGTGGCACGCTGGCCGCTGGCACCCCAGTGGAATACCTCAACATCCACACCCAAAACTTTGTGCGCTTTCGCGATAAGTATGGCGTGCCAACGATCACCCAAACTCGACTCCCTGTGAGTGCGCTTCGCAAACTGCTTGGCAAATCGGCATGGCGAGACATTTCGTATTTTTCACATCGCTCCTACCTGTCGTACCTCACTCGTCTTGCCGAAATCAACACCACACAAAATGGTGTGTTCGGAATTAAAATGCATTGGAATCAATACAAGCGCCACATGCTTGATCAGGGCATTGACACAGATTATTGGGGAGTCCCTGTGCGCTGGGTCCGCATCATGCGCCAAAACGAGATCCGCCAGGCAATTTCGTTTGTGCGCGCATCCCAAAGTGAGTCGTGGAACAGCAATATGGAAGTGCAACGGGAACCCATCTATGACGATGGCGCAATCGTGGGCGCCCTTGCGCGCATCGCCGATGAAAATGCCCAATGGCAAAAGTATTTTGTCGACAACAACATCGTGCCGCTCGACATCACCTACGAGCAACTGACTCGTGACATGGATACAACGGTTCGTCTGGTGATGAACCACATTGACTCCCCTATTGATACAGTGCCTGCCCCACAGACTAAAAAACAATCGGATGCAACCTCCAAAGAATGGGCGGAACGGTTTTTGCTCGAGCACCCCGAGCACGC
>DFDK01000066.1:4792-5165 GCA_002367695.1 Acidimicrobium sp. UBA3029 | reverse complement strand
ACATCGGCATGGATCGAGTTTTTAAGAAATCCTCTGTCACCGTATTTCGTCGAAGTAACAAAATTGCTAGGTAATAAATCTGCAATTTGTGATCCGATTAAAATGGAAATTCTTGCTGGGGCTCGCGACGAACACCATCTCCTCACGTTGAAACGTTTACTCTCCCGACCGAAGCGAATAGAGACCATTGCTGTCGATTACGAGAACGCTGCAGAGATTTATCGCGCAGGTCGTAAGATCGGACTGACCGTGAGATCCCATATTGACTGCCTCATTGCTGCAGTGGCAATTCGGATTGACGCCCCAGTACTACATGCTGACCACGACTTTGACATGATCAGCAAAATCACAAACATCAAGCAACATCAGTTGC
>DFDK01000066.1:0-4576 GCA_002367695.1 Acidimicrobium sp. UBA3029 | reverse complement strand
CCGGTCTGTATCGCCACTGGCGCCATCGCCGAAAGCAATGCACCGATGTGTGTGCAGCCACGGGGCCCGGCAAATAGTTCTTTTACTTTTGCATTAAAGCCACGACTGATTGACATGCCTTCAAGTTTTTTGTAGTGATCGGTGATATCGGTACATCCCAAATGCGGATGATTCTTGAATTCAACCGACGCCTTCTCAATCACAAACATTGGGTAGGTGATTTCGAGATCGACAACCATCAAATGCATCCATAGCGGATCAGGATCGTTCGAGACGTAGACGCCTGCAGGCTTTTCATCGCACACAACTCCGCGCAACATAAACCGATCATCTGCTATCCAAAACGCTCGTACTTCGTAACGGCGAGTGTGCAAAAGTGGCAAATCTGGATCTGGCGGAAACATATCGTTGACTGGCATTGGTGTAACGCTAACGAACTAGCCTCAAAACATGACTAATGAAGAGCTCGTAGGCATTGTTTGCCCAATTTTCAATGACTACTCGTACAAGTACTACTTCTCCCCGTCGACCATTGCAGTTGGTAAGTCTCTCGGCCTCAAGGGCATGGAGTTTTATGTTGCCGGTAGAGGAGGTGCGCTTGGCGACTGTGACGGCTCGGTAGTCGCTGCAGCGTTTGGTTACTTCAATCCAATCATTATTAACGCTGCTTGGACTCTTGCAATTGCTAAGCACCCCGCCCGCGCACTTGGGTCGGCACATTACGAATGTGCAGCAGTTCTCGGCAGAGAAAAACTCTCAGCGCTGCCCGATCTTGCCGAATTTGTTTCTGCAATGCAAAAAGTGTTTGACGCAATGGACCCTGATGGTCTCGCGCTCTTCGCTGCATTCAAATCGCTCCCCCTCGTAGATGACTTGCCAGGTAGGGCCATGCAGCTCGCGGCATCGCTTCGTGAATATCGAGGTAGTGCCCATCTCGTTGCTGTTCGCGCGAGTGGTGTGAGTGGCATCCAAGCACATTTTGTCAAGCGACCAAAAGACATGAAAATGTTTGGTTGGGCAGAAAGCGAATACCCACATGTTGATGATGAGACTCGCGCTCGCATGGTCACAGCCGAAAATCTCACCAATGCGCTCTGCATTACTCCATATTCAGTGCTTAACCAGACACAAAGAGCTTCACTCATTACCGGAGCAAAAGCTTTCGAAGCGGCTCTTGCCGCCCCAGATGCATAACTACTTAATAACGGTGTAGTCGTCAGATTTATTCATCGACAAAATTGCACTCAGTAATTTCTCTGGTGGTGCCATCTTTTTCCGAGTCGCAAGATCAAGGAACATCACCAGGCTCGACACGCTTGCAGCGAGTTTTCCGTCTGCCCTCACAAAGCGATTACGAAATACAAATCGCGATCCTTCTTCGTTCATGCCTGCCAACTCATTAGTAATGGTGATCTCTTCAGCTAGTCGTACTTCGGCTCGGTACTCAATCTCATCCTTCAACACAATCGGGCCAAAGCCTGCACCGAAGAAATCCATCAATGTGTAACCATTTGCATCAAAGAATTCCATCCGACAATTTGCCGACAAGTCCAAATACGCCACATTTCTCATGTGGCCGTTTTGGTCCATCTCGCCCCAGCGTGTGCGCACTTTGATTTCTGACAATTTATTTTCGCTCATACATGAAACATAATACAAGAGGTCAAATAGCATCTCAGTGTGACAACCTTTGCGCTTCGAGAACCAGTACTCACGGATGCGGAATGGATCACCCAGGCTTGCCAAGACACTGAAGTGCAGCGCTGGACTCTCGTACCTCGTCCCTACAAACGAGAACATGCACTCGGATTCATTGACAACACTATTAACGAGGCTCATCGCTGGGTAATCGAATACCAAGAAACCAACAAAGCGGTTGGAGTTGTCAGCATTCACACGATCGATCCCGATACCGGCGACGCCAACACCGGTTATTGGATTGCACCATGGGGTCGCCGTCAAGGTGCTGCAGTTCAAGCGCTCCATCTCGTCGAACAATTTGCACTCACTATTCCATCTATCAATTTCCTCAGTGCCCACATTGCGCAAACCAATGTTGCTTCACGTGCAACGGCAAGTCGCGCAGGTTTTATCAACATGGGCAGCACTCAAGAGTCTTGTCCAGATGGTGAAAGCCTCGTTCCTGCGCTCACATACGTCAAACACCTAACACGCTAAGTTCGCAACCGTGAAGCGCACGTGGCCGAACGAATTTATGTGGGGCACGGGTGCTTCATCGACTCAAAGTGAAGGTGCTGCACCCCACTCTGATTGGATCGAGTGGGAGCGAACCGGACACGCACCCAATTCACTAAACGGAAATGAATTTGGCACGCGCTATGCAAATGACTTTGCGTTGCTCAGCAATCTTGGGCTCACGCATCACCGCCTCTCTCTCGAGTGGGCTCGTATCGAGCCATCTGAAGGCGTGTATGACCAACAAGCAATCAGTCATTATCGCGACATGCTCATTGCGGCGAACTCTGCGGGCATTCAACCGTGGGTGTGTCTACATCACTTCACTTTGCCAAAGTGGTTTGCAGACCTTGGTGGATTCTTGGTCAACAACAATCGAGTCACATATTGGACTCGACATGTCGATTTCATGGCCAACACGTTTGGCGATCTTGTGTTTGGGTGGCAACCTGTAAACGAAACCAATTATTACCCTGCTGCTGCGTACCTAGGGCGTGGTTGGTCACCCGGGCATAATGATCGCGATGAATATCGAACTGTCAGCCAACAGATGCATCTTGCGACTGCCGAAGCAGCAGTGCGACTCAAGCAAACAGGCAAACCAGTCGCTTCAATTTTTGGACTCTCAACCCTTGAACTCCTTGACGACTCGCCAGCGACGAACGAATTTGCAACTCGCTTTTATAACGCCAATTGGAATGCCGGCATAGGACTCTTCCGCGATGGAGTACTGAACTTCGCCGATCGCGATCCGATCGTTCGGCCAGACCTGCAGGGCTCATTTGACCTGCTCGGATTTTCTTATTACTGCGCAAACGGCGTTCGTAACGGACATATTGTTCCTTATCCAGAAACAAACGATCCATCGCCGCTCGGATACTCGATTTGGCCAGATGGACTCGGCTTGGTGCTAGATCGGTTGCACACCGAGTTGCCGAATACACCGCTACTCATTGCCGAATATGGAGTTGGCACAGGTGACGACTCGCTTCGCACCGAATATTTGCGAGCAGGGCTCGACATTACACACGATGCGATTGCGCGAGGCATTGATATCCGTGGTCTCTTTCATTGGACTGCAGTCGATAACTACGAATGGCTTCACGGGTTTGACTTGCAATTTGGAATTATCAACGCAGATCGCACGATGAAACCAAGCGCCAAATTGTTGCAGCGTGAAGCGCAACACCCGTTGAGAACAGTAACTTCGTGACCACCAAAATTTCTGCGACTATCCCCTCCGACACATCAATCGAAGTTTGGCGTGCTGATATGGCAGCCATTGCCGAAATGGCACCTATCGCTCGACTTCATGCATGCGCAACCCTTAATCGTGCAATGGCCCAGATGCAAGATGAGGCTGTCAGACGTCAATACCCGACGTACAACGATGCGCAGGTAATGTGCGAGCTCATTAAAAGGCAATACGGATCAAAGATTCTCGACGACATCGACAACCATCAAAATAAGCGACGCAATGATTGATCTCGCCATTGCGCTTCGACGTGTGATCCAAGCCCTCGAAAAAGCTGGTGATCACTCCAACTTGACGAAGATCTGGAAGATCTCATAGTTGCAGTAGAGAGCAATCGGTAATCAACTACTGTTGAGAACATGGAAACTGAAATCAACAAACTTCGCCGTCTCAACATCATCGCTGGAACCCTGCACTTAGTGTCCCTTATTGGAATTTTGTTGCTCTCAAATGATGCCGCTTTACCTGTCAATGCCATCTATCTCACCGACGCCCCGGGTACGGGCAACTTCTCGTCACTGATCAATCTGTTCAACATCAATATCAGTTATATGGTTGCCGCATTCCTTGCACTCTCTGCTTTTTTTCACTTTCTTATTAGTTCAAAAAAAATGTTTCCCAAGTATTCAGCAGGGCTTCGCAACAACATCAACGTATTCCGTTGGATCGAATATTCGATTTCTTCATCAATCATGATCATCGTCATTTTGCAACTCAATGGCACCGCCGACTACATCGCACTACTCGGAATATTTGGCGTCAATGTATGCATGATTCTCTTTGGTTGGCTTCAAGAGCGATACACCAAACCTGGCGATGGCGACATGCTTCCATTTTGGTTTGGATGCATCGCAGGAAGTATTCCGTGGATTGCAACCGCGATCAACGTTGCACACCCAAAAGGTCCGGCTGAATCAACAGTGCCAGGTTTCGTCTATGGCATCATCATTTCTCTATTCATTCTCTTTAACTGTTTTGCGATTGTGCAATGGAAGCAGTACAAAGCCAAAGGCAAGTGGGCCAACTACTTGCACGGCGAACGCGTGTACATAATTCTCAGCCTCGTTGCCAAGTCGCTTCTTGCATGGCAAGTGTTTGCTGGCACACTGGCTTCGTAATTCAATC
>DFDK01000016.1 GCA_002367695.1 Acidimicrobium sp. UBA3029 | reverse complement strand
CGTAGTCGATGCGGCGCCACCAACAATGTTTGATAATCGGGCTCATGACCATAGCCAGTGAGGTAATTGAACAACTCGGTGACATCCGAACCAATCGCTTCTTCGCAGGTAAAAAAGCCGATGTCTTCGTAGGTTCGTGCGGTGGTCGAGTTGTAGTTTCCGGTGCCCATGTGCACATAACGGCGCATCTTGTCTGGGTCGTTGCGCACAACCAAGATGCATTTAGTGTGAGTTTTGAGACCAACGAGACCGTATGTCACATGTACGCCTGCGTACTCAAGCTCTTTAGCCCACGACATATTGCGGGCCTCATCAAAACGAGCCTTGAGCTCGATTACAACTGCAACCTGCTTGCCCATCTCGGCTGCATGGATGAGATGACGTGCAATCGAACTATCGCCAGAGGTGCGGTACAGCGTCATCTTGATTGACTGCACGAGCGGATCGAGTGCCGCCTGTTTCACAAACTCCTCAACAGAAGAAATAAATGATTCATGTGGGTGATGCACGAGCAGCTGGCGCTCTCTAATAACACTAAAGATCGACCGTTCGTTTTCTTCTGCTCCCGCCAAGCGGCCAGCCGTGAGCGCTGGCCACGGCTTGAAGCGCAAATGTGCCAAGTTGAGATTGGAAAGTTGCATCAGCGCACTCAGACCGACAGGGGCATGATGCACCGTGACATCCTCCGCCTCAAGTTCAAGTTCGTCTACAAGCAAATCAAGAACTTCTTGAGACATTCCTTGAGATACTTCAAGACGCACGGCACGGCCAAAGCGACGTCGACGCAACTCCATCTCGACTGCCGCCAACAAGTCTTCTGCATCTTCGTCGTCAACTGAAAGGTCGGCATTTCTTGAGACTCTGAACGTATGGCATTGCTCAATAGTCATTCCCTGAAAGAGTCGACCCAAATTGGCACTGACCACATCTTCGAGCAACACAAACCTGTTGCTGTCGGGCAATTGTAAAAACCTTGGGAGTGTCGGCGGAATCTTGACACGAGCGAATCGTTGCTCTTGAGTACGAGGGTCGAGCGCAATCACTGCCAAGTTGAGCGCCAGGTTTGAAATATAGGGAAACGGGTGCGCTGGGTCGACCGCGAGCGGGGTCAGCACCGGAAAGATTCGAGTTTCAAACATCGACATCAAAAACTCGCGCTCAATATCGGATACTTCATCCCAGCCAAGAATTTCGACACCATTGCTCGCAAGTTTTGGCACAAGGTCTTGGTTGTAGACCTTTTCTAATTGTTCAACAAGTTGCTGCACCTGCCGAATTATCTCGTGCAATTGCTGACGAGGTGTACGACCATCTGGAGTAACAGCAACGACGTCTGCGGCTATCTGATCTTTAAGTGCCGCGACACGGATTTGATAAAACTCGTCGAGATTGCTGCAGAAAATTGCGGCGAACTTACACCGTTCAAGCAATTCGATATCGGTGTCAGCAGCGAGCGAAAACACGCGTGCATTAAAATCGAGCCAGCTCAGCTCCCTGTTAATAATTCGTGCATCGATGTTTGAATCGTAAACAGATGAATCCTTGCCGATGGACTGCTTTAATAATTGTCGCCAAGAAGTCATTGTTAATTTACCGAAACTTCAGATTTGTTTTGCACAAAATTCACACCTGATCGCACCAAGGCGCATCGACAACTTATTGCGCGTCGTTGTAGCCGAGTTCCCACTCGACTGAAATGTGTTCGCGCTCGGCATCACGGTTGACGCGCTCTTGGTTGCGACGAAACTGTGGGTCATTTCGAGGCAACAACACCAAACGTGCAAGCACGCGAGCACGAAACTCTTCAAGCAGATTTGGATCACCAAAGTCGCTGTAGACAGCCCAATGAGGCGACACAGCACCTGTATAGGAGATGCGAGCGTGGCCGCGGGATGGCTCAGTTGCTACTGGGGCTTCAGACATATCCACAACGATATCGCCAGAATTAGCCCTTTACTAGACTGATCCGCGTGCCAAACGGTGAAAACTCAATAATCGCGGCGCTTGACATAGGCACAAACTCATTTCATCTCGTGATCGCCAAAATGGTTGCCGGTGGGTTTGAAGTAATCGAGACCGAAAAAGAGACTGTGCGCATCGGACATGGTGCCGGCGATATGAACGAACTTTCCGCCGACGCGATTGATAGAGGTATTGCGTGTTTGGTGCGGATGCAGAAAATTGCTGCTTCGCACAATGCCGAAATTCGTGCCGTGGCTACGAGTGCCGTTCGCGAAGCCAAGAACCGCTTTGAGTTCATTCGCAGAGCCAAAAAAGAAGCACAAATAGATATCCAAGTCATTTCTGGTGTCGAAGAAGCACGTCTGATTCATCTTGGTGCATTACACGGTGTCGGCGAACACGATCGGCCAATGCTGTTGTGTGATATTGGTGGTGGATCAACCGAGATTGTGCTCGGCAACGACGACGAAGTTTTGCTAGCACGTAGTTTCAAACTTGGCGCGGTTCGACTTACTGACCGATTCTTCAGTTCTGCAACCCAGCATCCAAGTGCGGTGAGCAGTTGCCGCTCGCATGTGCGATCTACGCTCATGATCCTACAAACCGAGGTCACTGAATTTGGTTTTGACGTTGCCGTTGCATCATCTGGTACCGCAGAGACCATTGCTCGGCTCATCCAAGACAGGTCTGACAAGTCGGCGCCAAAGACCCTCAATCGCTTCGAGTTCACTCAGGCACAAATTGCCGAAACAGTGACGATGCTGAGCTCAGTCAACACTGTTGATGAGCGACGCGAGAAGTTCGGACTCGACAAAAGCAGAGCCGAAATTATCCTGGCCGGGGCAATCATTCTTGAAGGAATCTCATCGGTGTATGGCGTTGAGTCGTTTATGTATAGCGACTACGCACTTCGCGAGGGCGTCATTCTTGACACCCTTCAGCGCCGCGGACTAGGGCCCGCCACAGGCGATACCGATGCAGCAATGCGTAGTGTGCGTCTACTCGCCGACCGCTGTGATGACCGACCAGAGCATTCACAAAACGTTGCCCGTATCGCGCTCGATTTGTTTGATCAAGTGTGGGACGTACTTGGCGTTGCGCAGGTGAATCGCAAGCTTCTTGAAGCGGCAGCCTTGCTTGCCAACGTTGGCGTTGTTATCTCGCACTCCAAACACCACCTGCATTCGTATTACGTAATTCGCAACTCAGAACTCGTTGGTCTCAATGATCGCGAGATTGAGATCATTGCTCAGGTCGCGCGCTACCACCGCAAAGGTTTACCAAAACTCGGCCATCCGGAATTTGCTGCACTCTCGCAAGAAGATCAAAAACTTGTGAGTGCCTTGGCTGGTGTGTTGCGCATTGCAGTTGGGCTGGATCGAACCCAGGATGGTCGTGTAAAGAAAATAACCACGAGCATCAGCGATGGCGAATTGAAAATTGCATTTACTACAACAAAGAAACTCGACGGTGACTTAAATATTTATGCCGCAATGGAGCGCCGCACACTATTGGCCGACACAACCGGCCTGAAAGTAAAAGTGCTGGCTAATTAGTTGCTGGACGGAGGAGTGTCGCCCTTTGGAGCGTCGTCCTTGTTAGCACTTGCTTGGCCCTTTTTGAATTCGTTTGTTGCCTGCCCGAGGTTGCGAGCAAGCTTTGGCAAACGCGATCCAAAGAGCAAAGCGACAATAATCAAACCAATAATGAGTTCTGGACCACCGATGCTTCCCATGCGCCCAATATACCACCGCAGGTAGCAACCACTCCAAACAGCCCGATAGGCAGAAGGGGTGCTGGAATGCGTCATCAACATCAGTGAGGGTGGAGACCCCAACAAGCTTGCTGCTCTCGTTGCGGCATTGGGAGCGGACTTGCTCGACTTGCACAGCGATGCAGACCACAACCGGAGCGTATTCACACTCGCAGGCACAGCGCCCGCGCGAGTGCTTGCGCGCGAAGCACTCAACATGTTCAACATCAGTGCTCACTCTGGCGTGCACCCACGAGTTGGAATTGTTGATGTGGTGCCGTTTGTTGCTCTCGAGCCGAGCACGTTCGAAGATGCCATTCGTGCGCGCAACGAGTTTGCACACTTTGCAGCAGACGAACTTGGAGTGCCATGTTTTATCTATGGACCAGAGCGCACATTGCCCTACATTCGCAAGCACGCATTTATCGACTTACTCCCCGACTTTGGCTCAGCGATGCCGCACCCCACAGCGGGAGCAATGTGTGTTGGCGCGCGACCGATTTTGATCGCCTACAACATTTGGCTTAAAGACTCGACGCTCGAAAAAGCTAAACAAATTTCGGCGCTCTTGCGGAGTGATTCGGTGCGCACACTCGGGTTACAAGTTGGCAGCAGTGCTCAAGTAAGCATCAACCTGATCGACTACGCCGTTACTGGACCACTCCAGGTGTACGACATCGTTGCTCAACATGCACCAATTGACCGCGCCGAATTAGTTGGTTTGGTGCCTGCTCGTGCACTCGCCGACATACCGCGAAACAGATGGAACGAACTTAATTTGAGCGCTGAAAAAACTATTGAGTCAACGATGGCTGGGCGAAACCGCAAACTTACGAGTTAATTACGCAGTGGCGATAGTGCGACTTGATTGAGCACGCTGACGACGCAAGCGACGACGCTCACGCTCAGATAAACCGCCCCAGATACCAAACTTCTCGCCATTGTCGAGCGCATACTCGAGACAATCGTTGCGCACTACGCAACCGCGGCAGACTTCTTTAGCCTCGCGGGTTGATGCTCCACGTTCTGGAAAGAACAAGTCTGGGTCGACGCCGAGACAGTTGGCTTGATCTTGCCAGGCTCGGTCTGCGCTCAGCGCTATTTGTTCATCTTCCACGTAACTTGCCTCCGTTGACTTCTGATGGACTCGGAGACAGTCGCGAGAGCGCGCCTGCACCGAGATAATTACAACGGTGTCATTCTGTCAAATTCAAAGCCAAATTGCAAATATTTGAAAAAATTGGCTCGTCTCAGATTTTTTATCACAAACTTCGATCATCACCGTTGCGAAGTTGCACTCGCCGATCGTCCGCGCGAAATATTACGTTTATGTTCCAAATAATCAATTAAGACATAGTCACCAAGGGTTTCGGGAGACGTAAAAAATGCACGTCCTCCGTTGATTTTGGTTAATTGTTCGATGAAATGTCGCAAACCATTGTCGGCGTCCAACATAAACGTGTTGATCCGGATTGCTTCTTTTGTGCATCGCAATGCCTCACGAAGAGTCATCTCGACTGTCTCTTGAACTGGTGGATAATTGAAAAATATCTCGCCAGATGACATCACATGCGCAGTTGGCTCACCATCGGTGATCATGATGATCTGTTTGTTGCCCGTCTGGCGTGCGAGCAACTTGCGTGCCAAGGTGAATGCGTGATGCATATTTGTGCCATACGAAAAGTCCCAACTCACTTCCGGAATGCGCTCAGCGGCCAGCTCGCGGGCTGTTGCGCCAAACCCAACAACACCCAGATAATCCCTTGGAAACTGCGAAGAAATCAGGTGATGAAGGGCCATAGCCACCTTTTTGGCAGGCAAAAAATTGTCGCGCATTGGCATCGACAACGAGAGATCGAGCAGTAACACTGTCGACGATCTCGTTGAATGTTCCATTCGTTCGATCTCAAAATCATCTTGCGAAAGTTTGATCGGCAATCCCGGTCCACCGCGACGCAATGCATTGCGCAAGGTGCCATGAAGATCAAGTCGAAATGAGTCACCAAACTCGTAGGGCTTGGTGTCATTTGCGCGTTCGTGGCCGGTTCCAATCTTGTCGATCTGATGTTGACCAATCATGTCTTTCGACAAATTGCCAAACAGATCTTGCAGTGCCTTCGCACCAAGTTGTCTGATGCCCCAAGGCGTGAGTTGTAGGCGCCCATCCGACTGATCGATCAGCCCTGCATCCTTCATCATCTGGGTGAGTTGCGACAGTTTCTCGAGTGATTTCGCGGAGTCCTCACCCAGTAGATCCCGCACTCTGTCCAGATCTGCCTCGGCCAAAGCAGCAGGGTTTGCAGCATTTTTCATCAGGTTTTCAAGCTGATCCAGCTCTGACAGCTCTTGCATCGACTGCATTGCCTCGGCAAAACCGAGTGGGTCTTGGCCCGAAAAGTCATAACTTTTTTGCCATCCGGCCTGCGGAAACATTGATTGCAAATTTTTCGACAACTGATCCATCTGCCAACGCAAATCCATGTCTTCAAGAAGTTGTTCAGAGAGATGTTGCAACTGTGCACGTTGCTCGGGAGACATCGAATTGAGCATTGCCTGAGCAGCAGCCATGCGTTGCGCCATGATCTCAAGCAATTCGTCGAGAGTTTCTGGGTTCTCAGGAAAAAAGTCACCGAAATTTTTCATGAATTCTTCGAATTTGGGATCTTCGCCATGCTGACGACGCTCAAGCATTGCATTGAGTTCGGCCATCATGTCTTTCATTCGCTGCATGTCGGCCGGAGTGAGTTTCTGCATCTCTCCAGACATCTGGTCGAGATGCTGTTGCATCAATTGCTCGCGCAACTTCTCGATCAACTGTTCAAAACGCAGTTGAGCTTGTTTTGATTGAAAGTCATAGTGCTGAAGTTCGGCAATCTTGCCCGCCAAGTCTGCAGGCAACATGTCAAGACGAAAATTGCGCTCCATTGCAGACTGCTCTGCCATTTCTGCTCGGCGCTGATCACCAGAGTTCTTTGCTTCAGTGGTGTAGTTTTCAATCGCATGACGTTCTTCGTCAACGACATCGTTAAGTTCGTCTGCAATCTCCGAAAACACCCCGCCAAGATCTCCGCGCTCTTGAATTGATTCACGTTTTTCGCGCAGGCGTTCCATCAATTCGCGCATTCCCGCGATGCGGTCGCCGTTCATGTCGCGCATTCCATCTTGCATGAGCTTGCGCAACGCGCTGTTGACATCGCCGTGGTACAACAAATCATCAGCGAGCTCACCCAGGAGACCTTCTGCATCGAGGTCGAACCCTCGTTGCGAGCCGTCCCAACGCGAATAAGTGAACTGCGATGGCATGACCGAATATTAGTGCTAACCACTGTGGCAAGACATCGGTCACACCCCTAGGCTGAGGCTCAGTATGCGCTTTGGAAGAACGTTCATTTTCGTTGACCTCTCAGGGTTCACCAATTACACCGAGAGTTTTGGCGACGGCGCAGCGGCACAACTACTTACCCAGTTTCGTGGGGTTGCTCGAGCCGTTGGTTCGCACCAAGGCGTGCGCATCGACAAGTACCTGGGCGACGGGCTGATGGCGGTCGCAGTGGAAGCATTGGACGGCATCACGTTTGCGCTCGAACTGCAGCGCCATGCAGTCACCGCTTGTGCGCCACTTTCTTTACGAATCGGTATCGCCACTGGCGACACCATGTTGTTTGAGGGCCAGGACTACATCGGAAACGCACCAAACTTGGCGGCGCGTTTGTGCGACGCAGCAGTTGGTATTGGAACATTGATACCAGCAGACCAGGCCACAAATTTGCCTGTTGGCGTATTTTCTGTGCCACATGCAGCAGTCAAATTGCCAGGTTTTTCCAAGCCGATTGAAGTTGTGTCACTCGCAGGCGAACCATTAATCGACGGTCGTTACGACATCAACGATTTTTGGACTCGTTCGCCGTTCGTTGGCTAACGAATTCGTACTTTGTTGATTAAACGTTTTTTCTAAACGTTTTCTTCTGGACGTTACGTACGCGAACGATACGTTGCACGCGAACCAGATTCGTCTTTGTTGAGGCGCTTTGAAAGGTGTAAGCCTTCCAAGACAAACTCAACACCGCTTGCAATTTGAGCAACAGACTCTGTGTTGCCAACTGCGGCTACAACAAGTTCACGAAGTGGCGGAACTTGGTTGAAGAGTTCAACATATTGAGCGGATGCGATGTCTTCTCCTGCATGGGCGATCACACCGCCCTCGAACAAAGCAATTACTTCGCCGATTTTTGCTGAGGAAACCCGTTTTTTGAACACTTGTAATACGGCCGCTTTGACAAAATTTTCCAGGATCTGAGACTCGCGTCCCTCTTCCATGCTTTCAATTTCAATCTTGCCCGAAGTTGAAGCAGCAAGCGCAGCAAGATCGCTCACGCGCGGCGCAACTTCGGTTTCACCAACACGAAGTGCGCGGCGGACTGCATTTGCGGCCAAAGTCTCGTAATTGCTGACCGACAAACGCACGCTCACACCGCTGCGCTGGTTGACTTGCGAACTCGAGCGAGCAACATGACTGATTGTCGTGATGATCTCTTCCATAAATTCTGGCCACTGCACATGCACATCGCCAATTGATGAAGAACGTGCTTCCTGACGCACAATTTCCATTTCGGTTGAGACTTCGAGTGGGTAATGAGTGCGAATTTGGCTGCCGAAACGGTCCTTGAGCGGCGTAATCATGCGGCCACGATTGGTGTAGTCCTCGGGGTTCGCAGAAGCCACGAGCATTACATCAAGTGGCAACCGGATTTTGTAGCCACGAATCTGTACGTCGCGCTCTTCGAGCACATTGAGCAAACCAACTTGAATACGCTCGGCCAAGTCTGGCAATTCGTTGATAGCAAAAATACCGCGGTTGGTTCGCGGCACGAGACCGTAATGAATCGTGAGTTCATCCGACAAATAGCGACCTTCAGCAACCTTGATCGGGTCGACTTCGCCGATCAAGTCTGAGACAGACGTGTCTGGGGTGGCAAGTTTTTCTCCGTATCGATCGCTCGAGTGCACCCACGCAATGGGTGTATCTTCACCATGCGCAGCTACCAACTCGCGTGCATGTCGCGACACCGCGTTGTATGGATCATCATTGATCTCGCTACCCGAAATTATTGGCATCCAATCATCCAACAAACCGGTGAGCGATCGAATGATGCGCGTCTTTGCCTGGCCGCGCTCTCCAAGGAAAATGACGTCGTGACCTGCGAGCAACGCATTTTCGAGTTGTGGCATCACCGTGTCTTCGTAACCCAGTACACCTTCAAATAATGGAAGGCCTGCGGCAATGCGCTTGACTGCATTGCGTCGTAACTCTTCTTTGACCGGAAATGATTGCCACCCAGATGCACGCAATGCGCCAATCGTGAGGGGAAGATTTGCTGGAGGTGTATGCACATGAGCCATGCGCGGAGGTTACTTGCTGGCCTTCCGTACTCGCACAGTGGACTTTTTACTGATGGAAATTTTGCCGTTTTTATCCACAATCAGGATTTGGAATGACGACTTTCCAACCTTATTTTTAGCGATCTTGATGGACTGCGCTGCTGTTGCAGGAACCACTTTGACAAGCAATCCATCCCGGTAGATATACACCTTCGACCGAGCAGGTGCAGTTACTTTGAGCACAACGTTGTTTCCGACGACTTTGCTCGACGATCGAATAACCACAGCTCGTAACGCGACTTTTGGAATGCTCGAGCCAAGAACTTGATTGACGATGTCACTTCCAGGTAGCACCTTGCTAAGAGCAACGATTGGTGCAGCAACCGTTACTCGCACGGTGGACTTTTTGCTGATGGAAATTTTGCCGTTTTTATCTACAATCAGGATTTGGAATGACGACTTTCCAACCTTATTTCTAGCGATCTTGATGGACTGCGCTGCTGCTGAAGGAACCACCTTGACAAGCAATCCATCCCGGTAGATATACACCGTCGAC
>DFDK01000043.1:4194-4411 GCA_002367695.1 Acidimicrobium sp. UBA3029 | reverse complement strand
GCCATTCATGGCTCAATGAGTGTTCCTGCATATCCCGCATCTCACGGCTGTGTGCGAGTGACTGTTAAAGCTATGGATTTCATTTGGGACAACGACATCTTGCTGCGCGGCACGCAAGTGCTTGTTTATGGGGAAATTAGCTAGTTCGTTTACGAATATTGAGTTTGCGGTCATCGGCATTTGAGCACTTGCCATCTTCCACACTGAAACGCCACCC
>DFDK01000043.1:3631-3904 GCA_002367695.1 Acidimicrobium sp. UBA3029 | reverse complement strand
TCTGCTTGACGGTGTGGGCACAGTCGTTGCATCACATATCCATCAATCTCAATTTCTCCAGAAAGTTGAGTCGCAGCACCTTCGGGGGTGGTTCGACGAATTGCCTCCGTTTCTGCACGACGCATTCGCTCAACCGACAGACTCTTGAAAAAGTTATATAAGAATTCGTTGTATGCGCCGTCTCGCCATGCCGTAAAGCGACAAGAGAGAAACAGCGAATTGGACCAATCCACAGCCCTCTCGGCAACTGTCTTTTCCAAAAGCGGCCGAGCA
>DFDK01000043.1:2867-3340 GCA_002367695.1 Acidimicrobium sp. UBA3029 | reverse complement strand
TCTGCATCATCTGTTTTCAATAAACATCCACCACCAATTGCGGTTCGGAGTGTTGGAGCCATTGCCAATAATGGTTGCCACCAATCCTGCAACTGAGTTAACAGATCAGTTTTTTGTTGTGGCCATGTTGCTTTGTAATCACGCAGCCACTCAGACCAGTCAGCCTGATATTCGCGTAAATATTCTTCTTTGTGCGCAAAGGGTCGTTGTACAAGTTCATCACTCATCGGGTGAGTGACAACAATTGAAGATGGTGAAATTTCGATTGTGGTTCCAGGAATATTGAGCACGGCTCGGTCATTTCCACTTGCTACCAAACGCTTGATGAACTCTGTTTGGTCGGGGAAAATCGAGAGTTCGTCACCGGTAATCATGTTTGCCGAAAATAAATCTTCATCCAAAAAACACGGAGGCCCGGCCGACGGCACAATAACCCGTGCGTCTACTCGTGAAACATATTTCATTGAGCGCGC
>DFDK01000043.1:2321-2563 GCA_002367695.1 Acidimicrobium sp. UBA3029 | reverse complement strand
GCTCCACTGAACTGCAACCAATGCATGTCTACAGGTCCGTGCACCGTCAGTGCACCCAAGTCTCCCGTGCGACAATCATTTTGATTAACTAGGCGCGATTCACCGTCGCTGATCACAATTGCCGAATCACCACCCGGGCCGTCAGCAATTGCACTCTCAACATGGATTGCAATCATCAGACCATCACCCAGGTTGGTCTCTTTGCCATTTTCGGTGCGCACGAAATTTGTGAAACCTAATTT
>DFDK01000043.1:0-2222 GCA_002367695.1 Acidimicrobium sp. UBA3029 | reverse complement strand
GGCAGAAACCACGGGTCACAAACAATCGTGGCTTGGCGTGTTTGCACCAAAATACCGGCATGACCGATGGAGGTTGCCCTCATGTCGTTTTAGGCCACTGGTTGATCGGTAAATTGCTGACCGCCGCGAGCAACATGCTCTGTCCACTCAGCTCCATCCCAATAGCGCAACTCAAAGCGCTTAGACGGATCTGGATACCAGGCGGCTGGGGTGGCAGCGGAAGTTGGGGTTGCTGCGGTTGTAGCGGGAGCTGCTGAGTCACTCGTTACGCCAGAAGTTGCAGTAGATGAATTCGTTGGTCGGCGCAAAAAGGCGCAGTACCTGCCGTCAAATGTTGGCACAATGTTGACAACTTCCCAACCATCTGCCGATTTCTTTGTCAACTCAGTTGCAAGCGCTTCTGGGCTTGAGTTATACGGGTTAAATGCGACATATTCGTACATATGTTCAGGCTAGTGGCGAGCGTGATCCAATTATCACAGCTCGAATATCAGCCAAGTTTTACCACCTCGTACGCCTAATCTTGACGCTGTGTCTCCAACCAAACAACGCATTGGGTATTTTGGACCAGCAGGAACATTTACCGAACAAGCACTATTAACGCAATCCGATTTGGCGACTGGCGAATTGGTTCCGTATCGGACTGTGCCAGATGTTTTGGATGCTGTCGATCGTGGCGAGGTGTCGCTTGGCTTTGTTCCAATTGAAAACTCAATTGAAGGCACTGTCAACTTCACTCAAGACGCACTTGTTTTTGATCACGATTTACTCATCCAGCGAGAAGTAGTTCTCGACATCGAGCATTGTATTTTGGCCAAAAAGGGAACTTCCTTAAAAGATGTGAAGACTTTGCTGTCAATTCCTGTTGCAACCGCACAGTGCCACGAATACATTCGCAACAATCTTGCACCTGCCGAACTTCATGCTGCTAATTCAACAGCAGAAGCTGCACGTTTGGTAAGCGAAGAAACAAGTAGTGGCTTTGCGGCTGTTGCTCCACGCAATGCCGGCGCTATTTACAATCTGGAAGTCATTGCGAGCAACATTGCAGACCATGAGGGCAATCAAACACGATTTGTGTTGGTGGGCAAAGAATCAATCCCGTCCGCAACAGGACATGATCGAACTGCACTTGTGGTATTCCAGCGCGCAGACGAACCAGGAAGTCTGATCTCAATTCTGCAAGAGTTTGCTGCGCGTCGCATTAACTTGTCGCAACTACTTTCACGACCAACCAAACGTGGTGGGCTCGGAGATTACTGTTTCATTATTTACTGTGACGGACATATAACCAATGAGTTGGTGGCAGATGTGTTGCGAGACCTGCATGCTAAGCAGGGAGCAGTTAAATTTCTTGGCTCATACCCAGCTGCAGGAGCGCAAGCACATACTGCTCGCGAGCATGCTGACGCTCGATGGCGTGAAGCAGATGATTGGGTCACAGCGCTCAGAGCGCGGATCGCGCGCTAGCGTTCCTCAACGGAACGGTGGCAGAGTGGACAAACGCATCCGCCTTGAAAGCGGACGGCTCAAAAGGCCCGGGGGTTCGAATCCCTCCCGTTCCGCCAGTACACTCAATCACCATTCGTCGGTGCTGTTCTAGGAGAGGTGCCAGAGCGGCCGAATGGGGCGCCCTGCTAAGGCGTTGTCTGGGTAAACCGGACCGTGGGTTCAAATCCCACCCTCTCCGCCATGGTTGTTCGTAAGAAGTTGGTTCTCCTGTGTGCCGTTGCACTTGTGTGCAGTGTTGTATCACCACAGCAAGTTGATGCTGCCTCCTGTCCGAGAACCTACATTGCTAAACGCGGTGATTCATGGTGGGCAATTGCCAAGAAATCTTCGATAACACTTAATCGCTTACTGAAACTCAATGGTGCAAAAACAAGCACCAAAATTTTGATTGGTGGCAAAGTTTGTGTACCTGGTCAGCCAACACCAGTTGCAACCAGCCCTGCCATCCCCAAGTACACACAAGCAGAAGTTATTCAAATCATTCGAGATGCGTGGCCAGACAACCTTGAGGAGCGCGCACTCTTCATCGCACATCGAGAAAGTAGATATCAACCAAGGGTCATCAATCGCAGTAAGTGTTGCTATGGCCTATTTCAGATTTACTATCGCTGGCACAAGTCATGGTTGCCCGAAGTGGGAGTGACGTCGGCCAATCAATTGCTTGATCCACGTTTAAATGCTGTTGCCGCTTACCGCATATATCAGCGCAA
>DFDK01000002.1:4360-10213 GCA_002367695.1 Acidimicrobium sp. UBA3029 | reverse complement strand
CACGTTGTTGCTCTCAAAGAAGCTTGGGACTCTGGCGCATGGGCGTGGTCGGCTGCCACGCGAAAGGCGTATGCCAATGACACAACAGACCGTCGCACACTGCAGGTCGTAACAGACAACCTGAATCAACAAAAAAGCGCAAAGGATCCCTCGAATTGGGTGCCACCACTGAAGTCGTATGTGTGCACATATCTTGGAAATTGGATCTCGATCAAAGCTCGATGGAACTTGTCGATGGATCAAAGTGAGTGGGGACGAATTAAAAACCTGCTCAATTCATCGTGCGCGGGCTTGGCGATCGCGCCGTGGTCCGAAGCACCACTGATGGGCACGATGCTTACTTTGCCTGCTGCGACTTTGCCTGCATACAAGGGCGTCTCTGTGTACCCAGGCGCTTGGTGCAAGCCGGTGGGTGCAACGGGCAAATATGTCAATGGCAAGTCGTATGTGTGTGCAAAAACCAGTAAGCGTGGGGTGGCATATTCTGATGGTCGAGCAAGGTGGCGGCAGGGATAAAGGCGTGATTAGCCGAGTCTGCCGATAGCGTGTCGGGACTATGTCGAAGAAAACAAAGAAGAAAAAAGCGCGTATGCGCCGCTCAAAGGCCAATCACGGTAAGCGTCCAAACATGGGTCGCGGCTAAACAAAAGTTTCAGTTGTGCCTCTTTTTGATCAGGCACGAATTGGTGAACTAGTTGTTGGTGGAGGGGCCCAAAATTGGGCTCTCATCGGAATCTCGTTTGACGTAAGTAATCGTGCTGCACTCGGTGATGTTTCGTTGCGCTTGGATACCTCGCTTGAACCCGGATTGCATGCATGGGTTCTGCATGGAGCAGACGTCTCGGTATCGAGCATCGATGGGGTTGCCACATTTCATGTGATTGATGAATCGCGCAGTATCGCCGATGTTCATTCAGATTTTGATCTGGGTGTCATTGGCGTAGACCATGTTGTGATTAATACCCCAGATTTGATGCGCACATCAGACGCGTTAAGTGCGGCAACAGGTGCGCCACTCAAACGTGTGCGAGATGCCGGCAACAATATGCAACAAGGTTTTCATCGGTTGGGAAGCGTTGTTGTGGAAATCGTTACTGCACCAACGATGCATCCAGGGCCGGCGTCATTGTGGGGCTTTGTATTAAATGTCAAAGACATTTACGCCGTTGCAAGCCATGTCGGACCAGACGTGCTGAGCATTCCGAAACCTGCTGTGCAGACCGGAAAGTTGATTGCAACTTTTAGAAGTTCGCTTGGGCTAGGCGTGCCACTTGCTCTGATGGGGCAAGACACAAACTGAAAATGCTGGGTGACTGCGCTAGTAGTCGAGTGTGGCGTCTGGGTCGTCTCGCTGGGCTAAATATTTGATGCCGGTAGCGCATGTTGCCGCAAGCGGACACCAATTGCATGAAGAGCCAGGCCTAGTAGTTGGTTCGCGACGATCGCGTTGCAGCTCGAATAGTAGATGAATGCCATCGATGGTTTTGCGCACCGCTGCTTGCAACACTCCCTCAGTCACATCTTCAACTTCGGCGCGTGCTGTAACAAGTGAGTAGGTAGCAAGACGTCGCGGTGCTTGGCCAGTACGCATTGCTTCGACGAGAGCGTAAAAACGTAGCTCCTCACGGTGGCTTGGCTGAATGCGTCCAGACTTGAGGTCGACGATTACTTTTGAGCCAGGTGCACCGAGTGTGAGGTCGGCTCGTGTTGAAAGATTGATTCGTTGGCCGTACATCTCGTACCTTGCGCTGCTTTCGAGCACCGGACGCCATGATGCTTTTAGCGGTGGAAAACTTTCGTCGAACTTTGTGTAGAGATCGATTGCAGAGCTGCGAAGTTGGGCTCGTTCGCTTGGCGACAATTGCTCGATGAATGGCCCAGCACTTGCCATGTCATCGTCGGCAAGTTGATTCAGTGCGATGTCGACAATATCTGCGGGAATTACAGCACCTTGCCAATTAAGACCTAGCTCAACTGCTTTGTGTAGCACAGTGCCTTTAACATTGTTTACAGTCCATGCAAAATCGGTAAGTCCGGCCATGTGGTGTGCTTCGCAACCGTGCACCGTTGTGAGTTTGTGTTTACTCACCCAAAGTGCGCGCTGCGGATCAAGCTTTTCTGCGATGTCGGCGAGCCCGTTATGCAATTGAGTGCGAATACCCTCAACCACCTCGCGAGAAATTGGTGTCCACTCTGGCTGCTTTGCAAGTGAGTCCAAGGCATGTTGTTGCATTGGGTTAAGAGAACGGTGAAGCGGCTGCTGCATAGTCATAACTGAATGTGTAGATGTACTTGGCATGAGTGATCACTGTGTCACAGGGGTGTGTCACGATGCCGTTATGGAAGCAGCAACCACCGGGCAGTTCTCAAACAACTCGGGGTCTTTGACAATGCAATTTGCTGCTGCAGCGCGTTTATTGAATGCTGAATCGCAGCGCTTTGGGCTCGATGCACCAAGTTTTCGCAGCCCACCACGAGTTGTTGGTGTTGACCGCACAGTGCGCCGTCGCGAACATGGTGGGGTAGTGGCAGTAGCCCTTCGCGACCGTCCGTTTGTTGCGGTGTTGGGCGACATGATCGAAGGCGTCATCGTGGTCAATCGCCTCGTCGCCCCGGTCGCCGACCAGGTACGCACAGCCCTGTGGGCCATTCTTTCCATACGCGGTTTTATTTCTACCGATTTCATTGCAGACGCCAACGCCAGTATGCGGTCGGATCAGACCCAAACGCGCGTAGCCTAAAACGGCTAGCCCAGGTGGCGGAATGGTAGACGCGGGGGGCTTAAACCCCCCTGGCACGAAAGTGCTGTATCGGTTCGAGTCCGATCCCGGGCACTAAAAGCATGAGTTTGCGTGGCACGATAGAGAGATGAGTTTGCCGAACGGGACACCGACACCGAGTGAGTTGCGCGCCAACTTGGATTTACGCACGGCCCAGATGGTCGAGCACGTGAAGCAATTTGTCAACATCGAGTCTCCATCCAATGAGCCAGAGATGTTGCAGCGCAGCGCCGAGTTTTTGGCAAAGGTCATGACCGAAGTACTTGGCAAGGCCCCACAAATTATTGCGAGCGACAAAGGTCCGCATGTGCACTGGAAGGGCAGCGACGACACGAAGGTGTTGATCGTCGGACACCATGACACCGTGTTTCCGAAAGGCACCGTAGCCAAGCGCGGTTTTAGTATCGATGGAGACATCGCTCGCGGACCAGGCATTTTTGACATGAAGGCAGGAATTATTCAGGCCATTTATGGGCTGAGCGAAATACGTGAGGCATGTGGGGCCGAGATTTTGATTACATCGGATGAAGAGATTGGTTCATATGCTTCTCGCGAACTCATCGAGGCGCGCGCCAAGGCAACTGGAAATGTGCTGGTGTTTGAACCAAGTGGCAATGGTGACGCGCTCAAGATTGCGCGCAAAGGCGTCGGCACGTTTGTTGTCGACATTGCTGGCCGCGCATCTCACGCAGGTCTCGAGCCCGAAAAAGGAATCAATGCATTGATGGAGCTTGCGGCTCAAGTGCAAGCGATTGCTGCAATTGCTCAACCCGAGATAGGCACGACGGTGACACCAACAATTGCCACAGCTGGAACAACCGAAAATGTAGTGCCTGCTGCGGCGCAGATAACAGTTGATGTTCGCGTCAATGTAGTTTCTGAAAAAGCACGTGTTGAAACTGCCTTTAGTGCGCTGCAACCAACTGTTGCTGGCGCAACAATAAGCGTGAGCGGGACAATCAATCGACCACCGATGCACGAATCGGCTGCAACCGCGTTGTATGCAGTGGCACAGAGCGTTGCTACAGGTATTGGCATTTCTGATCTGCAAGGCATTGCAGTAGGCGGCGGTTCGGATGGCAACTTCACTGCAGCGATTGGCGTGCCAACTCTGGATGGACTTGGCGCATGTGGTGGTGGTGCGCATGCAGATAGCGAATACATCAAGATTTCAAAGATGGGCGAGCGTGCCGCGCTGGCTGCCGCGATCACTCGCGCACTCGTAAATAGCTAATTGATGGACAGCGAAGCATTACTCGAGTTCAAGTAAACCACCACTATTACCACCACTACCGAGTGTGCCGGCTGCGCGATACTCGTCGATTTTGGCGCGTGTGTCTTGAATGTCGAGGTTGCGCATCGTGAGTTGACCAATGCGATCAAGCGGGCCAAATGCTGCGTCTTCCACGCGCTCCATGCTCAGGCGCTCTGGCGCATACGTGAGGTGCGGGCCAGATGTATTGAGGATGGAATAGTCGTCACCGCGACGCAACTGGATCGTGACTTCGCCCGTGATGAGTGAGCCAACCCAATTCATGAGTGGCTCACGCAGCATCAGCGATTGTGGGTCAAACCAACGACCTTCGTATAACAAGCGGCCCAAGCGTCGGCCCATCTGACGATAATTTTCGATGGTATTTTCGTTGTGAATTGCCGTGACGAGACGCTCGTAAGCGATGTGCAGCAGTGCGAGACCGGGAGCCTCATAAATACCACGGCTCTTTGCTTCGATAATGCGGTTTTCGATTTGGTCGCTCATGCCGAGGCCATGTCGTCCACCAATGATGTTTGCTTCGTTGACGAGTTCTGTTTGTGAATCGAACTCTTTGCCATTGAGTGCAATTGGCCAGCCTTCTTTAAAGCGCACAACGACGTCTTCTTTTTTAATCTGAATGTTTTCGTCGTAATGTGCAACACCCATAATCGGTGCAACGATGTGCATGCTTGTTGAAAGCTCTTCAAGAGTTTTCGCTTCGTGTGTTGCGCCCCAAATGTTGGCATCGGTGGAGTACGCCTTTTCGGCAGAGTCACGATATGGCAACTTTTTTGCTGCCAAGAACGCACTCATCTCGGAGCGTCCGCCCATTTCGCGCACAAAGTCTGCATCGAGCCATGGCTTGTAGATGCGCAAGTTTGGATTGGCAAGTAGCCCGTAGCGATAGAAGCGCTCGATGTCGTTGCCTTTGTATGTGCTGCCGTCGCCCCAGATGTCGACGTTGTCTTCTTTCATTGCACGCACGAGCAATGTGCCAGTAACTGCGCGACCGAGTGGAGTGGTGTTGAAGTATGTTTTGCCAGCAGTAGTGATGTGAAACGCTCCGCATTGCAAAGCAACGAGACCTTCATGTACGAGTTCGGTTCGACAATCAATGAGTCGTGCACCTTCTGCGCCATATTGCTTTGCGCGATCAGGAACTCCGTCTAAATCAGGTTCGTCTGGTTGACCAAGGTTGGCGGTGTATGCAAAGGGCAGAGCACCTTTTTCGCGCATCCATGCAACTGCTGCAGATGTGTCAAGGCCACCAGAAAAAGCGATGCCTACTCGCTCACCAACCGGAAGGCTGGAGAGAACTTTAGCGTTTGAAGCAGATGTATTTGACTCGGGCATACAACCACGGTACTTACTTTGGTGGGTCGAGAGCGACTACTTTACGGGCGAGGTACTGCTGCGCGTCCTGCAAATGTGGCAATGGCTATCAGTGCCGACGAAATTGCAATAGCACATTCGATCAGCGCAACACCAGGGGTGTTACTGATGTCGGCGACTCCGATCGCGCCAAGAAAAAGTGCTGCGCCGAGACCGACAAAACTTGCGATATGTCCGAATTTGATTGCAGCGATGATGCTGGCGATTGGTGCCGCAAACGGAAGCGCCCACAGTAAGACGAACGATGGATTGGACTGGGGGCCAAGCCACCAAGTTGGCTTGCCAATATTGCGACTTGTGACGGCAACGGCAATGATCGCAAAGAAGACCAGAAGCCACGAGACCACTACGACAGTCCGCCATGTACTGGTCAGACCTGAACGGTTGTTGGCAGATGCAGTCACAGCCTGCACATTACAGGCGTTG
>DFDK01000002.1:683-4142 GCA_002367695.1 Acidimicrobium sp. UBA3029 | reverse complement strand
CGAACGATTTTCCGTATTTTTCCCCATGTGGAACGAAGAGGAATATTTGCAGCGTGCACTCAATGCAGCGATAGAACTGGGCGACGAATTGATTGCGGCTGAAACAATCGGCGACTACGAAATGATTATTGTTAATGATGCATCGACAGATGCGACAGCTCGACTCGCTAACGAAGCGGCAGCAAGTAACGCACGGGTAAAAGTTGTACATCATCCAACTAACCGCAAATTGGGTGGATCGATTAAGTCTGGCTTTGGTGCCGCAACAGGTGACGTGGTGTTGTACACCGATGCCGACTTGCCATTTGATTTTAAAGAAGTACATAAGGCAATGCGTTTGATGTACCAATATGAAGCCGACATTGTCGCTGCCTACCGGTTTGATCGAACAGGTGAGGGTTATGTGCGCGTGGTGTATTCGTTCTTTTACAACTTGATGGTGCGTGCACTGTTTGGCTGTCGCTTTAGAGATGTCAACTTTGCATTTAAATTGGTACGCCGCAAGGTACTTGAGCAAATCGAACTCACAAGTGAAGGATCGTTTATCGATGCGGAACTTATGGTGAGCGCGCGAAAGCTGAACATGAGCGTCGTGCAGTTTGGCGTTGATTACTTTCCGCGAACGCGTGGCGTATCTACGCTCAGTTCTCCTTCAGTGATTATCAAGATTTTGAAAGAAGCGTGGACATTGCGCGGTCATCTCAACGCTCTAGGACCGAAAAAGAAGTAGTTCCACAGGTGCATGAAGAAACATGAGTGACGACTTTTTTGATCAAGACGAATTCATTGACGAGGGCGTGTTGTTTGACGACGATGATCTAGATCAGTTGCAGACGCGGCACAGTCTGTACGACCGTTGGCGACCAGCGATGGCGGCAATTGCTGTGCTGCTTACGGTTGTGGCAATCTCGGTTGTGGCCAACGGCGACAATTCGGAGCCGATTGTCAGCAACCCAAACGTCGTTACTGAGTCGACCAATGTTCCATTAGTGACGGTGCCACTCACGCGAACAATAAAACCTGGAATGAAAGGCGACGACGTGTTACGAGTGCAACAGCGATTAGCTGCATTGCACTTTGATCCGGGCCCGCAAGACAGCGTGTTTGGGCAAAACACCATTCAAGCAGTGTGGGCCTTCGAAAAACTGGTAATGAGTACGCCACGAGAACGTGCAACAGGGGTGGTTACTCCATCAACTTGGTCGATAATGCAGTCGGATATCCAGATTAATCCTCGTCGCGATGCCGACACCGCAACGCATGTAGAGGTGTATCTGCCGGAGCAAGTAATGATTGTGTTTAAAGACGGCGTGCCTGTGGTGATTACACATATTTCCACTGGGTCGAATGAAGACTGGTGTGAAGAAGTAGCGATCAGTCCTGGAGAAGATGGAAACAATACCGATGTTGAAATCAAGCGCGGTATTTGTGGAGAAGCAATTACGCCTCCAGGTATTTTCTATTTCTACAATCGTCGTCAGGGAATGCGTGAGTCAAAACTAGGGACGATGTACAACCCCGTCTATTTCAACTACAACATTGCAATTCACGGTGCCATCTTGGTGCCGCTCAAGCCTGCATCGCACGGTTGTATTCGCATTCCTATGTCGGTGGCCAGGTATTTTCAAGCAATCGTTGCCTATGGCGACCGCGTCTATGTTTTTGACGGTGTGAAAGAACCAGAAGAGTACGGTTCTCCTGTGCCGCCATTTGACGTACCAGATCCCGACTACACGACAGTGCCAACCACAATTCCTGAGTCAACTCTGCCCAAAGTGGTCGTCACGACAATTGCTGGATCACCAACAACAATTTCTGTTACTGCACCGTAGGAGAATCGCACATGAACACCCCAGAGATGGTTCCCTACGACGAGTTTTCAATGTTTGGTCAAAACATCGCTGAATACTCGATCAGCGCGAGCGCAACACCAATGGTGCAACGAGTGAGTGTGCAATTGCCCGATGGCCGAAATATGAGTGCGCTCAAGTGGGGAGAAGGCGAACCACGATTGGTGTTGGTGCATGGCACCGCACAAAATGCGCATACATGGGACACGGTTGCATTGGCTCTTGGTTGCCCATTGTTGGCAGTTGACTTGCCGGGTCACGGTCACTCGTCATGGCGAGATGACGCTACGTATACGCCACAAAATTTGGCAGATGATGTTGCGGTCGTTGTGCAACAACTGGCACCAAATGCTCGAGCAGTCGTAGGCATGTCACTCGGAGGGCTCACATGTTTGGTGCTCACTGACAAATATCCGCAGTTGGTGAGACATTTGGTAATGGTGGATATCACCCCGGGTGTGACAAGCAAAAAAGCCAAAGCCGTGCTCGACTTTATTAATGGCCCACAGAGTTTTGCCAGTTTTGATGATCTACTGGCTCGTACTACAGAGCACAACCCAACTCGGTCTGCCACAAGTTTGCGCCGAGGTATTTTGCACAATGCACATCAGCTAACAGACGGAAGCTGGGAATGGCGTTACGACCGACGGGGTCAAATTAATTCAGAGAAGACCAATCTTGAAACCGAATCACCACGCTCGGCATTGTGGGATGCCATTGCTCGACTCCAATGTCCGCTCTTGGTTGTGCGCGGTGGAGCTTCCCCGGTTGTTGATGACGAGGATATCGAAGGCGTAAAAAAGCACTACCCAACTGCCGAGATCGTTGTGGTTGACGGCGCAGGGCACAGCGTGCAGGGCGATCGTCCGATTGAGTTGGCAGCGCATTTGCGCTGCTTCGTCTAGCCCCAGACCGACGAATTAGCCTGACCTCATGAAGGTTCTGGCGAAGAAGCTCGGTCGGCCGTGTGACACCGACGCTGGTGAGACTCGAAAGCTATTGGTGAAAGAAGCCCGACGCTCATTTGCTGACGTTGGCTATGACGCAACGACCAATCGTGCGCTTGCGCAAGCAGCGGGAATTACTACCGGAGCGATTTACCATTACTTTCCATCAAAGCTGGACATGTATGTGGCGGCATACGCCGAAATGCAAGAGATCGTGCAGGGTACGTTTGAAGAAGCAGCTGCGGGACATGAGACGTTTACCGATAAATTTTCGGCAATTTTAGATTCGATAGCGGTGATGAGCGCCAAAGATCCGTCGTTGGCAAGTTTTGTTGTTGGGGTTGCTTCCGAATCTCAGCGTCACCCCGAGCTGTCCTTAGCGATTGCTCCGCTTCGCGTTGGGCTTGGACAGTTTTTGTCCAAAATGTGCACTGATGCGGTTGCGCGTGGCGAGATTGTTCCAGGAATAAATGCTCAGGTTTTGCAAGACCTCATCAATGTGGTGCTCACAGGTTTGTCGAGGTTTGCCATTGCCGTTGACGACCAACAGCGTGGACTAGATGTGATCGAAGGGCTTAAGCGGATTGTTGCTGGGACTGCACGGCACGCTGCTGCCAGATAAATAAGTCAAACAATACGATCGCCAAACAGATCCAGATCAG
>DFDK01000002.1:0-380 GCA_002367695.1 Acidimicrobium sp. UBA3029 | reverse complement strand
CCTATGAGCGTGAGCGGAATGCGCTGAGACGAAGCCGCAAACAACAGCAATGGAATGGTGGTGACCACCCCTGTGAGCGCAATGAGTAACCACTGCGTTGATGAGGCAGTGTTAGAGACACTATTGGTGTGATTCCAGCACACCGCGACGTAGATGAGAGCGGGAATGCACGCGACAATTACTTCTCCGGTCAAGCTTTCGAGCGGCGGGAGCTGCACTTGTTTTTTGAGGTATCCGTAAAAAGTCCATGAAGACGCAATAGTGAGCGCAATCCATGGCACTCTGCCGTATCCAACTGTGAGCACAGCCACGCCACAGAGAGCGAAACAGACCGCAACTATTTGGGGTCTTCGAAGTTTTTCGTGCAAAACAAATACGCC
>DFDK01000111.1:8189-12344 GCA_002367695.1 Acidimicrobium sp. UBA3029 | reverse complement strand
CAATTTCAGGCACTTGAAACGTACGACGAGCTCTTTGCAAAACTTTGTACTGCACTCGACTGCTAAGTCGCAGTTGCTGAATCCCGGTAGCTAGTTAGTTCGCTGCCTTTGCAAGATTGTCCATAGTGATTTCCATGTTCTTTTTGTTGTGTGTTGCACGATCAGCAACACCGCTTATGACTTTGCCAAGAAATGCGCTCACAGCACCACGGTGATCTATCCAACTCTGTGTCACTCTGCTGCCCGTCGCAGTTGGTTCAATCTCGAACACCCAATCACACCAGTTCTTTCCCAGGACAATTAATCCAAATGAAAACTTTTTTGGCGCATCGCATGCATTGACTTTGACATTTGTGCCCCAGGCCTTCTTGCCATTTTTATTTCTGCCCTTGAATATTGCTCCAACAGCTGGACCCATTGCTCCCTTGGCCCACTTGCCGCCTTGGTTTTCTGGAGACCACTCGCCCATGCGAGGTAAGTCTGTTACGAGTGCCCACACTTTGTCGGGGGATGCAGAAAATTCTCGTGTGACAGAAACTGGCGATAGAGAAGTCATGACTAGACCGTATCTAACGCTTTTACTAAGTTGTCGAGCGTGACACCCATGTTGCGATGATTGTGTGAAGCGCGATCGTCTACACCACTGATGCCCTTGCCAAGCGGTGCAAATTCTGCCCACTGTGGTCCTTCTACCCACGCATGCGTTACGCGACAGCCGCTTGGTGTCGGTTCGATTTCATACACCCAATCACTTAAATGCATTTCTTTGTATTTGAGGCTGAATACAAACTTCCTTGGTGCGTCATAAACATCGACCGTCACCGTGGCTTGCCATGACTTGTCGCCATTTTTATTATTTCCTCTAAATTTTGCTCCGACTGCAGCGCAAGTTGCACCCTCGAGCCATTCGCCGCCTTGGTTTTCGGGTGACCACTCACCCATGCGAGGCAAGTCGGTAACAAGCGACCACACCTTTTCTTGAGAGGCTAAAACTTCTCGTACTACTGCAACTTTGTAAGTCATGAGAAGTACTTTAATCGCCCCGGGCTCAGGCATGAATTATTCTTGTTGGTCGAACCTCCTGAAGCAGGTGACCGTTACGTACTTTGGGTAGATCGATCTACGTAGTCAGAGATACATTCCCATAACGCAGCTCGGGAACTTGTGGTGTCACTTTTTTTAGTGCGTGACGACTTGTGTGTTGGTCGAATTTCTCTATCAGACCAAAAAGACCCGCTCTTGCCTGGGAGTGGCTGAACCGCAGCCAGCCAAGCGATCGTGTCTGCACCTTCACCGGCCGAACGCAAAATTGGTGCAGTTACTCGTCGAAAACCTGGAATGCTTTCTTGCACTCCTGGAGTGTCTGCCCAGCCTGGGTGCATCGCAACAAACTCTGTAGCGGTTTGCTTTTGTGCCCAAATTTCATTCAGAGTTACTTGTGCGCGCTTGGCGATGGCGTACTGCTTTGAACCCTTGTACTCAACTGCCGACATCTCAAGAGTTTCACCGTTGTCAAAAATGGGAAGCGGGCTGGTGTACATGCCACCTGATGACACAGTTACTACTCGACCTCCATTCATCAGTGGAAGAAGCAATGTGGTCATCAGGAATGGGCCAACTACGTGCGACGCAACGGTTTGCTCAATTCCTTGCGGCGATATTTGACGAGTGTTCAACAATGCACCTGCATTGTGGATCAATACATCCAAGTGCGCGAACTGTTGTTGTATCGCTGCACATGCACTACGTACTGATTCGAGATCTCCCATCTCTGCGCGCACAAAGACTGGTTTGTTTCCCGTACAAAGTGGCGTAATTTCATCAATCACGCGTGCACATTTTTCTTCGTTACGTGCAACTAACACCAAGTTGGCTCCAGTAACTGCAAGTTGGCGAGCGACTTGTTCACCTAGCCCGGACGTTGGCCCTGTGATTACGACGGTCTTCCCACGCAGATCAAAACTCGAAATTGGCTGCCAATTGCCAATCAATTGGCGAACTCTGTAACCAATTTTGGAAAACCCTGGCACTACAGCAGCATCGAGTGCCTTACTGATACATGAAGAAACCGTTTTAATTTGTGTCACTTCATCAGTGTGCCACGAACAAGTCACGTCAAAGCAGTTCTCGTGAGTACTCCACATGCCTTAAACTAGTTGAGTGGCAAAACGTCAGATCCACATTCAATACTGGGTGGCAGCGGTATTCTCAGTGGTCGCTTCTGTAATTGTTGGCCACTCCTACTCCGGCGCAGCAAAAATCCTTCCGCCGACGCCTCCACAAATCACGCGTATCGATTCAATTAAGAAAAGCAAAACAAAGTATGACCTGCAGATCTATTTTTCCGTCGCGAGTACCGGCAATCGCACAAGTAAGGCGTCGCTCATTTCCACTCTTGTTTCGGCCTCAGGCAAGAGATGTAGTGCAAATGTCGGAAAGCAATCCTGCACAATTCGAGGCGTTTCGAAGAATACGACAGTCAATATCAGTGCAAAATCCAAAAACGTAGGTGGCTATGGATTGCCGAGTTCAATCGTGCGTTACCAGGTGGGTTCGAGTTCTTGGACAATTGCGTCTCGGGCTCCGGCTACCGCAACCAAAGTGGTCTTGCGTCCTTACAGCGAGTTTGTTCCTTCGTCGTATTCTTCAAAATCCCCTGCACCACTGGTTATTGCCTTGCACGGTTACAGCTCATCTGCAAAACAACAAGAAAGTTATATCAACTTCAAGGCTGTTGCCGAGCAACGAGGGTTCATTTTGGTTTCCCCCGATGGAACAGTTGATGCAACTGGTAATCAATTCTGGAACGCAACCGAGGTGTGCTGTAATTTCTTTTCAGAGGTTGATGATGATGCATACCTGATCTCCATTTTGGACGACATGGAATCCAAATACTCAATCGATCGTCAACGGATTTATTTTGTCGGACATTCAAACGGTGGCTTCATGTCGTATCGAATGGCTTGCAAACACTCCGACCGCATTGCCGCTATCGCGAGTCTCGCAGGTGCAACATTCCTCAACTCAAGTGACTGTGCCGCCAAAAACCCGGTCAGTGTGCTGCAAATTCACGGTACGAGTGACGCAACAATTCTGTACAACGGTGGTGCGATCCTTGGCAAGCAGTACCCAAGTGCAACTGCTTCAACTGCCCAGTGGGCAACCTTTAACAGATGCTCCAACAACGCCACACCACGTGCAGACAAACTTGATCTTGTCACCACCATTGCAGGTAGCGAAACATCCATCACGTCGTGGAATAACTGTCGAAACGGAACCAAAGTTGAGCTCTGGACGCTCGATCAGGCCGGACATGTTCCAGCCCTCAGCACTACATTTGCCAGCAAGGTTTACGACTTTCTTGCATCCCATCCGAAGTCGTGATTGAAATTCGTTAAAAACTGCAACAACTGGACAACATGTGTTCTACGACTTGCGGATGACGCCGTCTTTTACAGCCGCTGCAGCAACCGCAGGCGCAACACGTTGAACAATGGTCCTGTCAAACACCGATGGCACAACAAAATCTGGCGACAATTGGGCATCGGTAACCGACTCGGCAATGGCGATTGCGGCTGCTAATTTCATGCCTTCAGTGATGTCTGTTGCATTTGCGTCAAGTGCACCACGAAAGATGCCGGGGAATGCAAGCACGTTATTAATTTGGTTCGGATAGTCACTGCGACCCGTTGCCATGACGGCAGCAAGACCATCTACCTGCTCTGGACGAATTTCGGGGTTTGGGTTTGCCATTGCAAACACAATTGGGTTCTTTGCCATCGAGCGCACATCGGCTGCAGTAATGAGATCTGGCCCACTCACTCCAACAAAAACGTCTGCGCCTTTGATGACGTCACTAATGGTTCCCATTTTCCGTGACGAATTTGTGTTTACTGCAAACCATTCCTTTGCAGAGTTCATTTCACCTCGACCGGTATAAATGGCACCCACACGATCGCAACCAATGACATCGCCAATACCGGCATTGAGCAGAATCTTGCCAATGGCAACACCTGCAGCGCCAACACCAGAGATGACAACTGTCAGGTCTTCCATTTTCTTGCCTGTGATTTTCAATGAGTTCCACAACGCTGCCAGTGTGACCACGGCTGTTCCATGTTGGTCGTCGTGAAACACAGGAATGTCAAGACTCGC
>DFDK01000111.1:2163-7962 GCA_002367695.1 Acidimicrobium sp. UBA3029 | reverse complement strand
ATTCCACCAAATGTTGGCGCAATGCGTTGCACGAAATCAACTACTTCATCAGCAGTGCGAGCATTTATACAAATTGGGAAGCCATTAACTCCACCAAACTCTTTAAACAGAAGCGCCTTGCCCTCCATGACAGGCATTGCACCCTCTGGGCCGATGTCACCAAGTCCGAGCACCGCAGTTCCATTGCTCACAATGGCAACGGTGTTTTTGCGAATGGTGTACTTATGTGAAAGCAATGGATCTTTTTCAATTGCAGTACAGACACGAGCGACACCCGGTGTGTATGCCATTGACAAATCATCACGATCATTCACTGGCGCAGTACTCAGGACTTCAATCTTTCCGGCCTCGTGCATCCGAAATGTTCGGTCCCACCAATCGAGAACGGTTACGCCATCTAGTTTTTGTACTGCGGCAACGACTGCATGTTGATGCTCTTCATTTCGACAGTGCACGACAAGACTGCGACGAAGAACCGGACCCCGAACATCAAAACCATCAAGGGCGCCAATGTTGCCACCTGCTTCGCCAATGGCGGCACACAACCGACCAAGGGTCCCAGGCACATTGTCGAGTTGGCAATCAAGAGCGATGGAAAATGCTGCGTTAGGAAGAGTGGTCATATGACCATCCACGCTACGGACTCAGCTTCTACATATTTGCGGAGCCTCATGTGAAATTCCCGAATTCGGTCTGCTGTTTATTTAACGCACAAGCCGGAGATTGCGCGAGCAATCACCAACTACTGAATCTCTGAAGTGCCTTCAAAGATTGTTTAAAACTTTGAAGGCGCTGGGCTCATCCCTAACTCAGATAGTGCCACGGCAAGGCTTGACGCAAGGACAAGAAATCAGCGTCTGTCCTGGACCTCGTTTGTCGGTCCATGTGTGATGGGGTGACGAATAACAGGAGTTTGCCAAATGTAATTCCAAAATCTCCGTTAATCGATAACGAGAGTGAGCCCAAACAGAGTTTATTCTTTGCCTTTAAATGCTTGAGCAATTTTTGTAGCTGCACCCGACAACTCGGCAGGAATCACCCAAATCTTCGTTGCTTGTCCGTTGGCGATCTCTTTTAGTTGCTGAATGTATTGATAAGCCAAAACTTGATCGTCGGCATCAGCATCATGAATCGCCCTGAAAACTTTCTCAATCGCCTCTGCCTGACCTTGGGCGCGCAACACTGCGGCCTGCGCATCACCTTCGGCACGCAAAATCTCTGCTTCCCGAGCACCTTCTGCCGTGAGAATCTGACTCTGCTTTTCACCTTCGGCGGTCAAGATAGCAGCTCGCTTATCCCGCTCCGCACGCATCTGCTTTTCCATTGACTCTTGCACGCTCGGTGGTGGATCAATTGCTTTCAGTTCAACTCTGTTTACGCGAACACCCCACTTTCCAGTCGCTTCATCCAAGACGCCGCGCAAAACTGAGTTAATCGAATCTCGAGATGTCAAAACAGCTTCAAGGTCAAGGCCTCCCACCACGTTACGTAATGTAGTGACCGTCAATTGTTCAATGCCTTGGATAAAGTCAACAATCTCGTATGTTGCCGACTTCGGATCAGTTACCTGAAAATAGATAACGGTGTCAATCGAAACCACCAAGTTGTCTTCAGTGATCACTGGCTGTGGAGGAAACGAAACTACGCGCTCACGCATGTCAACAAGTGGCTTCAGTCGATCAATAAACGGAACAATAATCGCCAAACCAGGACCGAGCACCCTACTAAATCGCCCCAAGCGTTCGACAATTCCGGCACGTGCTTGTGGCACTATACGAATCGATCGTGCTAGTACGACTCCAAAAATTAATACCAACGAGCCAACAACGAGATATGAATACAACATAATTTATTTTTCCTCTATTCTTTTTACACGAGCTATCGCTCCATCAATCGCTATCACAACAACATTCTCGCCACTTTGAATCACGCCAGACTCGGCATGCGCACTCCATATTTCGCCACTTAACTTGACCTGACCAGCTATTTGATCAATCGTACTTGTGGCAACAGCATGTGCCCCGATGAGAGCGTCTACATTCGTCGCAGAACCTGGCACTTGCTTCTTCAGGTGCCGCAGCGCAATAGGGCGCAGTGAGATCAGCGAAAGAATTGCAAACACAGCGAAGGTCACACCTTGCAAAGTTTGTGAACCGCCTACCGCATTCGTCACACCAGCGGCGAGTGCCGCCAACGCCAGTGAAGCAAACAACAGGTCAGCAGTCAACATTTCGACAACCAACAAAAGCCCCGCCACCGCGAACCAAATCCAGACCGCCACGACTAGTTCGTCCCCCACAATTGACCAAGTTTCATAAAAACTTTCGGATAGAAGCCCACACTACCCCAACTTGTTTCACGGCATCGCAGTTGGTCAGGACACATGCATATATCGGTAAGAGTGCCGCCACGGTCACCTTGCTGCACGCGGTTTGGGTTTGTGGCACGGCGTCGAACCCGACAGCATTGTCGGGCAACTCCTAAACAAGTTCATCGCTCACAAAGAAGGGAGGTATGAACGAGGCAAGTGTCACCGTGTTGAAGAACTTCGCGACATCGTTCAGAAAAATCCTCTTCTTCGCTGAGAGATGTCATAGTTCAAGTTCTACATCAAACGACCCAAGAGTTCCGCTCCGGGGTCGTTTTGTATCTCACACTTTCCTATTGGTAATGCAGGCGCAAGCACGACACATTTGCCACGACGATCTGACCAAAGTGACACAGTTACTGTCGGACCTGTACGCCATCCGTCGATAAATAACCACATTTGCTGAATTGGTTATGGGCGTTAGTAAAAAAGCACCCAACTGTTTGGGAAACAACCGGAACTGGGGAATCGAACCCTATGCACAGAGTAAGGACTGAAGTGTTGTGCAGGCAAGGTAGATTTGTTGGTACCTAAAAATGTGAAATTTGGTGTGTCGGGAAGCCTGGTCGACGGAAACTGGAAGCCCGATGAACCGTCATGCACAAACTCATGATTCACAAAGAGTACGCGCGTTGGCGCCGCTGCAAGATTTCTTGCACACAGAATCCGCCGGTGCAGTGTTGCTCGCGTTCGGAGCAATCTTGGCGCTTTTGTGGGCGAACTCCCCTTGGTCGGCTTCCTACGAAAGTTTGTGGAACAGCCACATTGCACTGACAATTGCGGGGCACTCACTCGACTTAGATCTCCGGCATTGGGTGAACGATGGGCTCATGACAATTTTTTTCTTTGTCGTAGGTTTAGAAATTAAACGCGAAGTCACCGATGGTCATCTCTCTGAACGTCGTGCTGCACTGCTCCCTGGCTTTGCAGCTTTTGGAGGAATGCTCATTCCTGCACTCATCTATCTTGCGATCGCTGGGTCAAGTGCGCCACGTGGGTGGGCCATTCCTGTAGCTACCGACATCGCATTGGCAGTAGGGGTGATTTCAGTCATGGGAAAGAAACTTCCAGCTTCATTGCGGGCTTTTTTACTTGGTCTTGCCATCGTCGATGACATCGGAGCGATCATCATTATCGCCGCTGTCTATTCAACGGGTGTTTCATTCGGATGGTTGCTAGTTTCAATAATTGGTGTGAGCGCTGTTGTAGTTGCTCGTCGATTAGGCGTTCAATCAGTCCTGCTGTATGTGGCTGTGGGGGTAGCTATTTGGCTAGGGCTCTACCAAGGTGGTGTGCACCCCACGCTTGCTGGCGTGGTAATGGGCTTGTTGACACCCTCCATTGTTCGAAAGCAAACAGATCTCGTCGATATCGAAGAGTTATCAGATGCTTCAGCAAGTGTGGACCTCGGATCCCCAAGCAGCAAAGCCGAAAAATCGGTGTCTGTGGTTGAGTGGCTACAGCACGTATTACATCCATGGACAAGTTTTCTCATTGTTCCCATATTTGCTCTCGCTAATAGCGGCATTCACATTTCACTCAATGGCTTGCGTGATGCGGCTGGCTCTGCAGTCACGTGGGGAGTGTTCTTCGGGCTCATGTTGGGCAAGCCGCTAGGAGTAGTCATAGCCACTCGCGCAGCAGTGCGATCTGGAATATCAGATCTCCCAGAAGGCTCTACAACGAGACAAATTATGGGAGTGGGTATGGCATCTGGAATTGGATTCACCGTGGCAATTTTCATCACGAAACTGGCACTCACTGACCCAATACAGCAAGAACATGCAAAGCTTGCCATTCTTCTCGCCTCAGTTGCTGCTGCTGGTCTTGCCATGCTCTTGTTGAAGACACCTGCGTCTCGTCCTGCAAATCTTGGCAACAACGAAAAACATGACTCAGGGGCGAAAAACGCGTAAGCGATGGATGGTGGAGCCAATACCAACGTATGCGAACGCAACGCCAACACGTGTGATCGCGAGGTATTGCAGTAGCAGGGGGTTTATTCGACGCGTAAACCAGAAATTGCACGGGCAATCACCAGTTGCTGAATCTCTGAAGTGCCTTCAAAGATGGTGTGAATCTTGGCGTCACGGTGCCAGCGCTCTACTGGATACTCGCGTGTGTAGCCGTAGCCACCCAAAATTTGAATTGCATCTTCGGTGACCTTGACCGACATTTCGGATGCAAAATATTTACTTTGCGAACCCTCAGCATTTTTGTAGCCACCATTTTTTGCGAGCCATGATGCGCGCCAGATGAGCAGGCGTGCCGCGTCGATCTGGGTGATCATGTTGGCGAGCTTGAATGCAATGGCTTGATGCATGATGATCGGCTTACCGAATGCCTTGCGCTCTTTGGCGTAGTCGAGTGCGTATTCGTATGCAGCGCGTGCAACACCGAGTGCTTGAGCACCAACTGCTGGGCGTGTTGCTTCAAATGTTGCCATTGCCGGTTGCTTGCCGCTCGACAATCCGCCTTCGCGATAGCGCGCAAGTTTGGCATCGAGTTTTTCTTTTCCACCAAGTAGACATCGACCAGGAATGCGTACGTCTTCGAGAACCACTTCTGCCGTATGGCTGGCGCGAATGCCGTGCTTCAAATATTTTTGTCCCTGTGACAAACCTTTTGTGTTTGGCGGAACAACAAAACTTGCTTGACCGCGACCCTTAAGTTCTGGATCAACTGCCGCAACTACAACATGCACGTTAGCGATACCACCATTGGTGATCCATGCTTTCGTACCATTGAGCACCCACTCGTCATTTGCTTCGTCGTACACCGCACGCGTGCGTAGGTTGGAAACATCGCTACCAGCGTCTGGTTCGCTCACACAAAATGCACCGACCTTGACATCATCTGCCGTGCCATAACACTGTGGCACCCACTCCATCATTTGCTCAGGTGTGCCGTTGCCTGCAATACCTGCTGCAGCGAGACCAGAGCCCATAATTGCCATGCCGATTCCTGCATCGCCCCAAAACATTTCTTCAATTGCAACCACCATGGTGAGACCAGATGGGTCTGCCATTGCATTCATGATGAAGTCAACACCGTACAAACCAATCTTTGCTGCCTCTTGCACGATCGGCCAAGGGAACTCTTCTTTTTCATCCCACTCATGTGCGGCGGGGCGAATGGTGTCAACAGCAAACTGATGAATCCAATCTTTGATTTGAAGTTGGTCATCGTTAAGTGCAAGTGAAAAATCAGTCATGACACTAAGTTACCGCGTAGTAGACCTATCTGCCACATTTGTGCTTCAGGTCACTTTTCTCTAGCAAACGCTACTTCGTAATAGGTAATTGCAAGATCGAGTTCGCGATCGTTTCAAAAATAAGTTTTGCGCCTGGTTTGTAGGCGTGTACTCCATCCCATCGATACGACAAACTTGTTGAGATCGTTGGATCAGCACACCACTCCTTGGGACCGCT
>DFDK01000111.1:0-2015 GCA_002367695.1 Acidimicrobium sp. UBA3029 | reverse complement strand
AAAAAACACTCCATCGTCTTCTGGCGCAGCAATCTCACGCAACAACTCATTGAGGTGTCTTGTGCGCGCGTCATCTCCACGCTGCGGAAGCGCAGGTACTGGCCCACCCTTTGACTCGACTGGTCGCATGCACGCAACCTCGAGTAGCGCAACTGTTACACCAGATGCTCGCAACGCGTCTATGCCGCGCTGCATTTGAGTGCGAAACATCGTGTCGGCAGGCAAAGTTTTAAATGCAAACGTGAACCCATTGATCTTGAGGTCGAGCACTTCCCACGCGCCGATCACCACAAGCGCTACATCGGCTTTCGCCTTTGTTGCCGACTTAGCCCAATTCTTTTCAAAGCCGACACAGTTTGCAAAATTGCGGCGGAAATTTCCATTCGTGCCACCGACACCAACGCCCCTGTCGTAGATGCCGCAGCCATCAATCGAACCGTCGGTAACAACAAATGTCTTTTCCATGCCCGATGGTTTATTAATGGACAGAGCATGCGCTTGAGAGTCGCCAACAATCACCATCTTGCGTGGCAATGTAGCGATCGTTGTAGACGTGGCTGACGAACCAATAACACTTGGTGTCAGTTTGGTGCCCGTGTTGGCCACGGTCGTTGGTACTGCGAAGATCACGTTGGCAGTAGATGCATCAATCGCCAAGTCTCGTGCTTCAATGCCAACAACCTTGACTCCTGTAAAACCCAATAAGGCAACCATTGCGGAGGCAATAAATACGGGAAGTCGACGACGTATAGCGCTCAATCGTGGTCGGTTGCGCCACCAATTACCAAGTGCTCCTTGACGAGCGGGGATTTCGACAAACCGATACACGAATTCGTTGATGATCACGGTGGCTGCAAACGCAATGGCCAAGCGATTACCCGAGTCGCGTGCATGTGTGATGACAAAAATAGGCCAATGCCAGAGGTACAGCCCGTACGATCGGCGACCGATTTCCACAAACAAGTCTTGTGAGAAAAACTTCTTTACCAATACACCATTCGGTCTCATCACCACGGCAATGATGACGGCAGATGAAATGGTCGTAGCAGCCAAACCACCTTGGTACAGGCGTGCGTCGGCCACATGCACAGTGGCCATGAGCACGCCAATCACAACGATTGACGCAATTGCTAGCGCATCGGCAACTAGTGAACGCGCCAGCACCAATCGGTTCGGTGCCTTGCGCCATGGCCGCCATAACAATGCAACCGCAGCGCCAAGAAGTAGGCCGCTCGAGCGCGTGATGGTGCTGAGGTATAAAAAATTAGTACGTGTTTCATTGTCTTGAGCAAAACGAAGTGCCGTCGTAATCATGATTGCGCCACTGCACGCAATCAGAAGTGCGCCTGAGATCTTTGGGCGCATCCACTTTGCTCCAAATATGAAAGTGAACAGCAGCGGCCAGATGAGATACCACTGTTCTTCTACGGCAAGCGACCACAGATGGCGCAGCACCGGCAGTGCACTCGAGGCAAAGTATGGAGTGTCTACGGCAAAGATTTGCCACCAGTTTGAGAAATACCCAAGTGATGGCAACACGTCGCGACGAAAATCGGGGGCAGAGTCGGTGGCGTAAAACGCCACGCATACAGCTGTGGCACACAACATCACAACGAGAGCGGGCAGAAGACGTCGCGCACGCCGAATCCAAAATTGTTTGAGGTCGATGCGTTGAGTCGATTCACGTTCTTCAATCAACAATGACGTAATGAGAAATCCGCTGACAACAAAAAATACTTCGACACCCAAAAACCCACCAGGCAGCCACGCGATGTTTGCGTGATACAGCATCACTGCGATCACACTAAATGCGCGAATGCCATCGAGCGAGGGCGCGTAGCCCATCTGTTGCCGATCGTTCATTTGACTCGCGTAAATGCTACGAAAATTGCAATCACATAGATCGCTGCACCAACGCTAAACGGAGCACCAATGCCGATGTGATCAAAAGCCAAACCGGCAAGTGGTGGACCAAGCACTCGCGCAAGTGCCGATGCCGACTGCTGAACGCCGAG